>NZ_JAWRXI010000150.1:0-277 GCF_046535075.1 Brevibacillus sp. SIMBA_040
GTTGACGGCGCGCTTACGGGGCGCGCTTACGACTTCTGCGACGGCTCCCCACAATCTCCCCATGAAACATGGGGGGCGAGCTGGGCCTTGTGGGTAGGAAAGGAGGGCAATACGACGGAGCGACAATTGTATCGACTCTGCGCGCTCATGGGTATTTCGCTTCAAGCTTGACGGTCGCGTGCGCGAAATGGGTTTTGGACGCTGTCGCGAGTCTCACGTGGGAAAGCACGGAAACTGGCCATCGGATATCGCACGATGGTCGGTAACCAGATCAATC
>NZ_JAWRXI010000151.1:0-277 GCF_046535075.1 Brevibacillus sp. SIMBA_040
GATCGCGCAGCGATGTGAAGGAGACTTCCGCCCAGTCGGGAGCCGCGGCAGTCTTTTCAGCCAGTGCACCTAAGAGCTGTTGGATCGCGCTAGATCGTTCTGGGTAGAATTCCTCGACGACCGTGGGATGGGACGAAAGCAGGCCAACGATCGACTCCCACCCGAGCACTGCCACGGGGAACTGGCCAGCCTTCACACGCCGCTCCGATACAGCCGCGACGTGTCGTTGAAGCGCCCCGTCGTTTGGAGCTGTGGTGGCAAACACCCACTGACTGAG
>NZ_JAWRXI010000152.1:0-277 GCF_046535075.1 Brevibacillus sp. SIMBA_040
GTGCTCTGCTTTTGATTCTTCTTTAATGCGTGCTCTTTGTCAGCTTGCTGACGTTGCTCTTGATCTTAAATATTGAAGGTCAAAGTGTGAGATTTCTCTTAAGACTCTCTAAGGAAAACCTCACAGTGAATGGCTTATGATTTCAGCCATTTGGATACAGTGAAGTTACTTACACCCATAGCTAGAGCAATCTTCCTGGCTGATAGGCCCTCTGAGGACAGTGCTTTAGCTGTAAGGATGTTACTTTCAGTCTTGCCCTTAGCATTGCTAGTTGGAG
>NZ_JAWRXI010000153.1:0-277 GCF_046535075.1 Brevibacillus sp. SIMBA_040
CTTATGGCTTCGGCATTTCGTCACACTGAAAAGGGACAAATAATTTCTGTGCAAGGTGAAGTACGCTGTTGTGTTTGAGATCCGCAGGCCGAGAGAGGCGCCATGTCAGATAAAAAAATGCTCACCGCTCGGGAGATCTACGTAGTGCTGCGCGATGCCCCCACGATTTCACGCTCAATACGCAGAATTACAAACGCCACTTGGGATGAGATCTATTGCGGGCTGATGACCGTTAACGTCGACGACTGGGTGATAACGCTCTACAACGACTGCGGAG
>NZ_JAWRXI010000154.1:0-277 GCF_046535075.1 Brevibacillus sp. SIMBA_040
AATTTAAGTACGGAGGTTTATCGGCAGATTGAGTCTTTTGCGGGTTACTCTTTTTGTAAAGCACATTCTGCATCCTATGCGGTTGAGAGTTACCAAAGCCTTTACCTCAAAGTTTACTATCCGATAGAATTTATGGTTGCAGCGATCAACAATGGAGGTGGGTTTTACCGTACTGAAGTTTATGTCCATGAAGCTAGAATGTCAGGTGCAATTATATTGCCTCCTTGTGTAAACAAAAGCGAGTGGCAAACGACACTTTACGATAGGAATGTCTATT
>NZ_JAWRXI010000155.1:0-277 GCF_046535075.1 Brevibacillus sp. SIMBA_040
GTCGAGCTGCAGCGATTTCGACGGCAAGGCGCATGGCCGGAGGCATCCGGCACGTATGGCAGTGGCATATCTCACGATCAGATATCTATCGAAAAAATAACCATTTGGTACACGCATCGGCAGGCACTAAAGTCACGCATCCCGATGCCGGTGCGACACCGGTGACTTCGATGTTATCTCGGAAGCCTGCCAAATGAATCGTTTGATGTATTCAACGGTCCGCCGTGCTGCGGCCGCACTGTTCGTCCTCGGTCTTGTGCCGGCAGTCCATGCGACC
>NZ_JAWRXI010000156.1:0-276 GCF_046535075.1 Brevibacillus sp. SIMBA_040
CTCACGCCACTTCAAGGACCTGGCTGCCCTGCACAGCCTGAATGCCGGCAAACAGTACCAGGACGGTATCGCGCCCATCCGCCAGTACGCCCTCGATACCTTGAAAGCTGAAATGCTCAAGGCCCATCCCGACGCCGCCAACCTGATGCTGGACAAGCTGGAGATCGTGGTCCAGAGCCTGGTGGTTTGGGGCACCTTCACCGTCCCGGGCCAAGTCGAAACCAGCGTCTTCGATCTCGCCGACCTGGCCCTGCAGAACCTGATCGCGTTGCCCCT
>NZ_JAWRXI010000157.1:0-276 GCF_046535075.1 Brevibacillus sp. SIMBA_040
CCTGGATTAATTACATAAGCCTCTATAACAAAGGTTCTGATTTTACGTTGGTATGAAAAAGGGAGATCATTGAAATAAAGGCCTTCAATATCAAATTGATATTGCAAATCTGAAAGTGCAAATAAGTTCTTATTCATGAATTCATCTAGAACAGTTAGTCTTTGCAGGCCATCAATAATTTTCCAAGGCATCCTACTGCCATCCATATAAAAAATTGGTAATGGAATATTCATTAATAATGACTCAATTAAGCGGCTTTTTTGTTTTGCACTCCAT
>NZ_JAWRXI010000010.1:0-300330 GCF_046535075.1 Brevibacillus sp. SIMBA_040
GCCATGTTTCCCACAGACGATGCCCTTCTTAAGATGTTATATCTCGTAACCATGGATGTCTTACGAAAATGGACGGGCCGAGTCCACAATTGGGGACAGATTCTCATGCAGTTGTCTGTTTTCTTTGAGGAGCGCGTACGACCACACATCCGCTAAAAAAAGGAAGGCTTCATCCCCGAAGGGATTGTCTTTCTCTACACCAACGCGGCAAGGGTTCGCTTCGCCTTACGCCCTTGACCCTGTTGGCTCCAAAAAAGATGTCCTAATTAGGGGGATGAAACCTTTTCATATATCGGTTGATTGAGTTTACACAAAAATCTTGACAGACCCTATAGCTCCAATTCTTGTGTCATGCCGTTACCTCCTAATATGGTCTTTCCTCATTCCAACTGCCTTAATCTCTGATCATAATACATATTTTCGCACAATCGCGTCCTTGCTCGAACTTACTCCGATTCCGATTCGATTAATTCCCATTAAAATAGACCACGGTCCTAATGATCGTAGGTACCACGAATCCTGTTCAAACAGTAGATTACGATGCAATATAAAATGAAACACCTCGTTACTCGAATACAGCTAAAAAGTCTTGAAAATACAAAAAAGCTCAATAGAGAATATCTCTAATGAGCTTTGCTTATTAATATGGTGCCGGTGAAGGGACTTGAACCCCCACGGTTTCCCTCACGATTTTGAGTCGCGCGCGTCTGCCATTCCGCCACACCGGCATTTTGTAAAGCTAGTCTAGCACAATTTTCATAGAAAATCAATGGTGGGGAGAGACGGATTCGAACCGCCGAACCCGGAGGGAGCAGATTTACAGTCTGCCGTGTTTAGCCACTTCACTATCTCCCCAAGCTAATCATGCGAGGTCGCAACCTGTGAGAAGCGACGTCTTTTAATTTATCATGATTGGCTTATTGCGTCAATAGAATCTACGAAATCCGTCTATTCCTTCGCACGTTTATTCAAAATTTCCTGTGCCCATCCATGAAAGACACCAATTGCTTGCTCAACATCGGGAAAACACCGCTCTTCCTCACAGGAGAATTCTGGAAATTCCAGTATGCGGTTTTTTCTGATTCGCACTGCTTCCGACTCGCATTTTATCTCCAAAAAGTAAGGTACAGACTCATCGATGCCATAGCTGTTTTCCAAAAACTCATACGTACGTACCCACTCTAAAATGCGAACTTCCGATGCTTTTAATCGCAGTACTTGCTCCAAGGACATGATCGTTTCGTTTCCATAGTAATGCATGCTTCTCAACCTTTCCTTCACAACTTGTGGTCCGTACAACAAAACGGACGGAGACTCTGCTCCGCCCACTTTTTTAATAAATTTAGATCGAGGAAAGCAATTCGCGTAGCTCACTTACAATGACAGCTTGATAGCCTGTGCCTTCGCCGTATTGTTCCAGCATTTCAGCGCGTGCTACTTTGATTTTTTCTTCATAATCAGGTGCATTGCGATCAGGGTTTTGCTGTTTGAAAGCAATCATCACCTCTTGTACATGCTTTGGACGTGGTCCCCATTTGGCAAGTACGTGCCCACCTGTATCAGCAAAAATGACAACAGGGATCGCCCGACCGCCCATCGTCAAAAATTCATCCATCAGGTCCAAATGATCTTCCATGACAAAAATCTCGACAGGCATCTCAGTATCTTTTAATGCATGCAGCACAACTGGCAGATTACGTATAACATCACCGCACCAATCAGCAGCCAGAATCAAGCAGCGCAGGTCATCCCGATGAGCGAGAGAAGCGAAAAACTCCCGGTCCGCTTCGTTTGTCCACGTAAACGCATCCGACCATTTTTGGTATGCTTCCTGATTTTTCGTCATGCCGTCCACAAAAGCTTGTGGTTTTAATCCGGTTCGAAATTTGTGAGCCACATTCGTTGACATAAGCCAACCTCCTATTTATGTATGGTATCTACGGTTTCTCCCCACGTTTTATTCTTGATTGTCTGATGAATCCCCTTCGGCTGTTTCTTGCTCCTGTTTGGCAAGCTCCATCATTTTTTGCAGGAGAATATGCTGTGGCATATGCATGAGACGCTCCAAAGGAACGTTGAGAGCTTCTGCCAGCTTAACAGCCGTATCAGGTGAAATTTGTAATGGGCGCATGAGTTGGCTCCTTTCTCATTCAAATTTCCGTCTCTCCAGTATAATACATGGCCCATAAACCTGCCATAGAGCGGTCTTTTTATTTACTTGTGTATTGGACGTTAGTAGCTTAGGTCATCCACTTGGACAAAAAGCGCATCCAGCACCTTTTCTTCGAGTTCTCTCCAACGAACAAATCGCTGTGGGACTATGCAGGTCCATTCTTTAGCGATCTTCTCCCAATGCTCCATCCGGCGATTATGCTTCACCAGCCAGCTGTCCAAAAAATTCGTAGAGGCTACATGCCCGTAGCATAGCATGGCGAAAACCGCTTTCCATTCATTCAAAGGCAATCGGTTCTCATCTTGATATCCTGAACAAAACGCGATGATCGCAGTCTCATTGAGAGCCGATAAATGGATGCCAGTCACAATATCCTGTGCCCACAAGCCCGGTTTCCCTGCTCCATCTGTCCAATCTACAAGTGCAGCGATTTGACCGTTTGGCTGAAAAATAACTTGCTCTACCCAAAACGAATGAAAGCATGGGCCAGATAGAGTTGCAGCAGGCAAGTTCACGGTAAAGTCTGAAGGCAATGATTTCAATAAAAGGATTTGTTGTGCTAGCAGGGAGCGCACATAGGAAGGAAAGGCACCCCTTACACTTTCGTAGCGAAGGAGCAACTCCTCACAAGTATGTATAGCTGCCGCAGGAGTAACATATGGAAACGTTTTAGCAGACGGTTCAGCTCTTTCAAATTGACAGTGAAACCTTGCCAAAAGACCTCCCATGGCTCGCGCCTCATCTTCCTGTAGCTCCCCGGGATGGTAACAACATCCGTCCACCCATTCATTGACCTGATACGTTTCTCTATCTACGTTTGCTAGCCAATCTTTATCTAAAGTAAATATCAATGCCGGTGCAGGAAAACCTTTTTGACGTAGCTCTTGGCTTAATGCCAGCCCTTTCAGCATGTCCGGATAGCGTGTTTGCAACCGCCATTTTGCATAAAAACGTTTTACGTAGTACCGTTTCTCCCTCGTCCAAACGGAAAAGCTTTCTTCCCATAATCCGTAAGCAATCCGTTCCACTTGTTGGGCATGAAGACCGTATGCCTCGCGCAGGGCCGCTTTTAGCTTGTCCAAAATGCTTTGCCTCCTCTCTCCTTCCACTTCCCTATTCACTATTCCACCTGTCCCGCCTCAATCCTTTCTACGGTTCTCCCAAGAAGAACAAAAATGAATAATCTCTCTATCCCATGGCCAGAGAGATTATCCTCAATATCGGGCTGTCAGCTGCTTCCCGATAACAAAGCTATGTTTGTTTCTTCGTGAGGATACAAGGAACACCGAATCCGATTTTACCGGGCTGGGACATTTGGTCCAGATACGCCAACCCCCGCCCACATTGTTGCTTGCATACTTGACAAGTAGATGATGTTACGATTTTTAAATTTTGTTGATTCGGATGCTGTTTCGTACTTTTCTTCTTCGCCTTTTTCGACTTGGCCATCCGTTTCCCTCCCTTTGCCCTGGTTCACTCCAGTCTATGAAGGAGAATAACCCCACTCTTTAGGCAAACATACAAAACCCGGGATTTAGCGGAAAATGGGCCTTGGGCAAACGAGTAGACAAGAAAAAAAGCCACCCAGAAACGATTTCCGGTGACTTCTTCACATTTAAGAAGCAGGCTTTTCCGTCAGCAGCTTGCGAATTTCCAATTCTAGCGTGGATGCATCAATCATTCCGATAATTTTTTTGCGAACGACACCATTTGTGTCAATCAGATAAGTGGTAGGAAATGCCTGGATCAAGTATCGGTTTGACACGGTTCCTGCCACATCCATCGGGATAGGAAATGTGAGCTTATACGACTGTACAAAAGCCGTGGCAGCTTCAGGACTATCGTTACTCGTCACATTAACCCCATACAGATCGACCTGTCCACCGTACTTTTCATAGATCTTCTGCAAATCAGGTGCCTCCATACGGCACGGACCACACCACGAAGCCCAGAAGTTCAGGATCACAGGCTTATTGCGTTTTCCCTCCACTTTGTAGGTTTGGTTATCTAAACCAGTCAGCGTAAAATGAGGAGCCGAAAATCCTACCTCAGGCTTTTGTACATCTGCTACGACTGCTGCCGATTCCTGTGGATGGTCCCAGATAGCATATCCGACACCCACAGCCACCAGCGCTGCCAGCAACAGCTTTTTCATGTCGTCACCTCTGCTTTACTTGCTTAAAATCCTGTAAAGCCACCGAATAATTGAATTAACACGCGGGTGATATCAGTCAGTTTGTCTGTATACAAGAGTACTCCAAACAAAATCATGATCCCTCCGCCAACCTTCATGAACTGGTCAGAATACTTGACGATCGCACTGATCTTGCTGATGAAAAATGTCATCACGAAAAACGGGATGGCAAAACCTAGTGTGTACGCAAGTGTATAGGTTAATGCACGCGATGGATCCGTCACACCCATGACAATGATGCCGGAAAGAATGGGACCAACACAAGGCGTCCAGCCAGCTGCATAGGTCATTCCAACCAGTATGGACCCAGTATACCCTAATGGGCGAGATTTTAAATCGACTTTGAACGAACGCATCATCCAATCCATTTTAAATACTTGCAGCATAACCAGACCGATAATCACCAGCAAAATTCCCCCTAACTGGCGAATCAGGTCCTTTTGATTGACAAACAAGCTGCCAATCCACGAGGTGGATAATCCTAATGCAATGAAGATAATGGAAAATCCTACAATAAAAAACAACGTATGTAAGAGAGCTTGTTTCTGAAAGACAGCTCTTCCCTTCTTCACTTCATCCACGGTCACTCCCGTGATATATGACAAGAAAGAGGGATACAACGGCAAGCAGCATGGGGAGATAAACGAGAGAAAGCCTGCTGCAAAAGCCAGAAAAACGGAAAGGTTTCCAGTCATAATTACCTCCGACGTATTGTTTCATCCACTATATTCCTTATTGTATCGAAACTTGCCCTACTTCAAAAGTAGCACCGACACTTTGTCTTAAATCCGTGACAATTTAGTTTACGTAATATTTATTATGTAACCTTCGTAAAAGTACTTTCTGCATTTACGAGATATCTGAGGCTTGGCAAGCATAAGAGAGCATAAAAAAGAGGCGGAAAGAATCCCCGCCCCTTTTCCTATATTCGAACTGGCCAATTTGCTTACTTTTGGATACTGGTTTTGCTTCCATCCTGCAAGAGCGTTTGACCTTTTACTACGATCTGATCCCCTGCGGAGAGTCCATTCGTAATTTCAATCGAATCACTAGAAGATTTACCGGTTGTTACTTCTGTCAGCTTGGCAATCTCTCCCTCCAGCTTAAAGACGTAACGTTTTCCATCGCGATCAAAGACAGCTTTGCGTGAAATAACAATTGCATTGCTTGATTCTGATGTCGTCGATGGGAATGTTACATTGACTACCATATCTGACTTCAGCTCGTTAGACGGGTTCGGAATCGTAATTTCGATCGGATACGCTTTTAACTGGGAATCCATAACGGGACTGACAGCCGTTACTTTTGCTTCGATCGTTTTATCTGTAGATTGTACATTCACCTTAACGACTGTACCAACCTTCACCTTTGTGATATCAGCTTCCGACAAGTTGGCTTTTACTAAAAGTGGATTGGTATTCACAATCACAACAACAGGCTGTTGTCCGGACATTTGTCCCACTGCACCAGATACGCTGGAAACAAACCCACTGATCGGAGCTGTTACCGTTGCATTTGCCAACTGCTCGCGTGCGTTTGCCAAGCTTACAGCCGATTGGTTTACAGATGCCTCAGATACTTGCAGACCTGTTTTTTGCCCTGCAGCTTGCAAAGACTGCTGGGCATTTTCATAAGAGGTTTGAGCGGTTGTGAGCTGGGAGTTTGCTTGCTCCATTTGTTGAGCAGAAATAGCTCCCTGGTTAAACAGCTGTTGCATACGCTGCTGATTAACCTTGGCATCTGCCAACGCTGTCTCCGCCTGTTTCAAACCATTTTTCGCCTGAACCAGCCCTTGATCAGAGGTGCTGCCTGTTTGGTTAAGGCTTGCTTGAGCTACACGCAGTGCAGCTTCAGCCTGCCTTACTGTATTTTGCAGCTCGGTTTCATCCAGCTTAAACAGCAGCTGCCCTTTCTCCACATGTTGTCCAAGCTTTACAGGTAGTGACGTGATCTTTCCACCCATTTTTGGTGAAACCTGAACCTCTTCACTCGGAGCAAGCTTGGCGCTGATTCCAGCTTCTGAGCTCACTGTCCCTGTCTTTACTGTCTCTACCTGTACGGGTGTTACAGTCTCCACATTTTCCGTAGGCGGGGTTGCCGCTTGCGGGTTGGAGCACCCTGCCACCAATGTAATGGCGAGTAACGCCAAAATGACGGGTTTTTTACTTATGTTCATAAAACTGTCCCTCCTTATCCCACAAACGTCTTACGATTCCAAAGCGGGAGCGATTTTCTTTGCTTTTTTCTCTGCTTTTTTCTCTTTCCTTTTTTGCTTTCTCAAACGAGACTTCTTGCCCATGTCATCAAACCACGAAGCCACTACTGGCACCAGCACCAACGTAATCAAAGTAGCAAAGCTCAGACCGAAAATAACGGTAACAGCCATTGGCGCCTGTGTTTCTGTACCGGAACCGCCTGCAAATGCGAGTGGTCCAATCGCCAGAATCGTAGTGAGTGTCGTCATCAAAATCGGACGCAGACGAATCGGTCCAGCATGAAGAATCGCGTCGTGCAGCTCCCAACCTTTTGCACGTAATTGGTTTACATAGTCGATCAGTACGATCGCGTTATTCACAACCAGACCAATCAATAGAATATACCCGATAAACACCGATACGCTGATTGTCGTTCCAGTCACAAGCAGTCCCAGGAGTACGCCTGTGATGGTAGGTGGAACCGAGAACATAATGATAAATGGACTGTAGAGAGATTCAAACTGTGCAGCCATTACCATGTAAAGCAAAACGACCGAGAGGATAATAGCTAGACCAAGACTACCAAATGACTCGGCCATATCCTCACTTTGTCCTCCAAATTGAACCTTATATCCGTCTGGAAGGTTTAGTTTATCGATTTTGGCTTGAATATCCTTGGATACGGAATTAAGATCGCGTCCTGCCAGATCGCTCGTCACTTTCACTTCGCGCGTCAGGTTCGAACGATTGATCGTCAGCGGAACATCCACTCTGCTAATGGTCGCAACTGAGCTTAAAGCGATCTGCGCTCCACCAGGTGCGGAAATACGCAAGTTGTTCAAGTAATTGATATCTTCCTGATAATTTTCAGGCAGTTTGAGTTTAATGTCAATCTCATCATCACCTGTGCGGTACTTCGTTACCGTTTGACCTTGGAAAGAAGTACGTACACTGGAGAGAATTTGTCCTGTAGACAAGCCGTACAGACCTGCTTTCTCCGCATTTACCTTCACTTCGAATTCCTGTCTGGATTCCTCCATGCTGGTCGAAACATTGCTGGTTCCCGGTACGCTTTCTACTTCACCTTTAATAATGCTACTAATGTCTTTGAGTACATCCAGGTCATCTCCGCGAACAGTCATTTCAATTGGAGATCCTGTCGACATCCCTTGAGCGGCGCTAACTTTAATTTCTGGTCCTGCGATTGGCTCCAATTGCTTTTGCAAGTCCATTACGATCTCATCGGAAGAACGCGTCCGTTGTGTCACATCCACCAATATCAGCGTAATGTTTGCTTGATTGGAAGACAAGGTACTCGCGATTGGAGAACCATTGCTACCAATCGAGGTAGAAACAATATCTTTTTCAGGAACGGTGTTTACGATGTCCTCTACCTGCTTCGCGACCTTCTCGGTTTCAGCGAGGACAGTACCATTCGGCATTTTAATAGAGACGCTAACTTGTCCTTGGTCCATGCTCGGAATAAACTCCGCACCAATCATTGGGATAAGCATCAACGAACCAATCATCATGATGATCGCCGAACTCATAACGGTTTTACGATGACCCAACGCCCATTTCAGCAGTCTGTGATAACCCTTCTCCACTTTGCCGAATCCGATGTTGAACCAAGTAACCGGATTAATTCCTCTGTAATTTTCATGGTTGGAATGATTCGGTACCTTTTTCAAAATCCGTGAGCTGAGCATCGGTACCAGCAAGATCGAGAATACGAGCGCTGCGATATGGGAGTAAACTACCGTCAACGCCAAAGGTCCAAACAGCTCGGAAGCGATACCTTCTGTCAAAGCAATCGGCAAGAATACGCAAATTTGCGCAAGCGCTGACGCCATAACCGCCGTCCCAACTTCTTTTGAGCCGACCAATGCTGCTTCCATCATGCCTTTGCCTTGCTCGCGCTGGCGGAAAATGTTCTCCAGCATTACAACGGCGAAGTCAATCAGTGAACCTAACCCCAACGTCAAACCTGAAAGGGAAATCAGGTTGATCGTTTGTCCCGTCATGTACATCAAAAGGAATGTAGCAATAATCGAAACCGGCAAAACGATGATCGCAATCAGCATGGATTGCAAGCTGCCGAGGAAGAAGAACAGCAAGATTACACCAACTAAACCACCCAACAGGGCATGTTCAGCAGTTGTATAGATCGAATCTTTGATATAGGTCGAAGTATCGAGCGTAGTTGTAATCTGCATATTATCTGGCAGATCCTTCTTGATCTTCTCCAGCTCTTTTTTCACGCCGTCGGCAACTTCGATTGTATTTCCGCCAGAGGCTTTCGTAATGGAAATTCCCAAGCTAGGCTTGCCGTTAATATAGCTGAGCTGAGTAATCTCTTCGCGTGTATCCTGTACTTCTGCTACATCGCTGAGACGAATGGAATTGCCGCCTACGTTAATCGGGGTCAAGGCGATTTGGTCTACATTCGCAAATTCCCCTTGTACACGAATATTAAGCTTTTCATCCCCTTCCCTGACAGCCCCTGCTGACCCGGAAAGGTTACTCGTGGACAATGCCTGCTGCAGCTGATCAAGCGATAGCCCGTAAGCTGCCAGCTTGGCTGGATCCACCACGATATTTACTACCCGATCCTGACCGCCACTGATCGAAGCCGCTGCAACGCCATCAATGCGCTCCAGACGGGATTGAATCAGATCCTCAGTCAACTCTTTTAATCGGTTGATATCCTGATCCCCTGTTACAGCAAACTGAATGATTGGTTGGCTGTTCGGGTCAATACGCAGAACGCGCGGCGCCCTAGCTGAATCAGGCAAAGCCCCTCGAACCTGGTCTACTTTTTCGCGAATATCAAGTGTAGCTTGGTCCAAATCCGTTCCCCAGTTAAACATGAGGATAACTTGAGAAGCACCTTCAATGGACACCGAGGAGATGCTGTCCAGATCAGATACTGTACCTAAGGCATTCTCAATCGGTTTCGTAACCAGTTTTTCTACTTCACTCGGAGATCCGCCGTCAACGGATGTAACCACAACGGCTACCGGGAAATTCAGTTCCGGCATCAAATCGATCGCCAAGCGAGGGAGAGAAACAAAGCCAAAAATAATCATTGCCAGAGTAAGCATGATCATTGTAACTGGCCGTTTAATCGATAGTTCTGAAAAGTTCAATCCACTCACCTCTTTTTTTTGAACGTATAAGAATTTATAAGCACGAAGCTTATAAATTCTGGAGCGCATGACAACTCTCCGCTAAACGCGGTCGCTCCTCCTTGAGGAAGCCTCGATAGAGGTTTTCTTAAAACTTGGCTTTATCTGTTAATCAAATGCAAGACAAAGCCATTGCTGTTTGAATGAATCAGCTTGTTAATTCTCTCTTTGGCGCAAACGACTCATGTAAAGCGTGAAGAGATGAGATTGTCTTAGGATCATCTAACTCCATCCCCTCCTGGTCAAATATCCGCTCGGTCAACGAAACCCACACAATCCTGCGATCCGTTTGATCCCGAAACCTGCGTACCAGTCCTTCCTGCTCCAGCCTGTTGATCAACCCAGAAGTTGTACTGTATGAAAGATCGACAGCCTTGCTTATGTCACCCATCGTTTTTGGACCGTCTTCAATATGCTCCAAGATCAGAACCTGCTGCCAGGTAACATCTCTTGTGTCCAAAATCTTCTTTGAAAGCAGTGAAAACAAGGCACTCGCTTCCCTCTGAAGCTTTGCCAGCTGAATCAGTTCTCTCATGAAAGCCTCCCCTTGCATTCACTCATGACCACAGACTCATCCTTACAGTTCGCCCATTTACCTACTTTATTTTACCTATAGAAGCAGGAGGAAAAGTCTATCATCTGGATGATTTCAACAAGGGCATCATCTATCTAGAGATAGACGACACCCCATGCTAAAATGAAACTAAGCGAACGACTGCTGGAGAAAGAAGGCTATATCTTTGCTGAAAATGAGCGTAAAAGCCATTCAAAAACGTTTACTGATCATCTGGTTTTCTGTGCTGATTGTGTTAGCATTACTACCAGATGCGTTTATGCGCGAAACTCCTTTGCAATTTTCTACTACAATTTTACTATGCTTTTTATATATTGTCGTCTTTTGGATGTCGAAAAGGAAATGGAAGCCTTACCAATTTGAGCTAGTAACAGTCCTTCTCGGCTCTTTATCTATTGCAAAAGGTCTTTGGTCGGGTGGAGATGGCTACGGTATGATACTTCCGCTCGCTGTTTTTATCGGATTTCATATTGATGGTCGACGTTCCTTAGCGTATGCTACCTTTTTTTGTGCTACGACTACCCTACTTTTGTATTTCGACGAACTGTTAAAAATCACGCACGTTATCCCCTTCATCCTTACCTTTGTCGGTTGCTACATCGGTGCCAGGGGATATCGCATACAGAATGAGGCTTACAAAACGAATCAAACGCATCTTGAAGAGCTGCAAAAAACGCATATAGAGCTGCAAGAAGCACATGGTCAGCTGCAGGAGGCTACCCTGCATACTCTTCAAGTGGCGGTTTTGGAAGAGCGTACGAGAATCGCGCGGGATATCCATGATGCCTTGGGGCATAGTCTCACCTCGCTCATTGTTCAGCTCCACGCCTTGAAATACATGCTTCAGGATGGTCCTGTGGATGCACAAGAGGCAGTGCGCAATATGCTGGGTGTTGCCAAGCAAAGTCTGGAGGAGATTCGCTCTTCCGTGCATACGCTTGCCATGGATAAAACCTCGATCGGCTTGACTCCACTTCGTGCCCTTTTGTCCCAAGCCGAGAAGCATACTGGTATCAGAATGGAGCTCATTTCGTCAGACCAAGAAATTCATTTATCCCAAGAGCTGACGATTACCTTTTACCGGATTTTACAGGAAGCGGTTACAAATTCCCTACGTCATTCTACTGCCAAAGAGATTCAGGTGGTCATCGAGAAGCGGAATCAATCCTTGTTTCTATCTATCCGCGATGACGGAAATATTACTACGGATACCACCATCAAGCCGGGCTTTGGATTAAACGGTATCTCGGAGCGTATTCGTCAATTGAACGGAAGCCTCGCCTACTTTGTCCGTGAGCCGCACGGATTTCAACTAGATGTCATTATTCCATTAGAACAATCTTAACGTGAAGAAAGGAGCATGCGATCATGACAGAAACAACAAAACCCAAGAGCATTCGTGTGGTCCTCGTCGATGACCAGACCATGATTCGCCAAGGGCTCGGTTATGTAATACAAATGCAGTCGGATATGGAGGTAATCGGGGAAGCATCCGACGGAGATGAGGCAATCAAGCTGGTCGGGGTCCTCTCTCCGGACGTTGTGTTAATGGACGTGCAAATGCCAAATAAATCGGGAATTGATGCTACCCGTGAAATCATGCGGCTTCACCCGAGTATAAAGGTCCTGATCCTTACGACGTTTGACAACCACAATTACGTGGTAGACGGAATCCGTGCCGGTGCAGTTGGTTATATGCTAAAGGATGCAGATTCCCAAGAAATGCTCGATCTGATTCGTCGTGCCTATCAGGGCGAGGCGCTTTTTCACACTGTAACAGCCGCCAAAGCCTTAGCAGAAGCACTGCAAGCTCAGCGAACGTTCGTACCCGATACAAGCAGTACTCACCCTGTATTATTGGACGACTTGACAGAGCGTGAACTCGATGTCTTGCAACAAATCGCTTACGGATATCGAAACGACCAGATTGCACAAAACCTGTTCATTTCTGAAGGGACCGTAAAAACTCATGTCCATCGCATTTTACAAAAAATGGGAGTAGAAGATCGCACGCAGGCCGTAGCCAAAGCTTTGAGGCACCAATTGGTAAAATAGTCTGATTATTACACACCTGATCAATATGTACTATGTCAGTATCATACAAGAATTGTCTGCGTGAAAAGTAAACAAACTCACTCCTTCAAAGAAGGATATCTCTCGGAGGGCTTGTCTGACGTCGACCACAGCTTGTTCGATTTGAAGTACACGACAAATGAAAACGAGTCCTCCCCGGCTGTCATCTCCCCCATCACAATGCCCATTGCCAGTCGTCCCCAAACATGTGTCCAGTATTTGCTCGATCCGATATCGGGTTTCTACGTCCTCTGCATCCAAATGGAAAAATTGGACGTGTAAAGGCTGTAGGTCTTCCTTTGTAACCTCGACGTACCCCTCTTCCTTCATCTCATTGATCCATTCTTGCAAGGCTTGATGATAGTTCCCTGCTGCCTGATCTGTCAGAACAGAATATTGGCCGCCTTTTACCCCGACTGTTCCAACATGAACCGCGTACTGCGCTTCCTTTTCTTCATACCAGGCTTCCCAAAACCCCCACTCCTTTTCTCCTTTTTTTAGCAAGCGGATCAATGATGTCAACTCCCGTTCAGCCTTTTTGTAAATTATTCCACTGCGCGACACTCTTTGACAAGAAGTTACAAAAAGATTGATCCGAAAGACTTGCAACTTTTTTTCGTTCAGGACCATTTTCCTAGCAAACATACAAAAAAAGACGGCATCAAGTTCCGTCTTTAGACTTATCCACTCTATGCTTCTGATCCCCATCAAGGCCTGGCGAGCGGTAACCGAATTTCAAAACGTGCTCCCTGCAATTTTGGAGAGTTGTCTGCAAAAATTTCTCCGCCATGATCAACGATGATCCTTTGTGTCGTTGACAATCCGAGCCCTGTTCCTTCTTGCTTGGTCGTATAAAAAGGGACAAACAGGTTTTGCTTACTAATTTCGGAGAGTCCGGGACCGTTATCCTCAACAGTAATCACGACTTCATTAATGGAGGAAAACACAGAGACAACTACCAGATTTCCTTGGGTAAGCAATGCTTCAAACGAGTTTTTCAAGATATTTAAAATGGCTTGCTTTATTCGAGAGCGATGTCCGAATACGAACCACTCTCCTTGGGCGATCTTCAGCTCCAAGTTGATTCCGCGTCGATTTGCCTCGGGCTCCAATAAACGCAGAACCCCGTACAACTCGTCCATCACTAAAAAACGCTCGGAGACAATGTTGTCGTCTCTGTATCTGGCTAAAACGAGAACATCGTTTAGAAGACCATCTATTCTTTCAATTTCAGTTAAAATGACAGAAAAATAAGAATCATTTCGACTTGTCGTGCCTTGCTCTCTGATTAACTGAATAAATCCTTTAATAGAAGTCAACGGATTCCGAATCTCATGAGCCATACCGGCTGCCAATTGTCCAACCGCAGCCAGCGCTTCTCGTTTACTGAGCTCCTCTTCGTAACGCTTGCTCTCTGTCACATTGCGCAGGACAGCGATCGCACCCCATAGCTCGCCCTTATAGACAATGGGACTTGTACTTACCGTTGTCCACTTTCCGTTGTACTCAGCTACATAATGTCCAGACTGCCCCTTTTCCACCACCCACTGAATAAATCGCTCACTGTCATGCGGGCGGAAAGCCGTATCAATATTTTTACCGATCACCTGCTCGCGTTCTACACCGAGCAGCTTGGCAAGAGCGGCATTTGCTTCAATAACAGTCATGTCCCGATTGATCATCAGTACCGCGATGTCGCTTGATTGCAGCACGACGTGACCGAGCTCTTGCTCTGCTACTACATGACTATACTCGTCATCCCACAATACCCTCGAGGTGTTCTCATAAGCTTTCTTTTGTGCCAGCTGATGAAAGTCTTCTTCGACACGCTTCATCAAATGATCAGCAGCTCTATAAACAATCAACTGAGTTAACAAAAACTCTTTTTGCTCCAGATCTGACTGCACTAATTTGGAATTATCCCTGTTTAAGTTTTTAACAATAATATCCCTTAAGGTCCGAATACTTTTCAATACACATGTCAGCCTGACATCACCAGAGAAGCAGCTATGAGAAAAATTCCTATATTCTTGATCCAAAGAGGAGATATCCTCTGTTTCCACAATGTCAGCCAATCTGTGAATGAGTTGAACGAGTAGCGCCTCGGTATTTTCACGTTTTTCAAGAATGGATTCTGAGATATCCGAATCATCAGAAAGACAAGAAAACGTTTCTATTGCTAGCGGAGACGCCAAATGAGTAAGATACATTCGTATTCGATTTTTCAAATCACTCTGGCTCCTTTTTCATCTTGCTTCAATAAGGCTTTTTCTTCCAAGTATGTAATCGTATTGCTTCTATTATGGACGTAAATACATCAAGAAGTAAAGCGGATCGGACGAGTCCAACAGAAGATCATGCCTTTTATGTAAGAAAAATGAGTTGGAGTTGCATTGTTTCGTTGGAATACATAAAGTATGTGATTGAAACGGAGATGAAATTTTTTACACATCCGTAAGCGCTTACGTCACTTCTCTAATCATATCATGACTGGTCAACTAAATGTTAAAAAATGTTTATTCTTCAATGATTGTTAAAACTTGAGAAGTGTTTAGACCAGTGTATAAAAAAGCACCTGCCCCGCATAGGGACAAGTGCTTACTTCTTAGGAATGAGCTTTTACAGCGTAGTTGCGCAGGTCAGATTTTACAGGGCTGTTTTGGTTCGTTCCTGCGTGTGCACGCTTGAACGCTTCACTCTCGGTCCAAGCTTTGAACGCCTCTTCGTCTGTCCACTTGGTAAAAACGATGTACTCATCGCCTTCTGTTGGTGCAAGGAAAAGAAATTCCAAGAAGCCAGGCACTTCCTTCATTCTCTCGCCTCCGCCACCAAACGCGCGCTCCAAGTGTGATTGATAATCTGCAGGTACTGTTAGTCTGTTCATTGATACATACATTCTGTCACGTCCCCTCCAATGTTTTACCTATTCATTATACAACTTTTGGAGAGAAAACCAAAAAACGCAGACGCATTAATCACGTCTGCGATTCCTTTGCTGTTCGAGCATAATATCCATGAGAAGCATGTCTTGCAGAGGCTCCTTGGGATCGGTCGTGAGCAGTGCTGCTACAGCTGCCATCGCACATTTCACCGATTGAAAGGAATAGAACGCATCTCGCTCTGCATCGCTAAACAGTGATAAGTCAGATCGCTCCTGAACCGGATATGGGAAGTCCGTTTCTACGCCCGCTCGATCCAGCACGATTAGTGCTTGCTTAATTGCAAGTAGCGCGGCACTTACACTGATACCGTACTCTTTTCGCAGATCGTCCCAGACTTGAAAAGCTGATTTTTCCACGCGCTCCTGATTGGGGCGTGTAATGATTCCCGTTTTACGCCCTTCTTTTAACAACCAGTCAACAAAAATATCGTGTCTGGGAGGAAAAGCGTAAACTTGAAGCGTCATTTCCAATTCTGTCGGATAGTCCTTGGCAAAACGGGCATGGGCCAAAGACATTTCATATCGGCGCGAAGGATGGCCGGGGACAGTGACGAAGACCGTATCCTGTCTGACGGATGCAATTTGCAGCTTGGTCCGTGCAGGAATTCGCCCCTGCGGTGCCTTTTCCCTCCGAATATTTCCCGGAATGAGCTCAGTGCCAAATTGGTGGTATTCCAGAGGAGAGTCAATCCACGGAATGGGCTCGCGTGAACGAATCTCGTATAGCCCGTTAAAGGTGACCCATTCACCAGGACGCCTTTGACTGCGAATGAGTACAGCATGTTCTTCTTCTTCTGGCGGGACTTCCGTATCTTGATCATCAGGTGCTGGATGCAACCGTTTGTGCTCGATCAATATACATTCCTTCATTAAAAGGCGTTCTAGCAATTCACGTTTACTAACCCATTCATATCCGATTCGGTAAATCCGATTTTTCATCGGCTCCACCTCCTTTTGTCGCCAAATCATCCGAGGGTAGTGTTTTATTAAACTACCATATGTATTTTTTATCTTGTCCGTGCTAAACAGATCGTACAATCTGCTGCAGGGTTTCAGCCGCATCTTTTGGGGATTCCGCTCTGCTAATGGCGCTGATAACAGCTACTCCATCTGCTCCTGCTTGCATCACGAGGACAGCGTTTTCTCGCGTGATTCCGCCGATTCCTACGATTGGCAGTTCATTACCGACGGCCTTACGAATCGTGGTGATCGCCGCTGGGCCAATGGGCTCCCCGGCATCTGCTTTTGATGAAGTGTCAAACATAGCCCCTACACCGATGCAGTCAGCGCCATCCTTTTGAGCATTTACTGCCTCCTCTACGGTTGCAGTCGACACACCAATGTACATATCTGGCCCAACGATTTCTCTTACAGCACGCAGCTGCATATCGTCCTGGCCGACATGGACACCATCTGCCCCAAGACGCACAGCCATTTCCACATCATCATTTACGAAGAATAACGCACCGTACTCGCGGCACAACGCTTGCATTTGACGTCCGAGCTCAGATCGTTCTTCTGCCGTAAGCTTGCTTCCTTTGTCTCGTAACTGGAGTGTACCCACCCCGCCTTTCAATGCTTCGCGTACTATTTCTATGGTACGCTCAAAGGAAAAATCGCAATCCTGAGACCCGATCACGAAGTATACTCCCATTTTTTCTCGTAACAAATCCCTGTTTCTCATCCTTCTCTCATCTCCCAACGATTGAGTGCGCCGCGATACGCCAATGTCGCATGCCTAACATCCGGAGCATCCGTAATACCGGACAAGACAGCAATACCAGCACTGCCAGCCTCCAAAACCTCATGGGTTCGCTCTGGTGTAATACCTCCAAGCCCAATAACTGGTATGGACATACGTGCCGTTAATTGTGCAAGCTCTGCTGTTCCTCTCGGTGGGATACCGGGCTTGGAGCCGCTTGGAAAAATATGTCCGTAAAGCAAATAGTCAGCACCATCGCTTACAGCTTGCTCGGCTTCGGAGATGGAATGCACAGATCTACCAATCCATTGCTGTTCTCTCAAGACGTTTCGTGCCTCATATGGTGCAAGACTGTGATATGCGAGGTGTGCGCCCCGACACTGACTAGCTGCAGCCACGTCCACACGATCATTGACGATGATACATTCAAGTGGAATGACAGAGGAAAGCGCTTTTACCCAATCCATGCACTCTCTTGCTGTCCGCTGCTTTTCGCGAATATGTAAATAACTCATCCCTCCGGAAAAGGCCGCTTCAGCCATAGCCAATACTTGTTCGAGAGTTTGGCGCCCATTGGTGATCACATGCAATTCAGGAGAGCGGAGCATTCGATGAAACACCGCCTCCGGATAGGGCAGTCAAGCATTCCTGCAACCACTCCGCTGTTCTATCCTCTCCACCCTGAGGTGCATGTGCTAATAGCTCCACCACTAATCTGCGCAAGAAAAAGGTTTGCTGCATGGTCAGTGGAAATGTAATATTTTTGGGCTTCGTCTCTTGCTTTTCCAATGTTTCTACACCAGCCAGAAGCATATCAGCGATCGACTCGACGATTTCACTCAGCTGTTCGTTCTGCTTTAGTTCGTCGTAGCATCCATCATACAGACGGCACAATATTAAAAATGCCTGTGACGACAAAGTCACTGGCTGTACATCTTGCATCGGTTCCGTCACACTATTCCCCTCCACTCGCTTAAAAAACAAAACCTATTATATCACAACCATCTCATCGTCGCCGTTTTTCCTCATGGAATCGCGACCAAACGAAAAAAGAAAACCGCTGAAAAATCAGCGGCTTTTGCTTGTGCCTTCATTGCGATCATTGTGGTTGGATTGTCGCAGATTCGTATTCTGGTCACCCTGATCCAGCGTTTTCCCACGATTTTTCCCGAGATCCTTACTGTTGTTATTTTTGCCCAATTGGTCCACCTCCCTCTCAGGATAGCGTAACCAACTGCTGGCACTTTACTCTTTATTTTGCGGGTTTACAATACAGTGCGACTGCTACGCTTTTTCAGTGCGAAGACGATTGCAAACGGTACACGCCACCCCAATAAAAAAGCGAGAGTGATGAAGTAAGTAACCGCGGTAAATAGCAGTGTGATCGGAACGCCTGTCCACCAAGAACGCAGCACGAGTCCTATCGGTGCCGCTACTGTCCATGTCAATAGCGTGGAAAGTAACAAGCGACCTGCGCTTTTGTACGCACGTGGGCTGTAGCTTCTAAATAAAAGCATCGCGACAAGCCATCCAATCAAAAAGGGAGCCAATGTTTCCAGCATCCCGCTAAATGTAACAGGCAATTGATGGGCCAACTTTCCGTAGTATACGAATAACAGGAAGGCGACCAGATCCCCGGCGAAAAGCAGGTAGCCAGCCGGCAAGATACGCAGTCTCATACATAATCCTCTTTTCCTTGCATTCAGAAATAGGTCTTACGTAGTTCTTCCCTATTGTACACATCCTGTCTTCCAACCTACAATCATTTGAGCCGTTTATTCACCAAACAGCAACAATTGCAGTTTTTCCTTTGCAGCCTGCCACTCTTTGTCTATAAAGCTAAAGTAAACGGAATCACGAATGTATCCATCTCGCATGACCATATGATTTCGCAAAATACCTTCATAGGTTCCGCCAATACGCTTGATTGCCCGCTGAGAGTTGAGATTGCGCGAATCCGTCTTTAGCTGTACGCGAATACATCCCAGTTCTTCGAAGCAATAACAAAGCAATAGCCATTTGCACTCCGTATTTACAGCTGTTTTCCACACGGATGGCGTCAGCCAGGTAAAACCGATTTCCAATCCACGATCTTTGCGAGAAATGCCTAAAAATCTCGTGCTTCCAATGATTCTTCCCGTCTCTTGGCTGATGATGACAAAGGGAAGCTCGGTCCCTTCCTGTTGATTTTGCAAAGCCTGTTCAACAAATGAACGCGTATCCTCTGGCGTATTCATCACGATGGACATATAACTCCAGATTTGTTCAAACTTTCCGGCTTCCCATAAACCATCGATATGCTCAGGACTCATGGGCTCCAGACGAACGAGCTTGCCTTCCAATGTAACAGGTGCGATTTGCAACATCATCATCTCTCCTCTACTGTTCTGGCATCAGATATGGCCAGTACAGCTCCCAGAAATTTTTTCTATGATAAGGGGCGAAGAGATGTCTGTCAAGCTGCTTCTTCCTCTATTAAAAGCTTGTCGTAATTTTGTCAAAATTGAGGAATTAGGTCTTATCTCCTCCAATATAATGTTACAACTTGTATTCGAGACAAACTGGGGCAGTTGTCCGGATGCGAGACACATACGGAACGAAAAGGAGGGATCGTAATGAAAACGCAAACGGAATCAAACGGGATCGTTACCCTTACAAATGAAGGCGAAAGCCTCATCAAAGACAGTCCGCTCTATAATGAAGGATTGCGTCCCACAACTACCGCTGAACATACTTGGACTTCGTACAATTTCGCCAGTCTTTGGATCGGTATGTCGATCTGTTTGCCGACCTATGCGATGGCAGCAGGTTTGATTTCACTCGGAATGAACTGGTGGCAAGCCATTTTGACGATCATTCTTGGGAATTGTATTGTCCTTATCCCCATTCTCCTCAACTCACACGCTGGAACGAAGTTTGGAATCCCCTATCCTGTATTTGCACGGCTTTGGTTTGGTTCAAAAGGAGCACACATTCCTGCAGTTGCTCGCGGATTGATTGGTGCCGGCTGGTTCGGCATCAACTGTTGGTTTGGGGGAGCTGCGATTGACACTCTACTTATGTCGATGACAGGCTGGGCAAACGTTCCTGGACATCTGTGGATCGCCTTCTTTGGCTTTTGGTTGCTGAATGTGTTCGTCGCTTATCGTGGGCCGGAAGCGATCAGAAAAATGGAAGCCTGGGCAGCACCTATCTTGATCATCATGAGCCTTGCACTCCTCGTTTGGGCGCTGACGAAAGCCGGTGGATGGGGTCCGATGCTTTCCGCTCCTTCCAAATTCACTACCACGGGAGATTTTCTCAAAGTATTTTTTCCGGCATTGACAGGGGCAATCGCATTCTGGGCGACCATGGCTCTGAATATTCCCGACTTTTGCCGCTATGCCAAGAGTCAGAAAGCTCAGATCGTTGGACAATCGGCTTCTTTGCCAACCACTATGGGAGGCTTTTCCTTCATCGGGGTAGCCGTCGCCTCCGCTACCGTCGTGATTTTCGGAGAAGCCCTGTGGGATCCTGCAGCTGTTTTGGCGAAGTTCTCTCCCCTTGCCATCTTCCTTGGAACGATCGGTATCATCCTCGCTACCTTGACTACAAACGTGGCAGCAAATATCGTCGCTCCTGCAAGAGCCGTAGAAAACCTTGCACCACGCCGTCTCTCCTATGAAGCAGGTGCCATAATTGCAGGGGTAGTTTCCTTGCTGATGCAGCCTTGGTATATCCTCGAAAACTTTGGAAATTATATTTTCCTGTGGCTAGGGACGTATGGCGCATTGCTAGGTCCGATAGACGGTATTGCGATCGCTGACTACTGGCTCGTTCGGAAAAGACGCATTCATTTAACCGAGCTTTATAAAACGAACGGTATTTATTCATACAAAACCGGATTTAATACAAGGGCAATCTGGGCCATGCTCATCGGGATCGCCATTCCATTCATCAGCAAGTTAATCCCAGGTTTACATATCATTTGGGATAACGCCTGGACGATCGGCTTGTTGATTTCTCTTGCCGTTTATACCTGGATGATGAAAGGCGATGCAACCATCATGAGTGCAAAAGACTACGAGCAAGTAACTGAGCGTACAAGTACGTCCCGCGCCTCTTAATGGTATTCACTCAAACAAAAAAGACTGGCAATCCTTTTTGGGATTGTCAGTCTTTTTCCATCCTGCCTACCATTTAAATTGGCTAATGGATTCTTGCAGCTCATGGGAGAGCTGATTCAAATTATTGCTTGAATGAGCAATTTCCTGCATAGAAGCCAGCTGTTCCTTTGCCCCTGCAGATACCCCTTGTGTATGCACAGAAGCTTCTTCTGCAAGTCGGTTCATTTCGTCCATTGCAGAAGCTACTTGCTGCACGCTCGCAGACATTTCTTCTGTCGCTGCAGATACTTCCTGAATTTGATCTGCTACGTCCTGTGAGCTTGCCACTATTCGCTGGAAGGTTTGTCCCGCTTCTTGAACGACGACGGCACCTTTTTTCGCTTCTTCGGTTCCAGCCATCATGACGTCAACTACTTGCGTCGTTTCTGTCTGGATTTCCCCAATCAGACGCGCGATTTCGCGAGCCGATTCCTCGGACTGCTCAGCAAGCTTGCGCACTTCATCTGCCACCACAGCAAACCCTCTACCGTGCTCGCCTGCACGGGCAGCCTCAATCGCTGCATTAAGTGCCAGCAGATTCGTTTGCGAGGCGATTCCGGTAATAACGTCTACGATTTGTCCGATTGCTTCCGAACGAACACCTAATTTATGCACCAGGTCTGCCGCATGGTTCACCGAGGTAGAGAGAGTATCCATTTGGGTAACGGCTTGTTGAATCTGCACATTTCCTTGTTCTGCATCTTGTGCTGCCTTGACAGAAACTTCAGTGACCGCGCTCGATGTGTCCGCAATGCGACCAATCGCGATAGACATCTCTTCCATTACACGCACACTCTCTTGAGTACGCTGAGTCTGTACCTCAGATGCTGCGGCGATTTGCTGTACACTTCCGATTGATTGCTCGGTTGCATGAGCAGACTGCTCAGCGCTTGCAGACAATTCCTCAGAAGACGCTGCCACTTGTTCACCAGCAACTTTTACTTGTTCAATCAAGGATCGGAAATTGCTGACCAGCTCATTGAACGCAATGCCGAGTCTACCAACCTCATCGCGAGTCACATAGGTAACTGGCTCTACAGCCAAATTTCCTTGAGCGAGCTCTTCCATTCTCTTTTGTACAACACGTAGCGGCTCTGAAATCAACCGAGCAATCAAAAAGCCGAGGAAGGCCGCCACCACCACAGAAGCAGCACCTACAATGATGAGGAGCGTAATACCTGCTTCCGAATCATTTTCGTTTTCCAGGCGAATCTGCTCTGCCTGCTCTGCCTTGTATGTAGCCCATTGCAGCTGTTCCTGATTGATCCAGTTCAACGTCTTGTCCGTTGACTTGTAATAAGCATAGGCCTGATCTGCTTGCTGAGCTTTAATAAGCTTGACTACTTCTGTTTGGTCGGTTCGATACTGATCCAGCAGCTCTTGCAAAATTTGGACACTTTCTTTTTCCTTTTCATCAAGATGTGCCTGTTTCAGTTGTTCGAATGTTTTGTCAGCAGATGCAATCCGCTCTTCCAATTCCGCCTCATACTCCGCGACAATCGCCGGAGTCGGATCCAAAATCATTTTGTAAATCAATCCATCAATCGCACGAATTTCCTGACGCCAGTCGTTAATCCACTTAACTGGCAAGAGCTGCTCCTGATACATGGATTGAATGCGATCACCAGAGACTTTCACGTGATAAAAGCCCGTCAAGGCCACACCAATCAAGAAAACAGCCATCAAGCTAATTAAGCAAAACATTTTTGCTCGGGTACTTAAATTGCGAAAAAGACTCATGTTAGTTTGGCAATCCTCCTGTTCGATGGTAAATGGTTGAATATGGTTGAAAAAGCTCGAATATTGTCTAATCTTACCAAACATTATGAACCAAGTCGATAGTCTTAGGTTATTTCACTTACATCTAACACCGACAAAATAGAAATTTGGCTAATTTGCACATCAGGTTCATAGCAAATATAGTACGTAAGGTCCGGGCTGATTCGGTAGAGAATCCCCCGGGATCCACAGGCAATGAGGTATAATCGCACCTCATCTCCAGTCCACTCCAACCACTCCTGATTATCCATAGACTGGGATCGATCCTTCAAATGTTGCTCCGTATGCCGTGTGCGCAGAGCCTCAGTGCGCAGCTCGTTTTCTCCATAACGCTCGTCCAAGCAAAAAAGTCCCGGCAAAAGGATTTCCTGACGGAGTATCGCTGCTTTATCCCACATCGTCTCTGCATGACAAATAGCATACTGCGCAGCGATCTCTGGATTGCTCACTAGATACACCCCTGATCCGAAAACGGCTTTTGCTCTGGCACCATTCTGAAAAAGGCGGCGCTCCTCTCTTTCGTACCGCTGCGCCTGCACGACACGTATTGCTTCCCCATATTCAACGCCTCGATAAACAATTTGCCTCATCTCTGTACTCCCCTTATGTGCAAGTGATAGGAGACTGCCTGCTCATGCCAAAAGGAGGAAGATGCCTGGCTAGCACCTCCCTCGCCCTTTTCTTACGGTAGTAGCTTTACCATGTCATCGTAAGTCTCTGGTCGACGATCGCGATAAAACTGCCACGTGTCTCTCACTTCGTGGATGCGGTCTCGGTCCATTTCTGCAATAATGACCTCATCCTGATCTCTGCTGCCTACCGCCACAAATTGCCCTCGGGGATCTACGAGATACGACTGTCCGTAAAATTCCCCCATGTTCCAAGGTGCCTCGAATCCTACACGATTGATAGCTGCAACATAATAGCCATTGGCCACTGCATGTGCCGGCTGCTCGAGCTTCCACAAATATTCCGATAACCCGGCTACCGTCGCCGAAGGGTTAAACACGATTTCCGCGCCACCTAGGCCGAGCAAGCGTGCTCCTTCCGGGAAATGTCGATCGTAGCAGATATAGACGCCTACCTTTGCAAAGGCCGTATCAAATACTGGGTATCCCAGGTTTCCAGGCTTGAAGTAATACTTCTCCCAAAAACCGCATCCATTATTGCCAACCCCGACATGCGGAATATGCTGCTTGCGGTACTTCCCTAAATACGTCCCATCCGCATCGATGACAGCCGCAGTATTGTAGTAAGTTCCGATTCCCACACGTTCGTAAACAGGCAGAATCAGAACCGTCCCTAATTCGCGAGCAAGTGCGGAAAATAGCTGTACAGTTGGACCGTTGGGCACTTCTTCAGCCGATTCATACCATTTTGTATTTTGTTCAGAGCAAAAGTACGGCCCGTAAAAAATTTCTTGCAGGCATATGATCTGCGCTCCCTTGGCTGCTGCTTCCCGAACCATTCTGACATGCTTCTCAATCGCTTTCTCCTTGTGGAGATGAACCGGTTCGTTCCCGTTCATATCGTTTTTCGCTTGGATTAATCCGATACTGACCTTGCTTCCCATTACGCTCCCCCTCTTTTTCTCGTCACTCTCACTTCTATGGTTTGGCAAATGTAGATCGATTGACATACCGTCCAGCACCCGCCTGCCCTACAAATTGCTTATTGCGGATAACAAAAGCGCCACGTGACAGCACCGATACCACCTCGCCATACACTTCCTTGCCTTCGAACGGGTTGTAATCTACGTTCATATGGTGAGTCCGGGCTGATATCGTGCGCTGGACTGTCGGATCAAATAATACGATATCTGCATCAGAGCCTACCGCAATCGTTCCTTTTTGCGGGAACATCCCAAACAGTTTGGCTACTTTCGTTGACGTAATTTCCACGAATTGATTGAGACTGATTTTGCCCTTTCTCACCCCTTCTGAGAAAAGGAGTGTCATCCGATCTTCAATGATCGGCCCGCCATTTGGTATTTTTGTAAAATCCCCTCGTCCCAATTCCTTTTGTCCAGAGAAATTGAATGGGCAGTGATCTGACCCAACTGTTTGCAGAATGCCATTTTTCAATGCGCTCCATAACACATCCTGATTCCACTTTTCCCGTAATGGTGGAGACCAC
Organism: Brevibacillus sp. SIMBA_040; assembly: GCF_046535075.1. Lineage (NCBI taxonomy): Bacteria > Bacillati > Bacillota > Bacilli > Caryophanales > Paenibacillaceae > Brevibacillus > Brevibacillus sp. SIMBA_040. Next base: position 25,101 of record NZ_JAWRXI010000010.1, read on the forward strand.
ACGTATTTGGCGCCTTCAAAATCCGGCTTTTCTAAATCGGTAATATCCAGAACAAGATACTGCGGGCATGTTTCTCCGTAAATGTTCCAGCCTTTTTCACGTGCTTCGGCAATTCGTCTCACCGCATCCGCACACGACACATGAACCACATACAGCTGAGCATCTGCCAGGGCAGTCAAGGCAATCGCCCGACCAGTCGCTTCGCCCTCCGCTTCTGGAGGACGTGTAAGTGCGTGATAAACGGGGTCAGTGTTTCCTTCTGCCAGCGCTTTTTTCGTTAAGTAATCAATGACGTCACCATTTTCAGCGTGAACCTGAACCAGTGCCCCTAGCTCTTTGGCGCGAATAAGTGTTTTAAATAAGGTTTCGTCATCTGCCATCAAAACGTTTTTATATGCCATGAACACCTTCAACGAAGTGATTCCTTCGGAGACAATGACGGATTGCAGCTCTTCGAGAACCTGATCGTTTGCATCTGAAATCATCAGATGAAACCCGTAGTCCACGACAGCTTTTCCACGAGCCTTTTCATGCCAGGTCGAGATCGCTGAATGTAGAGACTCCCCTTTATTCGTCAGGCAGAAGTCAACGACACTCGTCGTACCTCCAAATGCTGCTGCCTTCGTCCCTGTAAAAAAGTTGTCTGAGGTAACGGTCCCGCCGAACGGCATATCAAGATGGGTATGCGGGTCAATTCCACCTGGGAGGAGGTAGCAGCCTGTTGCGTCAATCACCTCTGCACCTACCGTATCCAGGTTAGAGCCAATCGCGACTACCTTCTCCCCTTCAATCAGAATGTCCGCCTGATACGTATCGGACGCAGTCACAATGGTGCCATTACGAATCCATTTTTTCATGCCTGCTACCTCCCCTTCCATCGATAGAACGGGCACGTAAAAGACGTGCCCTTCCCTAGTACACGCTATGCACGTTGCGCCTAAAAGATTCTCTTCTTTATGTCTCGCAGGTTCCCCCAGCAGCCAGTGCAGCCTGTCTTTGGTTCCAGCTCAGCGGCGGCAAATCGTTCGGGATTTCTACCATATCGATCGTCCCTTCTACAGGACAAACAATTGAACAGAGATTGCAGCCTACACAGTCTTCTTCTCTTACAACGAGACGTTCTTTACCTGTGGCAGCATCACTGACGATATCAATACATTGATGGGAGGTGTCTTCACATGCGATATGGCATTTGTTACAGTTAATACAGGTTTCCTCGTTAATTCTCGCCACTACCTTGTAATTCAGGTTGAGATGTCCCCAGTCAGAGTAGGTCAGTACTGCCTTTCCGACGATATCCATGACGGAAGCGATTCCTCGTGCATCCAGATAGTTGGAAAGTCCGTCAATCATGTCCTCCACGATCCGAAACCCGTGATGCATCGCTGCTGTACAGACTTGTACCCCTGATGCCCCCATGAGTAAAAACTCCACTGTATCCCGCCAATTGGATATGCCACCTATACCGGAAATAGGGATGCCGATCTGTGGATCTCGCGCGCACTCGGCTACCATGTTCAAGGCAATCGGTTTAACTGCGGGACCACAGTAACCACCGTGCGCACCTTTTCCATCCACGTGCGGGATCGGCAGCCACTTGTCTAAATCCACTCCCATCAAGCTATTGATCGTATTAATCATACTGATCGCATCAGCACCACCCTGCCTAGCTGCGCGTGCCGTAAAACGAATATCGGTAATGTTAGGCGTGAGTTTGACGATTACAGGGGTCTGCGCTACTTCTTTTACCCATTCCACCTGCTGACGGATGAGATCCGGATGCTGTCCTACTGCAGAGCCCATTCCACGCTCTGCCATCCCGTGCGGACAGCCAAAATTAAGCTCCAGACCATCTACACCGATTGCCTCCACTTTTTTTACGATTTCGTGCCAGGCTTCTTGCTTGTGCTCGACCATCAGAGAAGCAATCAGTGTATGCTTAGGGAAGCGCTTTTTCGTTTCGTCCATTTCTTTGAGATTGACTTCTAGTGGTTTATCCGTAATCAGCTCGATGTTGTTAAATCCGAAAACGCGCTGACCGCCATAGGTGAAGCCCGCAAAACGTGATGTAACGTTGATAATCGGCTCGCCCAACGTTTTCCATACAGCTCCACCCCAGCCTGCCTCAAATGCACGCTGTACCTGGTAACCGGAATTGGTTGGAGGCGCAGAAGCTAGCCAAAAAGGGTTGGGGGATTTTATACCCGCCAGATTTATACTAAGATCAGCCATGATAGGACTCCTCCATCTTTGTAGCGATTGCTTTATCGCCGTACTCTCTGGTGCAGACGTCTACGCCAGAGGCTTCCCGCTTTGCTTTTAAACCGGCTGCTTCTGATCACTGAGTGCACGATGAATAGCGTGCGCCGCTCGTTTTCCATGGTTTGCTGCATCGACCACCATCGCATCTGTCTTACCGCCCCCAAAAATGACATCGCCAGCAGCAAATACTTTGGCATGGCTGGTGCGATACGTACCATCCTCTACCATCACGACTCCATTTTTATGGGAAATCCCAAAGGAATCGATCATTGCCAGGTGGCGGGTTTGACCGATCGCTTTGACCACAAAATCGACTTCAATGACAAACTCGCTGCCTGGTATCACTACCGGACGCTTTCGTCCTTTTTCATCCGGCTCACCTAATTCCATACGCACCAATTCGAGTCCCGTAACCCGACCGTTCTCACCGATAATACGAGTCGGAGCGACTAACCAGCGAAATTCCACCCCATCCTGCTTGGCAAACTCATATTCAAACTGATAACAGGACATTTCATGCTCGGTACGCCGATATAAAATCTGGACATTGTCTGCCCCCATCCGCTTCGAACAGGTCGCCGCATCGATTGCCGTATTTCCTGCCCCAATGACAACTACTTTTTTACCGATCATCTCATCTGTCAGAGGCTTCGTCTTTGTATCCTCGACTAATGTAATGGCATCGAGAACGCCGCTCAGATCTTCCCCCGCAATATGCAAATTCGGCACATTCCCCATTCCGGCTGCGAGTAAAACGGAATCGTATCCGTCTAGCAGCTCATCTGGCTGTACATCTACGCCAATACGTGTATTGGTTCGAATCCGGGCACCCAATGCTTCAATTTGCTCCACTTCCCAAAGCGAAATCTCCTGCGGAAGTCTGAAGGATACGATACCGTACGTATTGAGCCCCCCCGCTTTTTCCTTCGCTTCAAAAATAGTGACTTGATAACCCAGTCGCGCCAGCTCCCGAGCGGCTGACAAGCCCGCTGGCCCCGCTCCGATAATTGCTACACGCTTTCCGTTGTCGTCCCCTTTTTGGAAAAGAGCAGCCTTGTTCTTAATCGCCCAATCGGTTGCATGACGCTGGAGAAGTCCGATCATAATCGGTTTGGAAGCATGATTCAGTACACAAGCGCCCTCACACAGCTCTTCCGTCGGACAGACGCGTGCGCAGCTTGCCCCCACAGGGTTGGAATCCATAATGGTACGGGCTGAACCAAACAGATTACCTGTCGCAATCTTCTGAATAAAGGAAGGAATGTCAATGGAAGTCGGGCACGCCTTGATACAGGGCGCATCATAGCAATACAGGCACCGATTTGCTTCGTCGATGGCTTCCTTTGGCTTTAAGGCGGGTACAACTTCCGTAAAATTTTTCTGTAATTCGTTGGAGACGCCCATCTCTTAACACCCTCCTTACCTGATCTAAAAACTAGCTTGCTATTAATCAATGTGGCGTTTTGCCATTTTATGATTGTTTCATTTCCATTTTTGCTACTGACTGGACGAAATCATTACTTCTGTCATGGAATGATTGATTTCACTGACGAATAAGCTGGAGGAAAGCATGTATAGGGAAAGGAGAGCGTATGAGGGATTACGAGCAAGAAATGGAGCGGGTTAAAAATCAGGTGATGGAAGCAAAAGCGCAGCTTGCCCAGCTCGAAGTTGAGCAGCATGCGTATCGTAGTCAATGCGAGCGGCGAACAGCATATCTTTCATCGCGAGAAATACTGGAGCTTTTAGAAGCACGCAATGGAAGAGCCGGCAGTATGGCCACGATAAAACGCTGGGCGGATCAAGGCCATCTAGGTGAGGTCGTCGACGAGCGAGATGCTTTTCCGCTTCTCGTAAATAAACAGGGCAACAAGCGATTCCTGTACCCACGTGAAACCGTCTTTCGCTTTTTATACGAGAAAGGACTTCTGTTGCCGCTATATGATGTACTCGATCGGGTGATGATTCGGCTCGAAGAAAGGAATACCTGGGGCTTGGTAACTGCAATCGAACGCCATGACCAGCACTTCACCTACCAGATTCAGCTGGAAGAGGCGGGAGAAATCCTCTCGTCGATTGCAGAAGAAGACTTGACACGCCCCTAAGGAGGCCATATGGAACTCGCAACAATTACCTTGGAGAATACGGTGCATAATCAAGAGATATCGCGTCAGATTCGCGACTTTCACAAAAAAAAGGGTCAGCCCCTCACTATTCGTTTTAGCGAAGAACTGACCCATATTATTTTGGAGGCACCTTGCTTGTATCTTCCTCGTGCTGACCACCTCGATCAAAAAGCTGTCATCGAGGGCCATCTGCGCAAATGTCCGCACCATTGTGAAGTGCATCCTCATAGTAAGGGGAAGACCGTCAATCTGCACCTGGATTCAGAGCTCGTGGCAGAGCTTGCGCAAATCCGTTCCCTCGTCAGCAGCAAAACACAGCAGGAGGTCATTCGCGAAATGTTGATCAGAGGGATGCGATCCTATCTGGCTGAAAAAGATGAGGAAAAGGAAAATGTCTCTCCGTTATCCAAGCAGACGGACCGATAAAAGCACTATCCTTGTCTTGCCTCTGGTCCTGCAGGGATTTTAGGTTTGCGTAACCGATTGTTTTCCTTGCGCGTCCAAAGGTATTCAAAGAAGGTGACTATTAACTCTCCGGAGCTCGCAAGCACTCGCATGGTAAGTAAAGCACCTTTTTTGATTGCACTTCCGAGTCCCTCCAACGCTTCCAAGAACTCCATTCAAAACGCCTCCCAGGAAAGCAAGTTATTTAGAAAACTTGATTTGATTCCCGCTAATTTGATAGGTAAGCTTGTATGGCTTCTGCTTCTCAGAGGACATGTCAAACCAGATCGTTTTGTTTTTTACATCTACTCTCACCGCGTTGACGTCATAGAAATCAGTCAAGCCCTCAGGTATCTTTTTCGGGGAAAGGATTACGATATGCTCGCTCGTTGCCTTATTAAAAACACCGCTGCCTTCCATCGTGTTGTACAAAACCCAGTTATTATCCAGCCAAGTGACCTCATCAACAAAGTACCCGGGATACAGCTGGGAGAGCGGTGTGTAGTCAGCTCGGTAAAAACGAATATTCGCCGAACTGTACAACCCATCCGAATCAATCAAGGCAATCGTTTGTTTGTCAGGAGAAGAAATTCCCTGATCTTTGGCTGTCTGGACCATGACTTTTTCCCAAAACAATCGGTTCTGTTCTTCCAAAAATATGGAGTCCTCTTTGGAAAAGACGACGTTTTTCACATTTTTGATGGCAGATAGCTCTTGTTTGGCTGAGAAATTATTGTAAATAGTCAAGGTCGCATCGGCCTCTAAACCATCATATGCGATACCAAGCGATGGATACTCCCATGCGAACGTACCGATTCCGTGCAAATGCTGGGTAAAATCAGGTGCCCCCCATACCCCGAAAATCGAGAAGGTATTGGCAATGGAAGGAGACGAGAGCTTCTCCCCGTACGCTTGCAAATTTTTTGCCATATCAATCAGCGCATTCGTATCACTCGTTTGATCCCGGCGATAAATAGAGATCCCATTGATTTTTTCCTGTGTGAACGTCACAAACAAGTAATACCCTTCATATTGGTAGCCCACCAGTTCATTTGACTGATCTACGAATTGAGGACTCCCGAGCAGCGTCGTGATGTCTTTCTTGGATGTCTTGGTCGTCAGTCCTTTGACAATTTCCCCAGGGTAGGTGGCGTTTACTAGAATGCCGTAGGCTTTGTTGTTTTCGTCCCACCTGATTTTGATTCCTGCTGCATATGCCTCGTAATCATCAAAGCTGGAGAGCGAATTCCCAAGCAGCTTTGAGAGGTCGTCTTTTTTCCAGTTGCTTGTCAAAAAGGTTTCAACTAAAAGTCCCTGAGAAAGAACCTGTGCAGTCTGCGCTGCGGCTCCAGGTATGGAAAGCTGTGTAGCTGGTGTGGTCGTTGTCAAACTTTCTGCAGAAGCCTCTGTAGTGAAACAGAAGCATGAAAGCAGAAGGATCAGGTGCTTCTTAGACACTGTTTTCCCTCCCATGCTCAATGCCAATAACGATTGGCTGTCGTAGATTAATGACTTATACCTAAATTATACCAGAATCTTCTATTAAAACCGACACGCATTTTCATCGTTTTTGCAAAATCCCCTGCCTTTCGTATCCTCCTCTTATTCGTGAATAAAAAAGCACCCCGTCCCCCATCCATGTATCCCTCAAAGGAATTCCATAGATAAGGTAGTAGAGGTGCAGAGTGTAAATAGATATCGGCGATTCCTTACTTGTACTCACCAATCAGGTAGTTATAGAATGGTTGATCCACCCAAAACTTGTATGATTCGACTTCCACTTTGCTATCGAGCTTTTTAAAGCCCTCGATCACTTTTGCAGATTGATCATTTAAGGAGAAGGACTGTGCAACGAAGCGTCCTTGCTTCAGTACGTTGTTTGTAATTACAGGATAATCGGCAAGCTCTGTACGAGAATGATAGAGCGGTTGCCACCAGGAGCCTTTCAGGAGACCAGTCATATCCTCATCATCTTTTTTCGCATATTGCAAAACAAGAGGCTGGAAACGTTTTTTCTCTTCAACAGTCGCAAACTCAAAGCTGAGATCGTATTCTTTTGCGTAAGCGATGAAGTTGCCGTTGTCGATTTGAACAACCTCGTAATCATCTGTTTGGACAGGCTCGCCCCACTCTTTCAAGTAAATGAATGCAGATGTCTTTGGCTCAAACTGCACTTTGGCGTCAATACCCTCGCTCTTTAATAGACCAATCAGCTGGATCGCATGAACAATGTCACTATGACCATAGGTTATAGTTCGCTCTGGATCAAAATGCGGATCAAACGCAGCGTCTTTCAAATTGTAGCCGGTGATCAAATTTTGCTTTAAGCCTTTATCTACCAGGTCCTGTAAAGCTCCGGCCTTAATAAGCTGTGATTCATTCCATGCTTGTGCTAGTTTACCGTAAATGCTGTCTTCCGAGATCGTACCCAGATAGTTCTTATACTTTCCGTGGAATTCAGCCACCTTGCCGAGCAGCTGGATTGCCAAATCTGCTGTTACCTCTCCATCAACTTTCACGCTTGCTAACGTCGCAGGGTTCACGAGTCCTGTATCAATAGCAGCAGCTAGCTCCCGTGACGCTTGCAGCGACAACACTCCGTCTTTTTTATACGTCAGGCCAGCCTTTTTCAGTGAAGCTGCTACTTTCTCTTCTTTATACGTATAAGCCAGCTCTTTTAACTCAGCGGCGTTGACTGCTGCGCTGATCGCTTCCCAAGCTACGAGCTTGGTTGTGCCTGCTTTGGCTTCTGGCAAGAAAGATTTGGCTGCGGCTTCTTTCTCCGCTATACTAGCAGTAGATGCACTAACCTTTGCCAATGCCTTCGCGAATTCATCACGCGTCACCGTTTTGGCAAACGTAATGCCGTACTGTTGTTTTACATAGCTATTCCATTCAGCTTGTGCCGTTGCCGGAGCCAGTACAGCTACCGGTTGGCCAGCTGCTCCTGCCACTGCCGGGAATACAAGCGCTGTTAGCAATGTCGCCGATGCGGCAAGCTGAACCCATTTTGTTGACTTATTCATCCTTGGTTCCCCCTCTTATGTATGAAGCTACGCAATATTAACATTATTCCTATTTGTTTACTAGGGAATATTGCTATACAATATCACTTCCCTATAGATGGTGTCAAGAATTCACGCAAAATCATACAAAGAAAAAGCAGTTCACTGGAATCCAGAATGAACTGCTTTCTTTTTGCTTACTTGTCCAGCTCGGACCATTTATTGACTTTAACAGGTGGCGTGTACTCACGCATACGATCCAACAGTACTACAGGATCGCTTTCGCAAATGATCAACTCTCCTTGCATGTTTGGGATAAACCCTGCCAAAGTCGCGTGATTCACCATTTCCATGAGCGGTGTATAGTAGCCTGCGATATTTAACAAACCAATCGGCTTGCTATGGATGCCAATCTGTCCCCAGCTTATCACTTCAAATATTTCTTCAAATGTGCCATATCCACCTGGTAGTGCAATGAAACCGTCCGATAAATCGTTCATCATGGCTTTTCGCTCATGCATGGTGTCTACTTCATGTAAATCAGTCAGCCCTGTATGGACAATCTCCCCACGGAACAAGCCTGTTGGCATTACCCCGATCGCTTTTCCTCCACCTGCTAAAACCGCATTGGCTACGCGTCCCATCAATCCCATGTTGGACCCACCATACACCAAATCAAGGTCACGTGAGACGAGCTCACGTCCAAGCTCTTGTGCCACCTGCTCAAAGGCTGGATTCACACCTGGATTTGATCCTGCAAACACACAGATACGTTTCATGTTATCCTCCCAAGATTTGATGAAGTCGAATGGCTTTTTCACAAATGCCATGCTTTGCGTATGGTCCTATTATACAAAAATCCTAAAGCGGCAGAAACTCTTGATTCTTCCTAGTTCTGTTTGCAGAAAGTCAATTCCAAACGTGAAAAGCCGCTACCTCGCTGGATTTTACTCCTGAAACGAGTCGGTAGCGGCTGCAAATATTATTTTTGTGTAACTTTACTATAGGTACCCATTGTTTCTACTCCAATGTATCAAATGCTTCTTTCATGACATGGGCAATAAAGTCAATGTCATCACTTGTTGTTGTAAATGGCGGCGAAAGAGTGAGAACGTTGTTGAAGCTAGGAATGGTATCACCATTGCGTCCAATGATCAAGCCGCGCTTTTTGCATTCGGCAATCACTTGAGTCAATTTTGCAGGAGCAGCAGCCTCTTTTGTCTTACGGTCTTCTACCATTTCAATTCCCATCAAAAATCCGAAGCTACGGATATCACCCACATAAGGATGATCTGCTAAAAATGCGAGCTTGGCACGCAGCTCTTCTCCCAGCTGCTCGGAGCGCTCAACCAGCTGCTCCTCTTCCATGAGCTCCAGATTTTTCAGAGCCAGCGCACAGGCTGCCGGATTGCCTCCGAATGTGTTCACATGGCGGAAGTGGAGATTGCTACCCTGTTCGTTAAATTTGTCTGCAATATCGGCACGTACAGCCGTAGCAGACAGTGGCAAATACGCGCTTGTAATTCCTTTAGCCATTGTTACGATATCCGGTTTTACGCCAAAGTTTTGATGCCCAAATTTTTTACCAGAGCGTCCGAAGCCGCAAATGACTTCGTCTACGATCATCAATACGCCATATTTGTCGCAAATCTCTCTTACCTTTGGCATGTATTCCGGAGCCGGAACAATCACGCCGCCTCCTGTAATTGTAGGCTCCATGATGACCGCAGCCACCGTCTTTTCGCCTTCCCAGTTGATTACTTGATCAAAGAATTGTGCGCACTCCATACTGCATTTTCCATAGGACTTCCCTACTGGACAGCGATAGCAATATGGCGGTGGTACATGCAGGAAGCCTGGCGCTAGCGGCTCGTATTTTTCTTTCCGGATGGATTGACCCGTCGCAGCGAGCGCGCCCATCGTATTCCCGTGGTACGCACGATGCCTGGAGATGAATTTGTAGCGTCCTGGCTCCCCGTTCTGATGGTGGTATTGGCGTGCGATTTTAAAAGCAACCTCATTGGCTTCAGAGCCACTATTTGAAAAGAAGACGCGATACTCTTCCCCCAACCATTCACTGACCTTTTCCGACAGCTTAATTGCAGGCACGTGGCTTTGTGTCAGCGGAAAATACGCCAATTGCTTGAGCTGCTCGTACGCAGCATCTGCCAGCTCCTGCCTACCGTAGCCGATGTTTACACACCACAGACCTGACATGCCGTCAAGATAACGATTTCCGTCAATATCGGTAATCCAGGAGCCTTTGGCTTCTGTAACAATCATCGGGTTTGGATTGTAAGGCGACATGTGATGCCACATATGAGACCTGTCAGAGTCTAGCAAGCTTTCCTTGTCATAAGATTGTGTCAGTTGATCCTGTTCCATCCTGAGCTCCCCCTTATTTTACAAAGATTCGTTGCGAGCCAATGCTTGTATCTCCGTCATCAAACCATCTGGATGTAACTGTCTTTTTCTTGGTGAAGAAGAGCACGCCGTCTTTTCCGTTGGCATGCAAGTCACCGTAGAACGATTCCTTCCAGCCAGAGAAGGCGAAGAAGCCCATTGGTGCTGGCACTCCCACATTCACTCCAACCATGCCGGCTTCCACCCGCTGTACAAACTCTCTGCCCCATTTTCCGTTGTTGGTATAGATAACCGCACCATTGCCAAAGCGAGATTGGCTGATTGTATCCAGGCCGTCCTCAAAATCCTTGACACGCATCACACTTAAAACAGGAGCGAAGATCTCGTCACGTACGATCACCATCTCTGCATCAGCCTTGTCAAAAATAGTTGGACCGAGGAAGTAGCCATTTGGCTTGTCTTTAGCATCTTCACGACCATCTCGAACAAGTGATGCTCCTGCGGCTACTCCTTTTTCAATGTAATCATGCACCTTGGCCAGGTGGGATTCGCGAATGACAGGTCCCAAATCGATCCCTTCTTCCAGTCCGTTCCCCATCGCGAGTGCACTAGACTCCTCGATCAAATACTGCACGAGCTCATCTGCAATTTCATCAACAGCGACTACCGCACTTGCTGCCATACAACGCTCGCCTGCGCAGCCAAAAGCAGAGCTGGTGATCGTCTTTGCCGCACGTCTCAAATCGGCGTCTGGCATGACCAGGTGATGGTTTTTCGCTCCAGCCAAAGCTTGCACGCGTTTTCCGTTCGCCGCGGCAGTCTTGTACACATACTCGGCAACCGGCTGCGAGCCTACAAACGATATCGCTTTCACATCCCGGTGCTCTAACAGACCGTTTACGACATCGTGCGCACCGTTCACCACATTAAATACTCCGTCAGGCAAGCCCGCTTCTTTTAACAGCTCCGCAATACGGATAGAGGAAAGTGGCGTGCGCTCCGATGGCTTCAGGACAAAGGTATTTCCTGCAGCAATCGCAATCGGGAACATCCACATGGGCACCATTGCCGGGAAGTTAAACGGTGTAATCCCTGCAACGACTCCAAGCGGGAAACGAATCGTCTGACTGTCGATGCTGCCTGCGATATTGGGCAGGTTTTCGCCCATCAAAAGCGTAGGCATCCCACATGCAAACTCGACCATTTCGATACTGCGCAGCATCTCCGCTTGAGCCTCAGGAAGGTTTTTCCCGTTTTCCAATGTAATCATGTGTGCCAGCTCATCCTGGTGCTTCAGGAGCAAGCTTTGGAAACGGAACATGATGCGGGCTCGATCTACAACCGGTGTAGCACTCCACCCGACAAACGCTACTTTTGCCGCCTGAACAGCTAGCTCCACATCTTCTTTGGTGGACAGAGGTACTCGCGACAACAGCTCACCTGTAGCAGGATTCGGAACATCCTCATACCGGTTCGTTTGCGATTCTACCCATTGTCCGCCAATATAGTTTTTCAATGGATTTCCAACAGTTGCTGTGTTCATCCCTTCAACTCCTCACGATCAATTGATTGACAATTCTATTTTATCCAAAAACAAAGCCTGTCATCACTAGACAAAGCGCTAAACATTCGGTAGGATTCATCATACAGAGTGTCAATTGTTAGACGAGTTCGCGATATTCATTTGCAAGATAGGAGGAACCTGATGAACAGCGACTGGCGTTTAACAATCGCCGAAGCAATCAAGCGCCCTTTGTTCCAGCATTCCGAGGTCGTCGCTGGACATCGTGGATTATCACGCCCCGTCCGCTGGGTACATGTACTCGAATCTGCGGATACAGGACAATTCTTAAATGGAGGGGAGCTGATTCTTTCTACCGGACTCGGATTTGGAGAGGCACGCGAGAAGCGACTCACTTATTTGTCGGAGCTCATACGCAGGAAGGCAGCAGGGCTTTGCTTGGAGCTGGGCACTTATTTTTCCGGGATTCCGGACGATATGCTGGATATAGCCAATCACCACGAATTCCCCTTGATCGTTTTTCATCAGACTGTTCGGTTTGTCGATATTACACAAGACCTGCACGAGCATCTGATCAATCGCCAGATGCAGGCACTGCGTGACCTGGAGGCGTATTCCCGCAGCCTTCAGCAGCTCAGCTTGCAAGCACAGGGCATCCCAAAGCTTTTGCAGCATTTTCAGGCGGCCGTCCAAACACAAGTATTTATTTATGCCCCTGGTACGGCTCCCCAGTTTGTCCCTACTCCACCTCATTCCATTCAGACAGAGCTGGCAGAGCTGATGCGCACGCATTTTCCCGCAGACGCTGCAACAAGCGCCAATGCTCTTTTTTTGGACCTGACCGATACAAAACGGATTTTTTATCAGCCCGTTATTGCGATGGGGCACTTGCTCGCTTATGTGGGAATGGTTTTGTATGAGCGAAATGTGGACGAGTATTTGCAGCTCACACTCGATAATACAGTCAGTGCCATGGCGCAGATTTTGATGCGCAAAATGTTCGTAGAAGAGCAAGCACGCGCAACCGAGCAGCGCTTGTTCGACGATTTGATTGCCAATCGGCCCATGCCGGAGGAGCAAATCCGCTCCCTGCTCGGCCTGTCTGGGACTTCCAAGGTGCCTACATACCACACCATGCTGATGTCTTTTGAGCAAAAACAGTCCAACCATTCCGATTCCTTGCCACCTCATGATTTGACAGCCGTTTTTCGTTCGCTTTTGACCAGACTGGGCTTTCGGACCTTCATTCGGTGCATCGGCAATCGTTTTTATTTTTTGCTGCTTGAAAAAAGCTCTGTACCCGAGACCCGCAGACTGCTGGAAAAAGCAATGAAGGAAATTACCCGAATCACTACCTCCATCATGGGAGTTGAAACGCAGGTTTCTTTTGGAGTCGGAAGGGTCGGCAAACGACTATCTGAAGCAGGCAAGCATCTAGCGGAGGCGGAGCAGGCACTGGCTTTCCATCATGAATCGCCGAGCCCGTTTTTTTCTGATCTCGGTCTGTTTCGCCTTCTTTTTCATGTGCCATATGAGCCTGTACTAAAAAGCTTTATTCACGATTATCTGGGCCCGCTCATCTCCCATGACGAGGAGCATGGCTCGCAGCTTGTGCACACCCTACGTGTTTATTTGAATACCAACCTCTCCAAGCAAGAGGCAGCAGAAAAGCTATTTATCCATCGCCAGACACTGTATCACCGCCTGGAGAAAATCTCTGAGTGTCTCGGGGAGGATTATGCGACGCCAAACCGTCGACTATGCATCGAGATAGCTTTGCGCGCACTGGATTGGTTGAATAAAGAGAACACACTTACGGGGAACAATGTTTAGCAAAAAAATGAAACTTTCGGAAGGTACAATACAAGGGCAAAGCCTTGGCACTATGCTGCACATAGGCTATGTCCTCTTCTTTATTTTCCCGGATAGGAAAGACGAAGCCGAAATTGTGCTTCCTCTCCGTCATCCAAAAGTACGCGGATTTGATAAGAGCCTGCTTTGGTGAGCATGGGCGATACGGTTTCTGGGTTATCCGTTCTTTTGGCAGAAGCGATTACTTTTTTTCGATTGTCATAGACGTACAGATCGATATCCGCATCCCCCTTCCATTCCACAGACGCTTTGAGCTTTCCAGGCTTGGACACGCGCATAGAATAGTCCACAAACTTCTTTTTCTTGCTGAGCTGACCTTTGATGACATCTTTCTCAGATTCATCTTCATCGTGATCGTTACTCTCGACTGGCATCCATTTTCCGGTCGTCGCCAAAGCATACGCTTGTGGACCTTTTGGAATATTGTACCCCTCTACCGTGACGTGATAGATCCCCGCCTCGGGCTTTCCGATCCACACCTGCTCGACGTTGTTCAGATTGTCCACCTCATCGTCATAGGGCGCTTCAAAAAAGTCATTCCCATTGCGCTTCTCACCGTCCGGGGTTATGACCTGCAGATTCAGATCATTTACCAAAGCTCGATTTGCCATGAATGACGCCGGGTAATCGGTCCAGGTCAGAGTAATTACGAACGGCTTCGCTGTATCAGTGACTTTTACGGCATAGGTCCGCTTTTCTTTTGTTCGTAGCCCCTTCTTTTCGTCCACATAGTCCGTTTCGATCGCCTGAAGCAAATTAACTCGTCCGAAGCCCTGGAGCCTCATGTCTTCCCCCAAATCATCTGCGCCAGTAAGCAGCATGGACTTGAGCAGGGCGCTGCTCGGGTTCTTTTGTCCCTGCTCGTATAAAAATTGTCTGATTTGTGCGATCCCTGCCGCAGCGACAGGTGTTGCCATGCTTGTCCCACTCATGTACGCATAATACTCATCATAGCGACGATCATAGTTTTTGTTTGGTGCTAGAGATGAGCGTGCGGAAAGAATGGCGGTGCCAGGTGCAACGATATCCGGTTTCATTCTACCATCCGCCGTCAAACCACTGCTGCTGTAGTGCCAGATGTGATCGGGCTCATCTGACCAATCTCCCAAATCAGGTCTGTCACTCTCTGTTGCCCCTACAGCAATTGCATTTTTGGCAGTCGCGGGGCTTCCCACTGTTTGAAAGCCACTGTGCCCCGCATTACCAGCCGCTATGAGGGCAGTCATATCAGGATGCTCCCATAAAAAACGGTCAAATAAAAAAGAGGTCAGACTATACTCCCCTTCGTCATCAGCACCCCATGAGTCCGAATGTATACGTGCCCCATCCTTGTAAGACTGGGACAAAAAGGTTTCTACATCAATAAGTAGGGCCCCATATCGATCCTGCATGGAATGAAACACTAACTGGGCATCTGGTGCCAGCCCTTTATATGCGCCACCTGAAGCGGCTCCAGTCCCCACTAGTGTCCCTGCTATATGCGTTCCATGTCCGTGGCGATCACTCGCATCCCTTTTTCTTCCCCTTGCGTACAAGCTTTTGATTTGGCCTTGAAAATCAGGATGGATATTTGCTTCCTCTCCGGTATCTAGCCCTGTATCTGCGACTCCGATAATTTGTCCTTTGCCACTATACCCTGTTGATAAAAGCGCATCAGAACTCGTCAGCACTGCAGCTCTATCATTATGCAGCTTGTTTTCCGGAATAGGGATTACCGCGATCACATCCTCAGACAGAATTACCTCTTCCAAGCTCTGCGCATTCATCGTAGCAATCGTGATGTGGCTAGCGTCCTCCATGGTTTGGATCGCTTCAATCTCCTCTTCGGGAACCAAATCCGTAACTGTACGCTGCATATTCACTTGCTGATCAAAGCCGATGACAGCTATATCCACGCTTCGATTTTTCCCCAGGGCTGAGCGCAAAGCAGGAGAAACCTTTGTCACTGGCTGAAACGGGACTACGCCCTCCACGTACGTCAGCTTTTCGATTTGCTTCCTTATTTTTTGGTCAGCGAGCTTGGCGATGTATGCATAGTCCGGAATGTAGTCCCCAAGCAATGCACCCCATTCCTCCACTTCTTCGATCCAATTATCCTGAATTGGCCCTGTAAACTGGATAATCACCAGCTCTGACCTACTGTTGATTGAGGAATCCAAGTCAATCGCAAGCTCTTTTTTTGCCTCTATCCGAATCGATCCCACGCGCTCGTCAGTATGCTTAGCAGAAGCAGAAAGGGAGACATCCAAGAGAATAGTTAACATAATAAATATTATGGTTACATTTTTGATTCCATTTCTAAGCAATTCAAAAACACCCTTTCTCCCAAGGCATGATGCTACCATTTTAGGAGAAAGGGTGGGACATAATTAAATTTCGCCAACGTCTAGTAGTGTTGAAAAGTCTTCCCAGATAAGCCCGCTCAATCTTTCTTGCGTCCATTCGTCTTTAGGGAGCGTCATGAGCCGCAGCGCCTGATTTTGAATTGCTTCTTGCAACAGATTGTTACTGAAACGGCCGTTCCCATCTACTCTGTGCTTGCTCGTTATCTCCAAAAGCTTTTCCCTGATTTGATCTACAGTCGAATCGACGAGAGAATAGCCGGAGGAATGCGCCGCCTGCTGCAGCATCCATACCAATTCATCCACGGAGTAGTCTGGAAAGTGGACGTATTTTTTAAAACGAGACAGTAGTCCTGGATTGCTTGCCAACAGCTGATTCATTTCGGTTGGATAACCGGCCAAGACGATGACGAGATTCTCTTCGTGCCGCGTCATTTCCTCTACAAGCGTATGGATCGCTTCTTGGCCGAAATCATTCTCACCACTGCCTAATAAGGCATACGCTTCATCAATAAAAAGTACTCCGCCCAACGCTTCTCTCACTTTTCGGCGCGTATGAGTCGCTGTCTGACCGACGTAGCCAGCCACCAAATCTGCTCGGCTTGCTGTTACGAGATGTCCTCTCTTCAAGTATCCGATTTCTTTCAATATCTGCGCATACAGCTGAGCTACCGTCGTCTTTCCCGTACCCGGGTTGCCTGTGAAGACAGCGTGCAGCTCAATCGGGCTCGTTGTCATTCCACGAACGTTGCGCTCCTTGGCGACTGCAACGAATGCGGCAATTTTTCGCAGCTCTGCCTTAACCTCTGCAAGCCCGATCAAGCACTGTAGCTTGTCCAAGGCAGATTGGTTATCCGTACTTACCTGTTCTTCCGTCACGTCCTCTGGAAGTAGAAGCGTAAAATCCTCCCATTGCAGCTCTTTACCAGCGGATGCTCGTCCTTTGGCAAAAATTGAATCGAGAACAAGATTGGTAACTGTTCTGGCATTGCCGAACGTATCATCGACCTGTGCCTTTTCAATGCGCTGTCTCAGTGCTTTTTTCGCGGCATCTGTCAATGCGAAGTCATTCCGGGTTGCCACCTCGTCAGCGATTTGGATGAGCTCATCTGTCGTGTAATTAGGTAAAAGAAAATGTCCTGTTTGCGGAAAACGGCTGTAAAGGCCCGGATTGGCAAACAAAAAATGACGCATTTCCTCTGGATAGCCCGCTAGCATCACAACAAAGCGGCCCGCGTATTCCCCGCTTGTCATAGCTGCAACGAGCGTATCGATAGCGGCTTGCCCGTAATCGCTCCCCGAGCTGTCGGGTCGCTTCAGGCTATACGCTTCATCGATAAACAACACTCCTCCGTCAGCCTGCTTGACAGCATCCATGACTCGCTGTTCAGTCTGACCGACATAGGCTCCGACTAGATGAGATCGGTCAACCTCAACCAATTGTCCCGTGGAAAGCAAGCCTAATTCGTGGTACAAGCTGGCAATGTAACGAGCTAATGTGGTTTTTCCTGTACCGGGGTTCCCCATCAAAACCAAATGCAATGGCAGCTGGTCTTGCATGTGCCAGCCTCTTTCTTCCCGTAATTGCCGGTATTGCAAAAATTGAGCGAGCTGCCGTACACGGTTCTTAATTTCTTCCAACCCTATTAGTTGCTCCAGCTTTTCTAATGCGCCAAGCTCTCCGGCAATCGCCTCATCCGTCCGGTTGGTCACTTGTTCAGACAATAGCTGTTCTTGACGTGATTGCTGTTCTGTGAGCGCTCGTATCGTCTCCTGCAGCTGTGACAGCATTTCTATCGAGAAAAACACACCTGACAGCGAGGCAGAGTATGCTTCTACACGCTCCAGCAACTCCTGCAACAGCTGTTCACGCTTCATGTAGAGCTGTTCCAAATCGTTTGCTTTCGTCTTCCATTCCACCTGAGACAGCGTCTGTGCAATATCTCTCGCTTCTTTCGCAAGCAGTCGCCAGTTTGCCACCGCCTTGAGCTCGTCCGTAGCCATCTGCTGCAATACTTCTGCTTTCCGTCTGCGCGTAACTACGTTGTCCGTCTCTCGAATTGCTGGGTACGCATCTTTCTGTATTGACTCGCGCAGCTTCGTAAAATAGAGCTGTAACTGTACGTTCAAAGCCTGATTGTCATTGGGCGCTAGCTGCAAGGCACGTTTGATCCATTCAGCTGCCAGATTCTCCCCGCCCTTTTTCATCAGGCGAATTGCAGCCAGCTTGGTTAGAACGACTGCTTCCGCTTGATCTAATGCTGGCTCTGGATTGATTTTTCGCCGCTCCTCGATTTGCTGGAGCATGGTGAGACATGCCCCTTCTGTTATCTTTTGCCTGCCTGTCGGATTGCTTTTCCAGTCTGCGATCACTTCAAGTACATCCCGTTCATGCTGTTGATGCATCTATGCATGCTCCTCCCGCTCCGTTCATTCAATCCAGTTGTAGCATATTTAGCGGAACATGAAAAGCAAAAGAGCACGCTTTTACGCGGAATCATTGGCTAACAGCCTGCAAACTCTTTACCTTTTTGACTGCAAACAATACCGCTCCGGCAATCGTAACACCTGCCACACCAAACTCAAGCCACGTTCCTCCCCATCCAAACAAAGCCACTCCTATGACGGGACCAGCCGCCATTCCTCCATAGCGAATGAAGTTGTAGACACCGATCGCTGTCCCTCTTTCTTTTTCAAAAGCCTCAGATAACAACGTCGTGTGCACAGGCATACCGATTCCAAGTGTATAACTGAAGCACGCACTGGATAACACGAGCAGTACTAGAGAAGCATCTGCCAAGGCCATAAACAAGAAAGTCGCAAGGGCATGGGAGCCGGCAGTCAAAAGTAAGGCTCTGCGTGTACCCACTCGCTTTTGCACCTTTCCCGAAGCCTTGCTGCTAATAATGAATGTGAAGGAAACAAGCAAAAAGACCAGGCCGATTTGTTCTGCACTCAGTTCATAGCGATCCGTTAATTGAACGGGCAAATACAATAAAAAAGAGTAATACGTAAACATCTGTGTGAAGCCTAGCAGGATGACAGAAGCCCCAATTGGTTGCCTCAAAACATGACCAAACAAGCGGAAACTAAAACCGTTAGAAGTAGACTGCTCTTTTTTTGTTTCGGGCAACCATATCGTGTTGGTTACTAGTAAAAACAAGGCGCTTATTGCCAGAAACAGAAAAACAGCAGAATGACCACCTGCTCCCCCGATCCATCCTCCGAGGAGTGGACCGATCGCAGGACCAATACCGAGCATCATTTGGTACGTGCCCATTGCTTCAGCACGTTTCGGTCCAGAAAAGAGATCACCGATGACGGTAGCTGCCACAATCGGGATGGCTGCAAATCCAATCCCCTGCACGGCCCGGAAAAACAAAAGTGAATAGATTGAATCAACCATGTAGCATCCGAAAGAGGCCAGCGTATACAGCACAAGAGCAGGTATCAACACTTTTTTTCGTCCCCACAGGTCAATAAAAGGACCATACACAATTTGCATGACAGCAAGCATAACCGTGAAAATGGAGACGGTCCAGTTAATGAGGTAGCTACTAGTGTGGAATTCTTCCTGCATAACTGGCAAAATCGGCATGAACAAATTTTGGGCAAAAGTGCCCAGGAGAATGGTGACTCCTAATAGGAATAGTACTTTTTTTGTATTCATGAACGGTTTCTCTCCCCTGGCGTTACATTTAGTGTCCTAGGAAACAATCGGTGTAAAAAAAGGGCAATGCTCCTCTTAGTCATCCGCCCAATTTTTATTCATTTCAATCGTTGCCGCAATCATCACTTCTTCCAAAAAAGCCAGCTCTTTTTCACTGTAGCGCTCCAAAAATTTGAACATGTGTTGTTCCAGTCGGTAATGGTAGTGTTCATGAAAGTGATAGACGGTTTCTCCCCCTTTGGTCAGCCGAAAAAAGACCTCTTTTTGATTGTCCTCGAGCTGATAACGCTCGATCAATTCCTTTTTGATCAGCCTTGCTGTTATTTTGGAAATGGCACTCTTCGTTACACCGATCTGATGCGCAATTGATGTAACATTCATGGCGTCGTGATTCCCAATGGCTTGGATGACATGCAGCTCCGTGATCGAAATATCCCCTGCATGATCATAGTCAGGCAGGCTCTTTTTGATTTGGGCAAGCAAGATTGCTTCACGGTGCTTGCTTCGCTCCTCCTGTTTATGTAGCATGGTCACCCATTGGTTCCAAACTTTATTTTTGAGGTCCAAATCTCATCTCACCCCTTTTGTGTCCGCGGAAACAATAATACTTTAGCACATGATAGCAAATGTGTAAACAAAAGAAAGCGCAGCCCCATTATGATCAGGCTGCGTTTCTCATCTCAAACATTTAGATTACCCATCTCAATATCGGCAGAAAAATGGGCGATCGCAGCATCAAAGACTTCGCTCTCGGACTCGGCAGAAATCTTGAACATCGTCACCACTTTATTGCCGCTCCGCACTTGTACATTATATTGCGAGTCACCATCGTACGTAGTGGCAAAATTGTATTCCCTGCCGTTCACATTCATGTTTCGTTCCACAGTGATCACACCTCCCACTGTAGTGTGACCCAAGCCTTTTCCATTCATCCATAAAGCGGTTATTCAACCGAATAAACTTTTTGACTAGGCAGCTCCAGGCAGTTCAGACGACCGCCAAAGACCGCTCCGCCATCGATCCCGATAATTTTGTTTTCACCAAAATAGACATCATGCTTCCCGTGCAAATTATCGGTCGGGGTATGCCCGAAAACGACCGTTTTTTCTCCGCAATAGCCTTTATGAAATTCTTCCCGAATCCACATGAGCAAGTACGGGTCTGTTTCAGCAAGCACGGTCGTCGGATGAACACCGCCGTGAACAAATATGTAGTCCTCTGTTTCATAAAAGCATGGCAGGTCTGCCAAAAAAGCCACATGCTCTTCGATTTTTTCCGTTTTCTCCAAAAACTCGGTGGCACCAGACTCTGTCTTCGCTGCTATGTGATCATAGCTTGCAAGCGTCTGCCCTGCGCCATTCCGAAACCAGCGTTCGATAAACACTGGGTCTTGCTCGAATGATTTCACCATCATATGATCGTGATTGCCCATCAGCACAATCGCTCCGTTATCCTTTAGCTGCTTCACTTTTTCCACTACCCCTTTGGAATCGGGGCCGCGATCTACATAATCCCCAAGCAGAATCAGTTGATCCTCGTCGGGTTTATACTCTGCCTTCAGCAGCAGCGACTCCAGCTTTTCGAGCTCACCGTGAATATCGCTGATTGCCAGTATTCGTTTCATCATCTATCCTTCTTTCCGTTCGATATATGCGCAGCTTCATCGATCGCCGTCTGCTGTGTTACTTTCCAGATACAGGGGCGGGCATTTCATTCCAAAAAGTAATGTCCTCTACATCCAATCGCACAGTAGGATGCCCAGGCTGAGCTGCTTTTCCTAGCGCAATCAGCATAATGGTTTCATAGCGATCTGAGATATTGAATGCTTCTTTGAATTTGGCAGGATTATATCCACCCATCGGCACCGTGTCATACCCTCTAGCCTTGGCAACAAGCATAAATTGCATCGCAACCAACCCACCATCAACCAAGGCGATTTGCTTAATCACTTCACGCTCTCTATTGCTGTAGCGTGAGTTTATGTTTTGGATAAGAGAGCTCTTCACTTCCTCGTTCATATATCCTGCATCCACCGCTTTGCTGTAAATGGTTTCAGCCGCTTTGAATCCTTCATAATCTCCAAGGATCGCGATCACAGCAGAGGCAGTCACAACTTGCTGCTGGTTGAATGCGATAGGAAGCAGCTTCTCCTTCCATTCCTGATCATCAATCACCAAAAATCTCCATGGCTGCAGATTGGAGCTGGAAGGCGCCAAGGTCGCTTCTTTCAGCATCTCGGCAATCTCATCCCTCGAAATTTTGACACTTGGATCATAATGACGAACCGAGCGACGCTCAGTGATTACGTCGAGAAAAGCTGCTTTTTGTGTCGTAAGCTGTTCCATTTTCCTCATCCTCCACATGCCTGTCTAAATTCTGTTCATAAAAAATGGTTTGTCCAAACTGTAACACGATTTCGTTTTGTCGATCAACTTTCTTTGTCCTTATGCAAAAAAATCGCCCCAGAAAAGCAGGTTCTCTAAATGAGAGCACCTTACATCCTGGAGCGATTCCATTCTCATTATTTATACGGCTGAAAACAATGACCAGTCTGCTGGCTGTCTTATCGTATCGCCTGTAGGCATTTTGACTACTAGCGTACCGTGCCCGGACTGTTCGCCTTCATCCCAGCTAAGATCAAACGATTTACGGGTAAAGGCATCTTGCTCATCGAGACAGCTGAGCATGGCGGTCAGCGTCTCTGCCGTGATCGGTACGGCAACGCTTGCTCCCCCCTGCTGCGGAAGTGAGAGCAGCTTGGGCGCTTCTTCAAAATACTGTACAGTCTCAAGCAACAAAGATACCTGTTGCCAGCTCAACGGCGAAATAAAAGACTCGAACGTAGTTGCCATCTACACATCATTCCTTCTCAGCCAGTTTACTCATCAAAAAGAGTACCTTGTGAGTCTGGCGTTTTCTGTGATGAGCCTCCTTGGGATGCTCCCTCTCCCGATGCTTTTGCAGGACCGTGATCTTTTAATTCTTCCGTAGGCAAAACGGTTTCAAATGCGATAGCTTTCAAGCCGCCTTCGACTACTGTTCGACCAATGCCGCCCTGTTCATTCACAATGACTTGGCTCGTATCGATCAGACTCCATTCACTTTGCTCAGTCCATGCATACATCGTCTCATCTATGCTGATCGCAAGCAGCTGGTGCGGATTGCTCTTTCTTTTCCGGATCAACGTCACACCTTTGCCTGCACGGCCCTGTAGCGGAATATCAGTAATGGCTGTCCGTTTCAAGACACCATCTGTTGTTACCAAGCTGAATGCCCGGCTATCGTCTTCTTCGATTGGCAGCATCGTAATGACTTCATCCCCTGCAGCCAGTGTAATGGCCTTCACCCCGCTAGAGGCACGGCCTGTTGTGCTAATCTCACTACGCATAAAGCGGATGCCCATGCCATCTTTTGTTGCCCCGAGAATACCGCCTGTCTCATTAGCGACAAATACATGGACAAACTCGTCTCCATCCGATTTCAGCTTGGCAGCGACCACGGCACTCGAACGCTTCGTTTCGTATTCAGCAAGTGCTGTCTTTTTGACCAGACCGCTTTTGCTGACGTGATACACATACAGCTCCTGCTTGAAGCTCTCGACGATGGTAAATCCAACGATTCGCTGCTGCTTCTCCAGAGGAATCACGTTGACGAGAGCAGAACCAATGTCCTTCCACTTGTCATCTGGGAAAGCATTAACGAGTGTAGCGAAATACTTTCCATCCTGTGTAAAGAAGAGGGCTGTATGGGACGTATTCGTTTCTACGAAGTGACGTACACGATCCCCCTCCTTTACCCCACAGGTCTCAAGCGTGCCGCCCACTGATTTGAACGAACGAGGACTTGTCCGCTTGACGTACCCTTCATTGGTAAGAGTCACGATGCAATCTTCCGCATTAATTTGCATCGCGATATCAATCTTGATTTCCTCGATCTCTCCCTGAATTTCCGTCAGGCGCTCCTCGGCATACTTTTTCTTGATCTCGTTCAGCTCACCGGTAATGACCTGGATCAGCTTTTTCTCGCTACCCAGAATCGCCTTGAGCTCCTCGATTTCTTTTGCCAGCGTCGCCAATTCCTTCTCCAGCTTGACAATATCCAGACGCGTCAACGACGCCAGCTGAATGTTCAGGATTGCATCAGCCTGCGCCTCCGTAAAGCCGTACTTCTCCATGATGTTTCGCTTGGCGTCTGCACGATCCTCGGAATCCATAATCGTATCTACAATTTCCCTCAGGATCGATTTCGCTCGGATCAAGCCTTGGACGATATGCTCGCGATTCTGTTTTTTGTTCAGATCGTACTGGGATCGATTCGTAACAACTTCCTTTTGGTGATCGATGTACGCCGCAAGCAGAGCCTTGAGTCCCATCTGGCGGATGGTTCCCTCGTGAATCACGTTCATATTGTAGTTGTAATAGATTTGCAGATCGGTATTTTTGTACAAGTAATTGAGAATCGCTTTTTCATCGGCTTCCTTGCGAATATCGACCACGATGCGTACCTTTTTGAGCTCGGCTTCTTTACGTCCAGTTTCATCCCGGACAGCGAGAGCCCCCTCAATTTTCCGCTCCATCACCAACTCATCAATTTGTGCCACGAGCTTGGATTTGACTACCTCGTAAGGAATTTCGGAGATCACGATTTTCTTTACTTTCGCACCTTTTGGTTCTTCGACATGAGTTTTCCCGCGAATGATGAATTGTCCGCGTCCAGTTTCAAAAGCCTTGCGGATGCCAGATACCCCTTGGACAATCGCACCTGTTGGAAAATCAGGTCCTTTTACATGCTGCATCAGCTCGTCCAGGGTAATACTTGGATTCTTCATCTGTGCCACAGCAGCGTCGATGACTTCTCCTAAATTGTGCGTCGGAATATCCGTGGCAAAACCAACCGCAATCCCTGCAGCACCGTTAACGAGCAGATTCGGAAAGCGTGCAGGCAGAACCGCAGGCTGCATTGCTGAATTATCATAGTTCGGAATAAAGGTGACTGTTTCTTTTTCGATATCGCGCAAAAGCTCATTGGACAGCGCAGACAAGCGTGACTCTGTATAACGCATGGCAGCTGGCGGGTCTGCATCCAAGCTACCAAAGTTTCCGTGACCTTGAATGAGCACCTGACGCATCTTCCACCATTGTGCCATCCGAACCATCGTTTCATAAATGGCTGAGTCTCCGTGCGGATGGTATGTACCCATTACGTATCCAACTGTCTTGGCTGATTTGCGGTATGGCTTGTCATTCGTATTGCCTTCCTGGTACATCGCATACAGAATACGGCGTTGTACAGGCTTGAGACCATCACGCGCATCCGGAATCGCACGGGAGAGGATGACCAGATTGGCATAATCCCCGAAACGCTTGCCCATGATCTCAGCGAAGCTCTGTTTAATAATCTGATTGGACAACATGCTTATTCATCCTCCCCCATTTCAAAGGTGACGTGGCTTTCAATCCACTCGCGTCTTGGAGGAACCTTGTCGCCCATCAATACAGTAACGAGTTTTTCGCAGTGAGCCAGATCTTCCAGCTCTACCTTGATCAGCTTGCGAGTCTCAGGGTCCATCGTCGTCTCCCAGAGCTGATCGGCGTTCATCTCACCCAAGCCTTTATAACGCTGTACCTCTGCACCGCGTCCAACCTTTTTCAAGGCTTGCTCCAGCTCATAGTCTGACCAGCAATAGATGGCTTCTGTCTGCTTGCCCTTGCTCTGCTTTTTCACCTGATAAAGCGGTGGCTGGGCGATATATAAATGACCCGCTGCGATCATAGGTCTCATGTAGCGGAAGAAAAATGTCAACAGCAAGGTTTGGATGTGCGAGCCATCCACGTCCGCATCAGACATGATAATGACTTTGTCAAACGCACAGTTTTCGATGGAAAATTCCTCGCCGATATCGGTTTCAAGCACTTCGAGAATCGTTCTGAACTCCTCGTTGGCCAGCACCTCGGACAGCTTTGCTTTTTCCGTATTCAGGGGTTTGCCGCGCAAGCTGAACAGAGCCTGAAACTCGGAATTTCGCGCTTGCTTAGCCGAACCGCCAGCAGAGTCACCCTCGACTAGGAACAGCTCATTGCGCTTGGAGTCCTTATATTGCGGTGGGGTGAACTTTTCGGAAATGGACTTGCGCTTTTTTGCCGTCTTCCCTTTTTTATCACCACGCAAAGCTTCACGCTGTTTACGGAGCTCCTCGCGAATTTCAGCAGAGCGAAGCGCCTTATCGATCAGCAGCTTGCCTGTCTCCGGGTTTTCCTCCAGGAAAAATCCGAGTTTTTCTGAAACGATCTGCTCCACAATGGCCCGAGCTTCTTCATTCCCCAGCTTATCCTTTGTTTGCGACTCAAACTGGACATCAGCCATTTGCAAGGACAAGACGCCCAGGAAGCCTTCGCGCAAATCATTTCCCGTCAGGTTAGGATCTTTATCCTTCAAGTACCCTTTTTTCCGGGCAAATTCGTTAAATATGCGGGTTGTACCATTGCGGAAGCCCGTTACATGCGTTCCTCCGTCTAGAGTGACAATCGAGTTGACGTAAGAGACGAGCGTTTCTGTATAGCCGTCGTTGTACTGGAAGGCCAGTTCGACATAGACGTTGTCTTTTTCGCCCTCAAAGTAAACAATCGGGTGGAGCGTGTTTTTTCCTTCGTTCAGATAGGACACATACGATTTCAGTCCATCTTCAAAGTAAAACTCTTCCCTTTTTTTCTCAGGGCCACGCTCATCAATCAATACCATTTTCAGCTTTTTCAACAAAAAGGCTGTTTCACGGAAGCGATCACGAATCGTCTCGTAGTCAAAGCGAGCGTTTCCAAAAACCGCTTCGTCAGGTAAAAAACGAACAGTCGTCCCCGTCCGTTTGGTATTTCCGGTAATTTCGAGATCGGTTACGGGCTTGCCTACATGCTCAACGCCCTTCTCGTCTACGATATATTCGAATTTTTGCTTGTGAATTTTGCCCTCGCGGTGGATTTCTACCTCGAGCCATTTGGACAATGCCACAACCACACTGGAGCCTACTCCGTGCAACCCACCACTTTTTTTATAACCTCCGCCACCAAACTTACCGCCGGCATGCAGAGTCGTAAAAATCACTTCGGGAACAGGTCGTCCTGTTTTGTGCATACCAGTCGGAATCCCGCGCCCGTGGTCTTCCACGCTTACGCTGCCATCCTTGTAGAGCGTAACAATGATACTATCGTTTACACCTGCCAGCGCTTCATCCTTTGCGTTGTCCACAATCTCCCACAAAAGATGATGGAGACCTCTGCTGCCGGTGGAGCCTATGTACATTCCTGGACGTTTTCGAACGGCAATCAAGCCTTCCAGGACCTGAATATCCTCTTCCGTATACGTTAATGTATGTAGTGTATCTGTTTCCTTCAATCGCGCTCTCCCCTCTACTGTAAAAGCAACTTCCTTAGAAAAACTTTGGCTGATCGCCGCATGCAGCGAACACTTAATCGCTATTGTACCGTATGGTTCCTATAGTATTCAACGACCATAGCAAAATGGGGTAAAAAAGCCACCTCGCCCCTAGCGAGATGGCCGATTTTTGATAAATTCTCGGTAAACAGACGTCAGTGTTCGTCTATACGGTACAGCATGCTTCACTGGGTCAAGAAGCCAAAAACGAAACGGTCGTCTAGACACAAGTGTTTTTTGGGAATCGTTTCATACAACTACCAGTTCATAGTGTAGCATTTCTGACAAAGAAAGGTCAAAGAGAAAGGACAAGTTTTTCCAATCATCTGTCCAGATTCATAGGGCATCCTAGTAAGGCATCGTCTTCAGAGGCGAAAAAGGGGGAAATCAACTTGATTAGTGCTACCAAGCCGTTTGTAAAGTTCCACCGCTACGATCAGGAGTTGGTCTCCGATATTCA
Organism: Brevibacillus sp. SIMBA_040; assembly: GCF_046535075.1. NCBI lineage: Bacteria > Bacillati > Bacillota > Bacilli > Caryophanales > Paenibacillaceae > Brevibacillus > Brevibacillus sp. SIMBA_040. The sequence goes on from NZ_JAWRXI010000010.1 coordinate 52,593, forward strand.
AGCATTAAATTCTTCTGGATACCACAAGGATGATATCTGGGTTTTAAAATGGAACCCCGATAAAAACCACTCCAATCAACGGAACAATTTTTATAAATTCAGTACTCACTTTGAAAGCGCGGTCGGAGACATTGACAGCAAAGCCCATTTTTTTGACAATGGCGGTGAAGAGCTGCGCACCCGTCTTGAAAAGCTGGGTCTGACCAAGGACGAATGTTCTTCTTTGGTCAGAGAATTGCTGGAGACTGATTATACGTGTCTGCTTTGTGTCCGCGACCTCAAAGACAACATCATCAAAATGAACGACTAAATGGATGCAAAAAGCCACTGCACGGTCACAATTTACATTGAGCCTGCAGTGGCTTTTGTTTTTATAAAAGAATTTAGTTATCTTCTTTAATCAGTTCGATGCCTTCCAAAACCTCGTTCAGCTTTGCATAAACAGTACTTTCCTCGTCCTCTTCGAGTGGAACCATTTCTCCACCGTCAACTTGGAATACGAAGATATCTACTTCTTCGTCCAATTCCTCTTCGCTTTCTTCCTCTTCGATTGCTTCGGTCAAGGCAATATATTCTTTACCGTTCAGGTCAAACAGTGCAATCACTTCAAAGTCACCCAACGGTTCACCATTTTCATCATCCAGCGTAATGATATCGCCCAATTCAAGGTCTTTATTTTCTTCTGTCAATGTGTTCACGTCCTTATGCGGTTATTGGCTCTCAATTCCATCATACCGTTTTTTTCCGGTAGAAGCAAACAGGCGAATGAATACTATCCCACAGGTATTCTTACCTCGAATGTCGTGCCTACCCCCTCTTCACTTCTGACACGGATCGTGCCTTCATGTGCAGCAATGATTTTGTAGCTGACCATAAGTCCAAGCCCGGTGCCCTTTTCTTTTGTTGTAAAAAAGGGTTCACCTAGTTTCCCCAAACGATCCTCAGATATTCCACAGCCTTCATCTGCAAAGGCAACAAGCAGCATGCTGCCGTCCATTTTGGCAGTGACCGTGACCTTACCGCCTGTTGGCATCGCCTCAATCGCGTTTTTCAGTAAATTCAGAAAAACTTGCTTTAACTGATTCTCCTCACACGAGACAGGCGGTATATTTTTCTCATACTGCGTTTTGATCTCGACGTTGTACATAATGGCATGGGTTTCTCCCAGCATGACAATATTCTCGAGTAGCTGCTGTATTTCGTGTTTGCGATGAATCATGACCTGTGGTTTAGCCAGAACCAAAAATTCACTAATGATGAACTCGATACGGTTGAGCTCGGAAAGCATGATCCCGTAATACTCTTTATTGTCATGGGTTTGCCTCTGGAGTAGCTGTAGGAAGCCTTTGAGCGAGGTCAGCGGATTGCGTATCTCGTGAGCGACTCCAGCTGCCATCTGGCCCACTATGGAGAGCATCTCCGACTTGCGAACAATCTCTTCAGCTTGCTTGCGTTCTGTCACATCCTGCAGAATTCCGATTACAGCTGCTCTCCCTTTATACATGCTTGTCTTTTGCAATACTTCGACCTCAACCCTGCTTTGGTTTTTGCGCAGCCCACGGAATTGATAGCGGATACTGGAACGATCGCCATTTAGCCGCCCATCCTGATTAGCACGAACTATCGTTCGCTCCTCGGGTATGACCAGATCTGCCGCCGTCATTTGCACCAGCTCTTCCTGACTGTAACCAAAGATTTCAGCAAGTCGTGGATTGACATAAACAAAACCCGGATGCTCTACATAGGCAATATACACACCAACAAGCGTATCTTCTACCAGACTCCGATACAGTTCTTCGGTTTCTTGCAATTGCTGCTCCATTTTTATGCGCCCGGTAATTTCGGTAGACGAGCCGATCACCTCAATAACTATTCCTTCCTTGCTGATCGGGGAAAGAGTCGTTAAAAAAGTCCGCTCCCGAATTCTTGTTTCAAATTCCACGACGTTGCCCATAAAAGCTCTTTCATAATATGGCAGCACCTGAATATCTGCACGGCTAAACAGATTGTCAGTGAGCTTTTTTCCGCTTATCTGCTCGGTTGTCAATCCGAACTCTATCGCCAATGTTCCTTCTGATAACGTAATCACAAAATCACCGGTATGATCTCGAGCCAGTCTAAAGATATGGTTATAGCCATTTTCCACCGCTCTGTGGAGGTCTTTTGTTCCCGGGACTTTCCTATCACTTTCTTGCGTTTGCAAAATTATGCACCTCGTTTTGATCCACAGGATATGGCTCAAAGAATTCACCATAAATCATGCTTTTCCTCTTTTTTGCTGGTACTTTTTGGTGAAAACCGAGTGATACCAGCACAGCTACTGGATAAAAAGACTGGTGGGTCTTTTGCCGCACAAAAAAACAACCTACCAATCTGGCAGGTTGTTCGCTGTTTACTCGCTGTACTCTTGCAGAACGCCTTTTTCCATCAAAAACGCTTCTTCTGCTTGAAGAATCGTGATAATTGCTTCTCGTTTCACGAGCATCCCGGCAGATGCTAAGCGACTTTCAATAAATCGCAGCATTTCTTCAAAATCAATAATTTGTACTTCTTGTTCACTCACGCAAAAACCCCCCTTCTCCTCAACGTCTCTCATTTTACACGAACAGGTCGTTTCTTCCAACTCCACCATGTCCGACGAATCGGTTTTAACAAATAAGCACTCCAAAAAACGAAAATCACAGACAGCGACAAGTAAAAACACGAAAAGAACAGCCATGGTGAAAACGTAATCTGATCAGAGTGAGCAATTGATTCACCCAGAATCCCAAACAAAACAATCACCGGATTAATTCCCGCCAGCATTTGGAGCTGGGATAATTTCCATACGCCGTCATCGGGGAACAGCTCAGGATATGCTTGCTGCAAAGATTCGCCGATGAAGAAAAAGAGCAGTCCCGTTCCAACGACAAAGAAAAAGGCAATTCCATAGGACGTGATTGTGCTGACAGAGGTGCGTTTGATCCAAGTTGAACAAAACAGACCAAGTGAACCTAAAAATAAAACATTGATGGCCAAAAAGAGAATGAGCTTAGCCATTTGCTCAGGTGACACGCTGCCGTAGAGCATTACGATACTATACAAAGGCATAGTGGCGACCAGAAGCAAACAGGAGAACGCCAGTGATGTAATCAGCTTGCTTAAAATGATCGTGCGCGTGGAAAGCTGAGTCGTCAATAAAATTTGGAGCGTTTGCCGCTCCCTTTCCCCGCTGATTGCACCAGCCGTCAGTGCAGGAGCGACGAAGCAAACCATCGCATAGTGAATGCCTGCGGACAAGAGAAACAGGTTGCGGTTCTCCCCTAGTGCAGCAGCCTTCATCGGGTCCATGAGCAAGAACCCGATTGGAATTCCTCCCATAATCAGCAAATAAATAGCCAGAATGCAAACCGTTTTCTTGGAGCGAAATCGCTCTCTCATCTCTTTTACCAGAATGGGGTTAAAAAAGAAGCTATTCATCAGCCACCTACCCCTTCCGTAATAGACAGGAAAACATCCTCTAAATTCGCCTTGGCATCGCCAAAATAAACGACGGCTACCTGGGCTTCGATCAATTCCTGCAGTAAATCTGCTTTTTGCTGCTCCGACCCGGTGAAGTAAAACCGTAATCCGCCCATGTACTCCTCCAGATTGGATACAGACGAATGGTTGCTAAGAATCAAGGCTGCCGTATTTTGATTGTGCAGTGCGCGTAATTGCATAATGCTCATTTCCCTGTCACGATTGCTTACATCGTGAACTGATCCACAAGCGATCAGTCTCCCTTGCTCAATCACGCCAATATCGTCACACAGCTCTGCCAGCTCTGGAAGGATGTGTGAGCTGATTAAAATCGTCTTGCCCATTTCGCGAAGCTGTTTGATAATCTCCCGCAGCTCAATCCGTGCACGCGGATCTAATCCAGAGGCAGGCTCATCCAGAATCAGTACAGCCGGATCATGCACAAGGCAACGTGCAAGCCCTAAGCGTTGCTGCATCCCGCGAGAGAGTGAATCAACAAACGCATCCGCTTTATGAGAGAGATTGACCAGCTCCAGCAAATCCGCTACAAGTGCTCTTCGCTTTGGCGCAGGAATCTTGAACGCCCCCGCATAAAACTCCAAATATTCCACAGCTGTCAAGTTGTCATACACACCGAAGAAATCCGGCATATAGCCAAGTGACTGACGGACACTCACCGGGTCTTTACGTACATTGTATCCACACACATACGCGTCACCATCCGTTTGCTCCAGCAAGGTTGACAAAATGAGCATCGTCGTGGATTTTCCCGCTCCATTGGGGCCAATGAAGCCAAACACCTTACCCTCATCAATCGAGAGATTTAAATCGGTCAAAGCTTGTAAATTTCCATATTGCTTGCTTAAATGAACGGTTTCAATCACCATTTCCGCTCACTCCCCTCTACTTGGAAAAACGGCGTAGGCAATGACAAGCGCGTTGTTCCATCGTTGGAAAAGCGTAGCAGCAGGGATTGCTGTGGTGTCAGCACGTCTTCCAAATCCTTCTCCAGCACCAGTCTGGATGCCCTTTCCACTGGCAGCCATCTTCCACTCTTTTGGTGGAAGTACTCGATTTTGAACGGTCGGAATGGACTGTGATCCAGAGGAACAATCAGCCTTTCCATTTCCATTTGCGCATTGCCTGCTTTTAGCTCAAAGGTAATACTTCCTTTGCCCAATTGCCACAGGTTTGGCCCACTGGAGTCATACTCTCCTACGGTTTCATTGATGTATACACCCAGTAAACCGTACGGGTACGTAACGAGTCCCTGATCATTCGGTTTTAAATAAACGGCTTGATTGACGACGTTCCAGTAATGGGCGCGATGTGGTTCACGCATCGTTAAGAGAGGCAGCTCTTCATCGCTTGTCGCGACGATTCGCACTTGATTCCCTTGTCCATAGGCCATCACGATGTCCTTCAGCCTGTTATGCTGTTCTTCGATTGTTAATGGCACAACTTGCTGCTCTTGTCTGGGCATGAGAAGTGGCTCGAGAAGACTATCGATCTGTTTCTCTTCTCCCTTTTTCATTGCGCCGATTGGTATACGCTGTAATCCAATCTCAATAAAAGTATTGTCATAGGAGAATTTCGTATTATTTTTGATACGTCCCTGCAAACGATCCCGATTCACCTTCAAATCGCTCTCAAATTCTCCGATATCGCGCACAATGCCATATCCGATCGCTTGTTTGGGTGTGAGGTAAGGAAGATTTCGATAGGCTAGAAATTGATCTCTTTCTGCCTGACCCTCTGGTTCGTAATCATTGCGCCCAAGTGTTAACGGAAGCGCGATGATGGGTGCTTTTACCTCTACATCAAACTGATCCTGATCTACTGTCAAAAAGGTAGCCGCCGTTCTGGTCTGTGCTGTGTGTTCGTCCAAAATGCTAATCTCGGAAATGGCGTTACTCGCACTTGTTTTCACAACCAATGGCTTTCCGATCGCAAAAATACCAACTGAAATGAGGACGGCAAGGCCAGGAATCACACCCCACGCCCATGCACTGCGTCCCACTCGTTTCAGCACAAAATAAGTGAGCGGTGCGATCAAAAACACATAACCGCCCCACAAAACTACCATCCACGTCGGAGAAGGGGTCTGCACATCTGGAATCATACGGCTTAATTCAAGGAAAGGACGAGTCATTTGGTCCATGTACGTATTTTGTTCCAATAATTCTTGCGCCCCATGCTTTTGCAGCACGCTTTGCCACAGCTGCAAATTATGCTGCCAGGAAGCCATCGGCTCTGCTGTCACATCGTAATTGACAAACAGCAACATGCCCTTTCCTGCCTTTTGCGATGAAAACAAGGGGACATCCTTGTTATAGACCGGAATGGAGCCAACAGGAGCAAGCTTGTCACCAGTGTAGGGACGTAAGCCTTCGGATAGCGCAATCGTGCCTCCAACTCCAGGGGCTACCGAAAAGACATCTGCAAATTTTTGAATAATACCATCTTGTCCGGGTCCAGCTGACAAAATGACAATCCCGCCCATTTGCACCCATTCCTTGATAGCCACGACCTGTTGATCATTTAAGAGAGCAGCTTGCTTCCCCCCGAGTGCCAGCACATCCAGATTACGATAAATCCAGGCTTGATCTGGCAGCATCTCAGGCGCCAAATTTTGCACCGTCATCGGTCTGGACATATTGAATTGGGATTGGTTAATGGCTAGAAAATGAAACGCATTGCCGCCTTCGTGCACGACCCCAACGGTTCGTCCGTCTTTTGGGTAAGGCAGTCGCAGCTTCTCACTTTGGACGACCTGCCCATTTTTTGTCAGCAAAATATTCCACTCATCGAGCATGACTTGAACAGGCATGTCAAAAACGATTTTCTTACTCTGTCCTTTTTCAATCACGACAGGCTGACGCAGGGCTGGCTGGTAAGAATTTTTCTTGGCCCTCCCTTTTGACAGCTCAACAAATCCATGAAACGCCTCTTCCTTGCTCGTCACGTTAACTTCCAGTCGCATCCATGAGTCATACTTAATGATTCCGCTCAATGGTACGTTTACTTCTACCTCTATGTTGCCCTCCGCTTTTACCTGCTGAACAGAAACGCTCAGCCAAACCATCAGGAGGACCAACATCCATTTCCATCTCATGTTTGTTCCTCCGCTCGTTATCGTGACGCCAGTGAGATAACCAGCGCTTTTGGTTGCTCTTCATGCGATATGAGCAGCAATTGCTTGCCTTTTGCTGACCAGTTAGCTCGAATCAGCCTATCGGAAGATCTATTAAACAAGGTGACTTCACTTGTCGCGACAGGTTGTACATCCACAATGCTTTCGACTAGCTTTCCTTCGATGTTTGTGTAGGTCAACCGTGCATCCCCGCTCCAGGAAGGCCATTCACCTTTACCCAGAATCGTTATTTTACCTGTCCTCATTTCCATAATTCGGATTTCCCCTTCATCCACAAACGCCAGAAAACGACCGTCTGGTGACCATTCAGGCTGCGAGCCTTCCGCAATTTTCCACTCCTGGAACGAAACCGTGCTGCTCACCCAAATCTCCTGAACGCCATTTTTCGTACGGGAATAGGCGATCGAATCGTCATTTTGTGACCAGCTAGGAGCCTGGTACAAAACGCCATCTTCTTCTTTTAACAGACGGCTGCTTCCCATACTGTAGGTAGTTGGCAGATCAACGATCCAAAGTCTGGACAACTGATCTTGTTGTTCGACAACCGCGATCTGTGTTCCATGATTTCCCCAAGAGACAGATAGGTATTTACCTTCTGTTGGTGGCAATTTGACTGAAAGTGGCTTTTGATCACTATTTATAGGAAGGGTACGCAGTAAAGCCGATTGGGAAATGTATGCAATTTGGGTACCGGCAGGGTCCATATCTACTTGTTCCGCGCTTGATTGAGCTGGTAGGGAGAGGAGCTTTGGTTCACTTACAGAAATCGCATCTTTTGTCCACCATGCATAGCTGCCAAAAGCAAGCGCCACTACCAAAGAAACAACGCCAGCTTGCATGAGCTTCCTTCTTCGTTTTGACACGATTACATCCGGTAATTTTTTCTTTTGAACCTCTAGCTCTCTCATCCGTTGCAACAATTGCTTCTTCAATTCCGATTTCAATTGATAATTAACGGGAACGGAACGCCGCAACTGTTTTAAATGGGTTAGGAGCATGGGAACTGTCTGATCCTCGTCATAACCCCGGGGGTTTTGATTCTCCTCTCTCATTCGGAGTCCCCCCTTTCGTACATTTTCTGCAGTTTTTGCAAGCCGCGGTATGAGATCATTTTTATACTTGACTCTGTCTTGTCCAGGACTTCCGCCACCTGACTGATTTTGAGATCGGCAAAATAGCGGAGCATTAACACGTCTTTTTGATCCTGCGACAGCAAGTCGAGCCGGTCACGAAGCAAACGAATTTCTTCATTCGTCAATGCCTGCCGCTCCGGCTGCCAGGTATCATCCGGTTCTGCCCCCAGAAATTCCTCCTGATCTACTGGGATCTCCCTGTTTTTCCGCATAAAATCCACATAGGCATTATGTGCAATACGGAAAATCCAGGAAGCAAACGGACTGGTTCTGCTATATTGTTCAAATTTTTCCAGCGCTTTTAAAAAAACCACCGTCGTCAAATCGTCTGCGTCCCATGAATTTTGAACGCGGCAACGCAAATAACGGTTAACCCGATCAAAATATTCGTCATACAGTTCAGTAAACGGACGAGATTCGTAATAACCCTCATTCGATTGGACCGATGGTTGCGCGGAGCGGTTCATTGCCATCCCCATGTACGGTTTCCTCGGTTTCTTCCAGTCTTAAAGAAGCACAACTCATCATGAAAAGTCGTGCAAATCGTTCAGACATAGTATTTCTACTCTAACTTCGTATTACGTTTGGACTCGGAAGAAAGTAACAGAATTTAGGGTAAATTTTTTTGAATTATTTTTGTAAGGCCCGGTTTAGCTCCCGAATGATGTCTTCGGCAGCTTCAATCCCAACAGATAAACGAACAAGCCCCATCGTAATTCCCGTTGCCTGTCGCTGCTCTTCTGTAAAAGCGCGATGCGAGGTCGTCACAGGATGGGATACACTGGTCTCTACTCCAGCTAGCGACGGAGCAAATTTGATCCAGTCCAAGGCGCGATAAAAATCATATATTTTATTTTCGTCAGCTAACGTGAAAGAGACCATCGCTCCTTGTTTTTGGCGATGAAAAAACGCAGTCGATTCTTTGCTTGGGTAATAGACGTGCTTGATGGCAGGGTGCTCTTGCAAAAAAGACGCGACTTCGCTCGCATTGTCACATTGACGTTCCATTCTCAGCGCAAGTGTCTTGAGTCCTCGGGCTGTCAACCAGGCTTCGAAGGGACTAAGTGAGGTGCCATAGTTTACGACAATTTCCCGCGCTCTTGCAATCCGTTCACGTTCCCCGACCAATACCCCTGATGTGACATCGCTATGACCGCCTATGTACTTTGTAGCACTGTGAACGACCAGATGAGCTCCTAACGCATATGGCTGTACCAAATAAGGAGTTGCAAACGTATTGTCTACCATCACTGTTAATCCATGCTGTTTTGCCTGCTCGATCCAGAACGGCATGTCAACGACTGTAAGCAAAGGATTCGTAATTGTTTCCAGAAAAAAGAGCTTGGTTTGAGGACGTACGTGACCAGCAAGGGATGACTCTTCATTTAAGTTGATGCACGTAAGCTCGATTCCAAACCGGGAAAGCTCCTTGGATAAAAGCGCATAGGTACCTCCGTAAATTTCATGGGACGCCAAGACGTGATCACCTGGTCCCAGAACGGACAGAAGTCCTGCCAGGATTGCCCCCATGCCCGATGCTGCACTAACACCTGCCTCTGCCTGCTCAAGAGACGCGATTGCATCGGAAAGCTCTGCCTGATTGGGATTTCCGTTTCGCGTATACAGATACTCGCCTTCACCCGTGTAAAATTGCTCGACTTCCTCCAGGCCTTCAAAGGCAAATACAGAGGTTTGGTAGATGGGGGTTGACTTGGCTTTAACTTGACGCAAAGGTTCATGTCCAATATGTACCGTTTTGGTTTCAAAACGCTCTTTCATTTATAGTCCCCCTCATGATCAAGTATATAGCAGAGTCACACAATTTTTTCCAGTTTCAAAAAACAAAAGTGAACATCATCATGTATTCGAGCAAGCCCTGCTCGCCTGCTTCCATCATATCATGAGTATGGGAAAAGCAGCCATGTGATTGAATTAGCGAAAACGCTTTCACACTAGTAATTTATACCTATTTTGATACACAAGCAGCTTTTTTCTTTTCAGGATTTGTTCGGTTCTACAACTTTTACACATGCTTGCCAAAGTTTGACCACACGCATCTTTTTATTATAATGTGATGTGGGGCGTAAAACGAGCATATGAAGGGATGATTAAAATGAAACGTACGCTACTAGCTGTAAGTTCGATTCTACTTTCGATAAGCCTACTTGTGGGGTGTAGCAACTCCACCACACCTACATCACCTGAGTCTCCTGAAGCACAACCGACTCAGCCACAAAAGCCAGCAGATAATACACCAGCGCAGCCGCCTGGTCCAACTGGCGCGAAGAAGTATGACAAAGCTCCAACTATGCAGATCGACAAAGCAAAGACGTATCAGGCAAAAATCTCTACGACAATGGGAGATATTACGGTTGATCTGTTTGCCAAAGACGCTCCTATCGCCGTAAACAATTTTGTTTTCCTCGCGAAGGACAAGTTCTATGATGGTGTTACGTTCCACCGCGTGATCAAGGATTTCATGATTCAAACAGGCGATCCACTTGGCTCTGGTATCGGCGGTCCTGGGTATACCTTTGAAGATGAACTGAAAAACGGTCACAAGTATGAAGCTGGTGTTGTGGCAATGGCTAACGCAGGAAAAAACACAAACGGCAGCCAATTTTTCATCGGATCAGGTAAGGATGTCGAAGGGCTGGAAAACTCTCCAAATTACACGATCTTCGGAAAAGTAGTAGGCGGTATGGATGTCGTACAAAAAATCGCCGGAACAAAAGTAAAAGCCAACCCACAAACAGGTGAAACAAGCATTCCAGAGCAAACCATTAAAATCAATACAGTAACGATCACGGAGAAATAAACCGGCAGGGGCGTAAACTTGCTGATCTCTCGCAGGTTCATATGAAAAGCCAGTCAAAACGACTGGCTTCTTCTATTTTTAGGCTCCCTCGATAGATTCATATCATTTAATCATGTTGTTATCTGGGCCGAATAGACTCACATTCGCTGTAAATAGTTCCTTGGAACCAATTCCCTCTTGAACCATTCCGATTATCTCGATAGACTTGTCGATGACCCGATTCGCTTCCGCAATCAAAAAGCAAAAAGCGAAAAGGAGTGGTTCCCAACGTGATAACACGTGAAGCGCGATTGCGCTTTTTCTTCTTTATTAACAGTTTTGGTTTGCTGCTATTATGCCTCTTAGTAACTCCAACAAGCGCTTCAGCCCCTCACTTTAATCAAGCTTTACCTGCTCCAGTAGGCCCCTCAACGCCCAAGGAACAACTAGCAAAGAAGCAAGCAAAACCAACTACTCCCGTCACTACAGGAAAACGCGATTCCATTTCGACAAGTCGAGACGATCGACCGAAAGTCACTCGCAATGGAAAAGTGAAAGTATCGGACAGGGATATGGAACTGCTCGCCCGGCTCGTTTATGCGGAAGGCCGGGGAGAACCGTATGAAGGACAAGTAGCCATTGCTGCTGTTGTATTGAATCGGGTAGCTTCTTCTGAATTTCCAAATACGGTAAGAGAGGTTATTTACGCCCCCAACGCATTTTCGCCTCTCAATGACGGCCATCTCTCGCGCACATCTAACGCAAGTACACGCAAAGCAGTTCAGGAAGCCGTAAACGGAAAGGACCCAACGAATGGTTCTTTGTACTTCTTCAATCCGAATACTGCCACTTCCCGTTGGATCTGGTCGAGGGAAAAAACTGTCGTCATTGGTAATCACACATTTGCACGATAAAACAAAAATTTAATAATACTTTATTTTTACTTTATCCGTAATTTACTTTTGACTGTTATTTTTATAGCGTAAGCACTTTTTCAACGCATTGAGAAAACGATCGATATTCAACGTGAATGACTTCTTAAACGTATTCATCCATGGATGTATGCGTTGCTAGATTTTTGGCTTACGTCATTGTTTTGGGTGAGAGCAAAACAATGATGCGAACAGCCGATCGGTATTTTTCTCAATCGCCCCCAAATATTTAGGCATCCCCAACTGGGGATGCCCTTTTTTTATTTCTCACTTGTTAAAATCCGTAGACAGACATGCCACCGTCGACTGCTATCGTTTGGCCCGTTATGTACGCTGCTGCATCGGATGCCAGGAAAACAGCTGGTCCAACCAGGTCATCCACATCACCAATTCGCCCGCTAGGCGTGCGGCTAAGCACCTCTTGCAAAAACGTCTCGTTTGCCAATAGCTCTTCTGTCAATGGCGTACGGAAATACCATGGTGCAATCGCATTCACATTGACCCCGAATTTGCTCCATTCCAGGGAGAGTACACGCGTCATTTGAATCACACCCGCCTTGCTGGATGCGTAAGCCACACCTGTGCGTAGAGCAACCAGACCGGCTACTGATGCCATGTTGACAATCCGTCCATAGCGCTGCTCACACATGATTTTACCTGCAGCTTGGCTCAAAAAGAACGTTGCCTTCATGTTCAGGTCTACAACACGATCCCACTCTTCTTCACTCACTTCATGCGCTTTTTTGCGTATGTTCATTCCTGCATTGTTTATAAGAATATGTAGCCCGCCCAAAGCTTCAAGCGTTTGGGAAACGACTTGGTCAGCAGCTCCTGAAGCAGTCAAATCAGCCTGGATTGGGTGCGCAATGCCGCCTTTTGCTCTAATTTCTTGTACAACTTCCTGCAAGTCACCCTCTGTACGGGCTACGACTGCTATTTCGGCACCTGCTTCGGCGAGGCCAAGTGCAACAGCTTTTCCTATCCCTCTTCCTGCTCCTGTAACAATGGCTTTTTTTCCGGTCAAGTCAAAACGACTCATCTGTTCTTCTCCCCTTTCCTTTCTTTCTAGTGATTCTATATCCATCGCGTTTTCCCTTGTCTTTTGCTACAATGAAGCTGTATGGAAAGGAGGCAATCCCGTGCGCTTGTACAGTCAAATGACGTTAGCTGAGCTCCAAGAAGAAATGGAGCGTTTGCGACTGGAAGCAGAAGCAAAGAAGAAGCTTGGCGACAGTTCTCAGTTTGGCATTATTCAGCAAAAATACTTTATGGCTAAATCGTATTATTTAGGAACAGATGATTACCGAATCGGTGGAAAGTACAGTGTCCCTGAATATGATCAGCCATTTACAATTGATTACTTCAATGGCGTTTTTGCCTGGGGCCGTTTTCCCGATTCGGACGAACAGACTGGTTTTCCGATAGGGATGCTAGAACCATGGTTTTAGTTGAGACGGTTGAGCAGAAAGAATGACCGAGCCATATTTTAAGCCCGGTCTTTTTTCTTTTATTATTTTTACCCCCAACGCTCTTTTAAAGCCAGTCCATAAGCCACAATCTGATGTGGAGAGACGAGGCGGAATCCCTGCTGTGGCCGGTAATCGACGGTCAGCTTCTCAGAACCGATATACTCGATCGTCGCTTTATCGATCAAAAACGTGAGTTTCTCTACGACGACCTCCAGATCATTAACTCCCCTCTCATCCCACCACAAAGCATAATCCACCGTCATACCACATCCACCGACCAATTCACCATTAATTCGTATAAATGTATCCTTATCTTTTGCGTGATTCATAGCGTTTAATTGCCGCAGCGCTTCCTGTGTTACGATAATTTCCACGTAATTCCACCCTTTCTGCTTATCATTTCAGCAAATGGTATGCATCATCTTGATCATGATAGCATACAATGCTTGAAAGGCATCAGAAAGGACGATTTTCTATGAACATATACGAACAGGATGGTATTTTCATCGCAGAAACAGAGTTTCAATCCGAGCATGTGGTCATTTTTGCAAACACTTGGGAAGAGGCCAAAGAAAAACTGATGGTCCGACTTCTCGTTTTAGAAATGATTGGATGAAGCAAGAGCGGGTCATCCTACGGGCCTGCTTTTTTTACGTGTAAGAAAGTTTAAGTGCTTCACCGTATGAAAGCAATCTAGCTTAAACTTTCTGGAACGCATAAAAATCTTCCGCTAAAATGCGGTCGCTCCTCCTTGAGGAGGCCGCGATAGAGATTTTTTTACGCAAATTGGGAACCTGTTGTATTGAAAAAGCAAGGAGCGACAGCATGACTATTGAGCCAATGACCCTACACAAACAAGACTTAATCGCCCATATTCGTCATCAGACAGCCCTCGCCAACCTAAATAACGTGACGCGCACGCAGGCATATCTGGAATTTTATCAGGAGCACAGAGAAATTCATTGGGCTTTGCTGGCACATCTCGTCTCACGCAATGGTGGCTGGAACATGACAGATTTAAAAGGGGAATGGCTTCCGCTGCTGATGGACGAGCATGCGATCCAGCCATTTTTTTGGTTTTTCGAAAGAAGTAATTGGCTTATCTTTCAAGATGCTTACCCACAGCTGCTGCTTTACAAGGAAATGAAACGAACAGGTGCAGACCTGACATCCTTGCTTGGTCCATTGTGTGTATCGATTTTTATGCACAGCTACTGGAAGGAATTTTTAACAAGTCAAGACAGCTCCAGATTGACTCAGGCTCTCATCGTCAATGAGCAGCAATACATTGAGCAGCGGGTTGTCCAAAAGCCTTTTACACTGAATCGCATCTTCTCTACCTTTGCATTTTTCGCGCAATCTGTTCTCTCTCTTAGCCAAGTGCTTTTTCCTTATAAAGCACACCCGACTGACAAACGAATCAGCTTGACTGGGCTAAATGTAGAGCATTTTCCAGAAGTCACTGAACGGATCATGCTAGGAAAAACACTTTACAAGCTTTTATTTGAAGATCCTTTACGCTTAGAGAAAATAGTTGCTTTTGCCACGCGGATTCCTCATACTGGCTCACGAGCAGACTATTGGCCACATCTCTTTACTCCGCGCAAGAACATGCTGTCATTCAATCCTGACTATCAATTGAGAGTAGATGGACAAAATTTGCGAGAGGGCACGTCAAAGCTATACAGTCCCGCCTTGCTCAGTGTATGGGAGAATTTCGATCATGCACCTGCTGATGGAGTCGATTGGTATCGTCATGAAAAGTGGAATAGTATGGTTGGTGAAGAGATCGTTGATATGTCTCCAATGGACAATGATTCGTATGCCCGTTCTCTCCAGTGGATGGAATACGGAGTTAAGTGGGTAACAACCTTAACGTGAGGAAGGTTGTGATGATAGAATGACGTGCGAGAAAAGCGCACTGATTGAGCATGAAAAAGCGTTTCTCTTGTCTTGCTGGCTTACAAGTGGTACGTTTCGACTGGCACCTATACGTGAACAGATTAATCCGTACTTTACCAATCTGGCTTTGCTTGCTCTGATTCCGTTGAACGAATGGGAGCCGATACAAAGCCACATCGAATGGTACTTTCACCATATGGGTCACGATGGCTTCGTCAACGACTACCGCTTGGAAGGACAAACCGAAATTGATACAGGGACAGCAGATAGTGAGGACAGCTACCACGCAACGTTATTCAGCCTTGTCGCGGAATGGATAAGAGCTACTGGAAAGACGGACTGGCTGGCAACCAAGCATGCAGAATTAATCATACTTCTGCATGGAATCGCCAGCCTCCAACAAAAGGACGGATTGACTTGGGCAAAGCACTCCTACCGAGTCAAGTATTTAATGGACAATTGTGAAGTCATGCGCGGTTTGGAGGATGCTGCTTTTTTATTCTCCTGTCTCGGAGATAATCGAAATGCTAACGAGGCCCAGATTCGTGCCAATGCCTGTAAAATGGGGATTCTGAAGATGTATAGCAGGCTTCGCAAATCGTACGCGATGTATGACTTTACACATCCAGGATGGCGAAAATGGTATCCTGATGTAACGTCACAAGCGTTTCCGATTATATACGAAGTCGCAGATCCAGCGATTGCACACATGCTCTATCAACGAATAACAACCGCGTTTCCTCATTTTGACACCTTCCAAACCGGTGACTTATATCCATGGATCGCAATGGGGGAATGTGCTCGCTTAATGGGTGATCATGCGCGGGTAAATGATATGCTCTGGGCGGCCACCAATTTATACATATACGGTAATAGACAGCCTTACTGGCTGATTCATGAGTCGGGAAGGTTTTTGCAATTACTGCTTCATCCCGCAAGTCATACCACGGGTGCTATTCAGATCGAATAGTCCAAGAAGTCTATGTTTCCGTCATCGTCCCACCGTTTACATGAAGCACCTGGCCCGTCACGTAACCGGAATCATCGGACGCTAGATAGACATAGGTGGGGGCCAATTCGAACGGTTGACCGGCACGGCGCATAGGCGTATCCGAACCCAGGGTAGTAATATATTCCGCCGAATAGCTGGAAACCTGCAAGGGAGTCCAAATTGGACCAGGTGCCACCGCATTGACTCTGATGCCACTACTTACAAGCTGCAGAGACAAAGAGCGTGTGAATGAAACAATCGCTCCTTTCGTTGCGGAATAATCGATTAGCTGGGAATGCCCAGCATAGGCAGTTACCGAGGTCGTACTAATTATCGAGCTACCGGGCTGCAGGTGAGGCAGTGCCTCCTGCGTTAAAAAGAAATTTGGGAAGATGTTGGTACGAAAAGTGTCCTCCAGCTGCTGTCGGCTTATCTGGCGGATGCTGGCTTGCGGAAATTGAACACCCTGATTGATCACCAGCACATCCAGCTTCCCATAACTGGCAACCGTTCTCTGTATGACCTCTCGACACCACAGCTCATCCCGCAAATCGCCAGGAAGCAGCAAACAGCTACGGCCATAGCTCTCGATGACCTGCTTCGTTTCTTCTGCGTCAATGTGCTCATCGAGATAAGGGATGGCTACGTCTGCTCCCTCCTTGGCAAACGCAACGGCCACCGCGCGCCCGATCCCGCTATCTCCGCCCGTAATAATCGCTACCTTATCCCTCAGCTTCCCGCTGCCGATATACTGTGGGTTGTCATATATCGGGCGCGGGACCATCAGATACTCCATTCCCGGCTGTCGATCCTGATGCTGTGCCGGAAAGGAAATAGGCACTTCTTCACATTTCATTTTATAACCGTAATACGGGTATCTTGGATACAAAATGGATCCCTCCACAATCAGTCGATATCGACATGGTATTCGCACAGCCCAGTAGTGGTTCCCTCCAAACGTACAAACCCCATCGATTGTCCGATGGGGTTCGCTGGCTTGGTACCAGTTGATCAGCCTTCTTTTAATACAGCTTTCTTTTGGACTGCGAACTTATTTTCGGGGATGGGAATACCAAGATTGCCTCGCAACGTATCTGCCTCGTACTCCTCACGGAAAAGTCTACGTTTTTGCAGGATAGGGACGATATGGTCGACGAACTCCTCCAAGCCACGAGGAACGGATGCCCCAACGATGAATCCATCTGCTGCTCCTGCTTCAAACCATTCCTGCAGTGTATCTGCTATCTTTTCTGGCGTTCCGAGCAGTGTTGGTTTCGGTGTCGCTACTCGCAGAGCTACTTGCCGCAGCGTGAGGCCTTCTTCCTTTGCCCACGCTTTCATCCTGTCCGTCGAGCTTTGGAAGCTGTTACGCCCCAGCTCTCCCAAATCTGGAAACGGCTCGTCAAGCGGGTACTGCGTAAAATCATGATGCTCATAGAAGCGGCCCAAAAAGTCCAAAGCACGATCAATGGACACCAAGCTTGCTACCTGTGCGTATTTACGCTCAGCCTCTTCCTGCGTGCTGCCGATAATCGGACCGATGCCTGGCAAAATACTGATTTCATCCGGGTTACGACCGAATAGCCTGGCGCGCCCTTTGACGTCATCATAATAAGCTTTGGCTTCTTCGAGCGTTTCTTGCCCCGTAAAGATCGCATTCGCTACCTTTGCTGCAAAATCTTTCCCATCCTCGGAGGCACCGGCTTGAAATACGACTGGCTGACCTTGCTTGGATCTGGCTACATTGAGCGGTCCTTTCACAGAAAAATACTTCCCTTTATGATTGAGCGTATGCATTTTTTTAGGATCGAAAAACACACCCGTTTCCTTGTCGCGAACGAATGCATCATCCTCCCATGAATCCCATAGCCCGGTTGTCACCTCCAGGTACTCGTTCGCGATTTTATAGCGCTCGGGATGAGAGGGATGCTCCTGCTCGGTCTTGCCGTAGTTAAGTGCTGAGCCTTCGAGTGGCGATGTCACTACATTCCAGCCGGCTCTCCCACCGCTGATCAAATCAAGTGAAGCAAATTGGCGTGCAATCGTAAAAGGCTCGCTGTAGGAGGTAGACACGGTACCGACTAAGCCAATTTTAGAGCTAATCGCAGCGAGTGCGCTCAAGATGGTTATTGGCTCAAACCGATTCAAAAAGTGCGGGATCGACTTTTCGGTAATATATAATCCATCGGCAATGAAAACAAAATCAAATTTACCTGCTTCTGCCTTTTGCGTCCATTTCTTGTATAAGTCGAAATTCACACTCGCATCTGTAATAGCGTCCGGGTGTCTCCATCCCGAAATGTTACCTCCAATCCCATGCAACATAGCACCTAGCTTGAGTTGTTTTTTGCTTCCCATGGTTTCCCCTCCTCCAGTTCTGCTACTGTTTTTGCTATCGCTAAGCTCGTTTAGGTTACGTGGTAATGGCATCAAAACGCGAAATCGAAAATGGCTTCAGCTCCACAGCGGGCTTACGATTTTCTATCAAATCAGCTAAAATTACACCTACTGCACTAGAAAATTTAAAGCCATGCCCCGAAAAGCCTCCTGCCACGAGTACATTCGCGTAATTCGGATGTCTGTCGATAATAAAATTCTCATCAGGTGTCAGCTCGTATTTGCAGACCCCTCCATTCAAAAGGCCACCGGCCGCATGGGGCATGTATGCTTCGAGTGTATTTCGCAGGTCTGTTTCATCCTCCGCAAATGCACCAAATGACTCAAGCTTTTCTCCTGGTCGCCACGTTTTGCCCCCATCATGTCTGCCGATTTTGAGTCCTGTGCCTTGAATACTCGGAAATCCGTAATAGCCTCCATGCTCGGTAGCAAGAGTAAAGCCCGGGAAGACAGCCTGGTCAAACAATCGCGGCTCTGCACGAAACCAGCCTACCGTCTTTCGAACAGCCCTCACCGGCAAAGCTACGAACGGCTCCAGTGTGTGAAGCCATGCTCCTGCACTAATTATCAATTGAGAGGCAAAATAGTTTCCACTATGCGTTTTCACGCAAACTCCAGCGTCCTGAACAACAATCTGCTCGACTGGCGTATGCACCAAAATTTCCGCCCCTTCAGCGAGGGCTAGCGACCGGTAAGCGGCGATGCATCTTTCACTAAACAGAAAACCAGCATCAGGCTCATACATGCCTTCAAACGATTCCGGCAAGCGAAAGCCCGGCCATCGTTTCGTAATTTCAGCTGCTTCTAACCGCTCGACTTTTACTCCCAGTCGGGTAGCATCCTTTATCCGGTCAAGAAAGGACAGGCGCACGTTGTCTGTCAAATTAATGACGCCTGCGCGTACAAGGAGCTGTGTTTGTGACAACTCCTCCAGCTCCCGCCACAACCGATCTGCCTGTCGAGCAAGTGAAATGTAGGTAGAACCACCACTGTACGCATGGCGAATCAGGCGTGTTTCCCCGTGATGGCTCCCCTGCTGATGAGGCGGATCAAACGAGTCAATCAAGAGCGTGCGTATGCCCCTTTTTGCGAGCTGATACCCTGCGCTTATGCCCATCGAACCCGCGCCAACTACAATAACGTCATATATTCGGCTCATTTGTTCTCGATCAGCCTCCTCTTTATTCCTGTGATGCTGCAAACCGCTCCAGCTCAGTAGCTGCCAGCTCGGCAAAAAACGAAGCACTGAGTGGCAATGCCTGTTCATCGACATCAAATGCCGGATGATGCCACTCTCTTTCTCCAGATGTCCCTATAAAAGCAAAGAACCCAGGTACTTCCTTTTGGTAAAAGGCAAAATCCTCTCCTGCTGGTGACGGCTTCGGCTCTACCACGGTAAGGCCAAGTCGCTTGGCTGTCTTCTCTGCTGCTACCGCCAGATAGGCATCGTTCGTAACAGATGGCGGACCCTGTATCCATCGCAAGGTCGCTTTTGTCCTGAAGGCAGCGGCAACACCATTTACGATCTGTTCGAAGCGTTCTATGACCCTGCTCCGAACTTCTTCGTCAAAGGTCCGAAGTGTTCCATCTAGAACGGCTTTTTCGGGTATGACATTCCATGAAGTCCCACTGTTTATTTTCGTTACACTAATGACAGCACTGTCCAAAGGATTAATGTTACGACTAACGATCGATTGGAGTGCCGTAACGAGGTGAGCTGCGGTTACAATCGGATCTATACTCGCGTCAGGTACCGCAGCATGAGAAGCAACACCTTCCAGCTCAATGACAAAGCCATCTGCTGCTGCCATGAGAGCTCCCGCTTTGATGCCGATCGTACCTGTTGGCAGCTCAGGCTTGTTATGAAAACCGTAAATCGCTCGCACTCCCTCTAAAGCACCGGCTTGCAGCACCTTCACAGCTCCGACGGCTTTTTCCTCGGCGGGCTGGAAAACAAAGCGGACGGTTCCTTTTAGCTCATGCTCCCGTTCTTTTAACAAAAAGGCTGCACCGAGTATTGCAGCAGTGTGAAAATCATGCCCGCAAGCATGCATTTTCCCAGGAATTTTGGATGCGTAGGGAAGCCCTGTCTGCTCGTGAATCGGCAACGCGTCGATGTCAGCTCGCAGGGCGATAATAGGACCTGATGCATGCTCTGGGTCACCCACCTCGGCAATCAAGCCTGTTGGCAAGGCATAGTCCGAGGAAACCCGAATACCTGCCTGCTCTAGCTGTTCTCGGATGAAAGCAGTTGTCTCGTACTCCTCATTGGAGAGCTCTGGATTTTGGTGCAGGTGCCTGCGAATGTCCACTAATCGCTGTTCGATATTTGCGAAATTTACAATCACCCCGTGATGGTTTGCTCCCATTCCACTTCTCTCCCTTCCAGCTCGGTGAAAGCTTCCTTCAGTAAAACGTAGGAACGCTTTCTCTGTTCAAAGTTTTGCACATTGGTCGAAACGACGATCAGCTCGTCGACTGCAAATTTTTCCTGCAACTCTCGCAGCTTGGCTCTTACCGACTCTTTTGTGCCTCGCGTTATTTGGGCTTGCTGCGTTTCGATTGTATATTCCTCATTCGATTGCCGAGCAAATTCCTCGGCTTGCTCTTTTGTTCCCACTGTCAGCGTCTTCCCGCTCGCTAACTTGATTTTTACAAGCTCATAGCCCCCTGCCAGCTCCTCCGCCTCTTCCTCCGAGTCGGCAACAATAACGGATAGCGCCAAAATTGGCAGTGGCTCACGTCCATCTTTCGCTTTGAAATTGCGCGCATATGCCGTAAATGCATCGCGGGCAACCTGTTCATCACTATTGATGAACAGCGCGAACACATACGGCAAACCAGACTCGGCTGCGATTTCTGCACTGGAGACACTCGTGCCTAGCACATAAATATCAGCGGGTATATCCACAACAGGTGCTGCTACAATCCCCGCATGCGGATGTTTTTCATCCACTTGATTGTGTACGTATTGCTGCAGCTCCAATAGCTTTTCAGACAACGTTGGCGGTTCCGTAATTCCTTGCTGTAAGGCACGTGTAGAGCGAGGCAAACCACCAGGCGCACGACCGATACCAAGATTGACACGGCCCGGAGCAAGTGCAGCCAGCACATTAAAGTTTTCCGCCACTTTATAAGGACTGTAATGCTGGAGCATCACTCCACCGGAGCCGATTCGGATCTGATTCGTTTGGGCAAGCAAATAGGATATTAATACCTCAGGTGAGCTGCCTGCTACCCGATCCGAATCGTGGTGTTCTGAAACCCAAAAACGATGATAGCCAAGGCGTTCTGCCAATTGTGCCAGCTCGATCGTATGCCGAAATGCCTGGGTTGGCGTTTCTCCTGCAAAAATAGGGGTTTGGTCCAAAATGCTCAGCTTGATTCCCATCTCGTTCACGCTCCTGACAAATAGTAGGCAACTTAAATCGTATAGCTCCACTCTGGTGTAATCCGCTTCAAGAACTGTTTGGTACGCTCTTCCTTTGGCGAACTGAATATTTCCTGTGGCGTCCCTTCTTCGACGATGACCCCACCGTCCATAAACACAACGTGATTGGATACTTCCCGCGCAAAGCCCATTTCATGGGTCACGACAATCATCGTGATTCCTTCCTTGGCGATCTTGCGGATGACTTCCAAAACCTCGCCGACCAGTTCAGGGTCTAGCGCAGACGTCGGTTCGTCGAATAGAATTACCTCTGGCTCCAAAGCAAGTGCTCTTGCAATCCCGACTCGCTGCTGCTGACCGCCAGATAATTCACTGGGATACGCGTCGAGCTTGCTGCTAAGTCCCACCTTCTCCAGCACGCTCACACTCCGCTCTCGTGCTTCTTCCTTTGGTCGCTTTTGCACGATCACCAAGCCTTCCATCACGTTTTCCAATGCGGTTTTATGCTTAAACAAGTTATATTGTTGAAATACCATCGCGCTCTTTCGCCGTAGCTGTAGAATGTCTTGCTTTCCTGCACGCTTGCAATCAACAATGCTCCCGCCAATGACAATCTGACCGTCGCTTGGTCTCTCCAAGTAGTTGATGCATCGCAGCAAAGTCGTCTTGCCAGAGCCACTCGGACCAAGGATGACTACCACCTCACCCTTGTTGACATGCAAATCAATCCCTTTTAAAACGTGATTGCGTCCAAAGCTTTTCGTAATATTTGTTAATTTGATCATGCGACACCTCCTCTGTTATACAGATTGATTCGCTTCTCGATAAGTCCTGTCATTCGTTCAATGGCAATGGTTAATCCCCAGAAAATAATCGCAGCGGCAATATAGGCTTCAAAAAACTTCCAATTGATTGTGGCCACAATTTGTGCTTTCGCGTTGATATCAACGACGGAAACGGTAAAAGCAAGGGTTGAGCCGTGCAGCATGCCTATCACAGAATTTGATAAATTCGGTAAGCTGGTGGCAAATGCTTGCGGAAACACAATCCGTCTCAACGCCTGCCAGGTAGTCATCCCAATCGCATAGGCTGCTTCCGTCTGTCCTCGGTTGACTGCCAAAAGCCCCGAGCGCACAACCTCTGACATGTAGGCCCCCGCCGTAATGGAGAACGAAATGAAAGCGAACCAGATTAAAGGGATCGAAGCAGCACGAAAGCTCAAACCGGCAAACGAAGCAAAACCATCAACGAGTAGAGGAAGACCAAAATAGATAAGAAACAAATGGGTTAGCATGGGCGTACCCCGGATAAACGTCACATAGGAAACTGCGATGGGATAAAGGAAGGGCACTCGATAGATGCGTATCGAGGCAATCACGATTCCAATTACAAATCCTACACTTACAGAAACAGCCGTTATCAGCAGTGTCGTTGGGAGCGCTGATAGTAAAAGTGGAAATACGTCTAGCAAAAAGGATACATCCAGCTTCATAACCCACTCCCCCCTTTTCCGAGCTTCAGCCTGGTCACGAATCCTTTATAGGATGAAAGCAAGCTGTTGCTGCCTTTCTCCTCCACCTTTTGAACAACACTCCGTTCATGGGAGAGCAGACGACGTTCCATTTTGTTAAACACTTTTTCAAGACCGATACTGATCAACAGATATATACCAGCTAAGGCGATATACGTCTCAATAAAATGCTGTGTGGCTGTTACAAGCGTTTGCGCTTTCCCTGTCAATTCGATGACTCCCAGCGAAAAGGCGAGAGACGTATCCTTGAGATTCGCGATGACAATATTGGCCAGGACAGGAATAGATACAGCAAGTGCTTGTGGTAAAACAATCCGAGAAAAAGCCTGGTAACCGTTCATGCCGACAGCGTAAGCCGCTTCCACCTGCCCCCGGTCAACCGCAGTAACCGCTGCCCGAATCGCTTCGGAGATGAATGCCCCGCTGTGCAGTGCGTACGTGAAGATGACGAACATCAATACCGGCGCCCTCGATACATCCAGAGAGAGCAGCTTCAATACTTCAGGCAACCCGTAATAAATGAGGAAGAGCTGGATTAAGACCGGAGTTCCTCGAAAAAATGACACAAATACCTGCGAAAAGTGACGCAGCACAGGTATGTTGTACAGCCTCGGTAGGGCTATGAGAAACCCGACGATAACTCCAAGCAGAATCGAAGCTACGACGATGAACATGGTTGTGCCAAGCGCGGATAGAAGCTTGGTAAAGAGTGTAAATACATAGGTGATCTCGAATTCCTTGCCCATTGCGTGATCTCACCTTTCGTTTAGCTCCAATTATTTCGTATAGTCACCGCCAAGCCATTCGCTACTCAGCTTGGTTAGGGTTCCATCAGTCTTGAGCTGTTTAATGACCTCATCGATCTTATCTGATAATACTTGCGCCTCTTGCTCATCTTTGCGAAACATGAACAGGACATTAGAGGATACCAGCGGCTCACCAACTGTCTTTAGCTTTCCTTGTGGATCGATAAGCGGGAGTGAAAAGTCGGAGCCGAGTGTCGCGTCCGCACGCCCTTGGGTCAATTGGTTAACAGCATCGTTGGCACTGCCGTTGGAGTAAACAATGTTGATGGCATTGTTATTTGCTTTGTTGTAGTTTTCTAAAATTTGCGCTGCAGCAGACGTTGCGGTGGTATAAGCCCTCTTTCCTTTTAAATCGTCGAGTGATTGGATCGTTTCGTTTTCCTTTGGTACGACTACCCTTGTCTTCCAAATGACATACGGTTCTTTGTTAAACAAATACTTTTGCTCACGCTCCGGATTTTTCTCCATTTCATGTGCGATAAAATCAATTTTCTTCGTCTCCAGACTGAGCAGTAAATTGGCAAATTCCATCGTCTGGAATTCAAACTCATAGTCCGGGAGGCGCTGATCTATTTCTCTGACCAGCTCAACGTCATAACCCGTCAGTTTTCCATTCTCGTCGATAAAGCAAACATTCGGAAATTTCGTACCGGTACCAACAATGATTTTCTTCACTCCCGCAGCTCCAGCTTCTGGCGGCTTAGATGTACTCGTCTGATTGGCACTCTCTGTCGATCCGCAGCCAACAGAAAAAATGGCTAGGCTGATAAGAAGAGATGATAACTTTCCAGATTTTTTCATAGTCGATGCCCCCTAATTTTACTTTTTATCCAATTATTCATATGGGTTTAGTTAGTTTTAATTTTATAATGGTCCGCTACGATCTGCCCAATCGTTTGGGTAATAAAAAAAGACCTTCAATTTCCCTCAATCATTTCTTTCCTTCGATTAAGAAACTTGAACGTCTCCGGTGATCCGGTCGGCTGCTATAGACTTATTCCATATATATTTTGCGTAAAACAGAGCTACTACCTACTCGTATTTACTGATTCCAGCAGGTTGGTCGTTTGCAGGTTTATTCGAAAGCTCTTCACTAAGGTGGTACCATTCATCATATCTTTGTCCTCTGCCCTTTCGAAGCCGAGATGCTCATAAAGCTTTACGGCTGCTGCCATTATATCGGAAGTATGCAAATGGAGGTAATCAGCACCCATTTGCTGCGCACGGCGTACGCACTCTTTGATCAGCGCAGTTGCTATTCCCTTTCCCCGAGCATGCGGGGAAACCGATAGCAACCGGATGATTGGACCCTTGATCCCTAATTGCGGTCGCCCATATGCTTTTTCGGAGGTAATGAACAAAAGCACACTCCCTACAATTTCTTGATTCCATTCGGCCACGATACGAGCTGCTGGATCTTCTCCATATACAGAAGCAAGTATTGAATCCCGGTAGGCTTCCCACCTGTCCTTGGGCAGCACCTCAGCATATTGCAAGTAGGCTCCTAAAGCAACCGCTTGTATCGCTTCGCGGTCCGAATCAACTGCGTCCCGAATTCGAAAAGCCTCTGTTTGAGCCACGGTACTTTCACCTCCATCAAGATCTCAAAGCTTACAATTCATAGTTATTAACTTGGAATTGTACCTTACTGTATCATCGACTACCTTCATCGTCAATAAAGAAAAGCACAAAGATTTTCTATCCACGAATAGAGAATTTCTATTGACCCTTGAACACAAATGAAAAAAGCCCAAAACCCCAGAAATTATAGGGTCATTGGGCTTTGCTTACGATTTGATCCACCCACTCATAGCATCGCTGCAGCTGCTCTTCACTCACCAACTCTGAACGGTGCTCAAACATAATCTTGATGTGAGGATTTGCCTGAAGCATCCATGTCAAGTACGCTTCGATAGGTGCCCAGCCATCCTCAACTC
Organism: Brevibacillus sp. SIMBA_040; assembly: GCF_046535075.1. Taxonomy (NCBI): domain Bacteria; kingdom Bacillati; phylum Bacillota; class Bacilli; order Caryophanales; family Paenibacillaceae; genus Brevibacillus; species Brevibacillus sp. SIMBA_040. The sequence continues at coordinate 78,534 of NZ_JAWRXI010000010.1, forward strand.
GACACTCGGGCAATACCGGATAATGGTTGTACTCGACCTTGTCGGTATATTTCATATTCCATAAATGAACGCTACTTGCATAAACAGCAAATTTCTTGATGACTTTCTCTGCCTGAAAAAAGGGATCAATCTTTTCTTGGAAAAATAGGCGTCCTGTATCCAAGCAAAGCTTAATTTGTGGATATTTCAAGAGTAGACCTTCCAAATAATTCGAATCGTATATGTACGAATTCAATGCATCAAATTCTAGGACTGGACTAAAGCCGTATTCGTTGCTTTTTTCCGAAAGCCATGCAAACAAGAGCTCACTTTTTTCTGCAAATTCGCCAAAGGAATAGCAGCTCTCAAACACATATTCTATCGCATCGCTAAAACGCCATTTATCCCAGTTGACACGATCATCAATAATAACTGGCTTCGGGTAATGAAATAAAATATAGGCTGGCTTGATCGCTGCCAAATAGTCCAATTCCCTCTGTATGTATTCAAACGCGTCTTGTCTCACATCCTCGTCCCGAGCCAAAAAGAGTGCATCTCTCAGCTTTGAACCCCCTGCACGCAAAGGAAAGTGAACTCCGATTTGAAAACCGTTGAGCTGAGATTCGTTCCTTAATTTTAAAATATCTGACTCTTTTTCAAATAGGCAAGCCTCGATCCCGTAAAAGGTCTGTCTATAGTCTCGCTCATACTTTTGGACATCAAACGAACCGTATTGTCCAATCATAAAGTTGCGCATGTTTTCTCTCCTCACGCTTCCCGTGATAAAAAAGACTTATACCATAAACCGGATCTTATCAAAAAAGACTGCCGCTAGCAATTGGCAGTCTTCGCATTTCCGAAATAGATCAAATCAAGCAGTTGGCGGTTTTTTCTGTACCGCCGTCTCTGAACCGTGAGACACAACGATAAACGGGGTCAACTCCCCATCCTCCCAATAAAAAGGCAGGACACAAATCGGTACTTGCCCTTTGGTAGCAAAGTCATAGGTCAATCGCGCCAATAGATTCGCCCCAGCATCACCAACCATATCGGCAATTACCAATACGTCTTGATGCGGAATGGCCACACCGAGAGCATCTCCCTGCTTGCTCTCATCAAATTTGCGAATGACGGAATCAAGCAAGATCCGGCTTGCGGCATATCCATCTGATGGACTGATAAAATGAATGTGATTACCTGCTACCTCTTGCGTTTTCACCGAAAAAGGGAGCTTTTCCAGATTGTCCATCGCACACTGATGTAGCTTTTCTTCTGTCCAGGCAGCAGACATAAGGTGACTTTGTTCAATCAGGATATATCCTTCACCCACATCCAAGGCGTATAGAAGAACCGTATCAGCCGTATGTGGCCTTGTCACCCAACGATCCGGATTTTTTTTCACCAATGATGCATGGCGTAACACTGGAAATACCTGCTGCTCTCCTCCGACTAGGGAAACTGCTTGTCCATCTGGTTTGGTTGCTTGCTTCTTTTCTTTTTCACTCAACCTCAATTACACCTCCTGCTTTACTCCCACGGCGGCCGGTCCTCATCATCTGCCTGGGCGGTAGCCATCACTGGTTGTATCGTATGACTGCGTGCTTCGATCTCTTTTACGATATCTGCCAGCGCTTTTGGTTTCACAAATTCAACGGGAGATACCCCGCGCTCGAACTGGAGCTGCTCGCCTTCCAGCAAAACTAAATAGCGCCCGTTTACCTTGGCAATGTGAAGGCTTGTCCCATAGTCCGCCAGCATGGTCCGTACTTGCATATGATCCAGCTTGAATTTAAGCTCTACCTCTGGCTGACGGTCTGTAATGATGTGCATCGCTTCCATGACCGTTTCATGCTCCCATTTTTCCGCCAATTCACGTTTTGGGCTCGCTGCGATCAGTTCGATTGCTTCTTCTTCTCGTTGTCTTTCCTCTGTTTCTTCTGGATAGGAGTATTCAATATGCTGTCTAGCCATTGAAATGACCTCTTCCGAGACGATCTGCGTCACGGTTTGCGGGTATTCGATAAAACGTAAAAACTCTTCAAAATACTTCGCATGGGAAAACTGATGAATTTTTACATGATATGGGTCATTCATTCCAGATTCAATCATATACGGGTACATAAGTGACTTCATGTTTTTTGCATTAATAGCCATTTGCACATTGGAGATCAGGCTTTTTTCGTCCGTAATGACAGCAGTCTTTTGTTCGAAATCACACTTTAAAATAAATACATACCGTTCATCTAAAAGCTCCAGTCTTGTACGAACGACAATCATGACGCCCCCCCGTACCTGTGACGTTCGCAGATACGATTGAATCAGCTCCTGACAAGGCTCCTTGCTTTCTCCTGCCGTCTCTGCTGTCAGAAGTCGGTTCAGAAGAGCATAGTTTGGATTTGAGTCTAACGGGTGACCGGGCTCCAGAACAAATTGTCCCAATTTCGTAGGTGTTCCTTCGGTTTTGGGGTTCATTTCGACTTTGCGCTTGGCGATCCGAGCAAACTCCCCATCCAGGAAATCCCGAAGCTCACTTCTTTGATATTCATCATGGCTTAAATTTCGAGTCATGCGTACTTTTTTGATACCATCCTCTTCCTCAGGCTGCTCAATCAAGTAAAAGGATAGCCAGTCAATGATAAAGTTCATCTTCACTTCCGCTCCTGTCTACATGTAACGAACTGATTATAGCAAATTCAAATAAAAACGGTCAGTCATTTTTATGTTTCATGGTAAGATGAATACAGGAGGGAAGCGGATATGTGGACTCAATTGATAACGTGGTGGGACGATACCATCCGCGATAGGCCCTATCGTCCGGGATCACAGATTGGCGATTATGAGATTGTGAATGTTCTTGGAATTGGTAGTTACGGGATCGCCTACCTCGCCACGCACACTCCGATGGGAAATCATGTTGTGCTAAAGCAAGTAAAACCGAGCCTACGTGGGACTGCAAAAGGAGAAGCCATGCAGGTGTATGAGCAGCAGGTCTTATCCACACTCTCCCACCCTCAGGTTCCTAAGTGGATTGATTCGTTCCGCTACAGAAAAGACTCCTTTTTGGTGATGACTTATTTTGAGGGACCCACCCTGGAAGAATTGCTTTTTGATCATCATATCGTTGTAGATGAGCGAATCTGTATGCGATTGATGCGGCAGATTGGTGAATTGGTCGCTTATCTCCACACACACGGACTCATTCACCGGGATGTTCGGATTCCAAATGTCATATGGCAAAACAATACACCGTACCTGATTGATTTTGGGCTCGCTCGATTCGTTGGAGATAAACCGACCTATGGCGCTGATGACCTGGAAGCCTACCCGCTTGAAAAGCAGCTAAAACGGGAAGTCGCTCCTTCCAGCGATTTGTACGCATTGGGACACTTCTTTTTATTCATGCTCTATTCCGGATATACGGCGAATGAAAACGAACCTGAGCGCAGCTGGGAGGAAGAGCTTTCGCTGTCACCCGCTCTCTACCAGATGATACGCCGCTTGCTTCAGCTGGATCAGCCATATGAACACGTACATGAATGGCTTATCCAGCTGGATGCGTTACTAAACACGTTCGATAACCCGAAGCAAGAAGAAAGAGCAGAGCATGCGCAATGACGCCTCATTACGTTAGCCCTGCTCTTTTTCTTTTTCGATGTCGGAAATCCCATTATTCGGCGATTGTTTCTTGCTTTGCCTCTTCGATCTTTTCCTTCAGCTCGCCAGATTCCCTGCGAAGCACCTGCCGCTCTTGCTTGGACAATACCTCACCACCGACCGTGCCATTCACCAGTAAATCCTCTTCATACAAGCGATCTTTGCGCATGGAACCCTCCTGCTAGACAAGAGTAATGTACCGCTTGTCCTACTTTGTTCCAAAGCCGCCTTTCTTATGTACACGTTTTGCCCCCGAAGCGGACTTCGCCTTCGGAGCAGAAGAAGGTTTCGTTGCAGCAGCCTTGGGGGACGCAGCTTTTGCAGATTGTGGTTGTCCGGCTTTCCCCGGATTCCGTACAGGCTTCGGATCCTCCAAGCCCCCATGTGACATAAACTTTTCAGCGATCGCCAAGCCCGTTTGCTTAGCAAATTTTTGAATGATAAATCGTTCCTGTGGGTTAATGATGGAGAAAACAAGTCCCGCACGTCCCATTCTGCCTGTGCGTCCGCTGCGATGTACATATGTATCCCCATCCGAGGCCGGATCATAATGCACAATGCACTCCACACCCGGAATATCAATACCACGTGCTGAAACATCCGTTGTAATCAACACAGGAAAAACACCTTCACGGAACTGTTGTAGGGTACGAGCCCGCTCTTCCTTGGTTGCGTCACGATGCAGCAGTCTGCACGGTAAATGGTGATAATTGAGCTTGGAAACGATCTCATCCACCTTTTCGATCTGATTGACAAAAACGATGGAGGAGCGCACATTCACCAGTCGCAACAGACGGCGCAGCGTATCCACTTTTTTGCGAGGATCTGTTACCAAGTACATATGGGCGACTCCAGCAGCTCCTTCTGGTGCAGCTGAGCGGATGACGGCTGCTTCTTTTGTAAAAACATTAGCTGCTTTAATGACATCCTCGGGAATCGTAGCAGAGAATAGCAAACGCTGTGTATCTCGCAATGTTTTTTTCATGACCTCTTGAACAGGCTTGCCAAAACCTGCATCCAGCATCCGGTCGGCTTCATCCACGACGACTGTTTTGACCTCGTGCACTTTTAATTTGCGTTGTTCAATCAACTCCAGCAGTCTTCCTGGAGTCGCTACGACAAGCACCGGCTTCTTTTTCAGTCTCTCCACCTGACGCTTCACGTCAGCTCCCCCAATGAGTGGGACCACAGCCGTATCATAAGCCGGAAGCAAGCTTTCTGCTTCTCTGGCAATCTGAACAACCAATTCGTGCGTAGGAGCCAGTACAATTACTTGTACATCTTTCTTTTCCATATCGATTTTAGTTAGTAACGGCAGCAAATAGGCAAACGTCTTGCCTGTTCCTGTCGGAGATTCAACCAATGCGTCCCTGCCTTCGAGAATCAAGGGAATGGCATCCGCTTGAACAGGCGTTGGGTTGTCCATTTTTCGTTCACGCAAAACATCGAGAAGAGATGCGCTAATGTGTAATTCAGCAAACGTGGTGCTCACAAGAACCCTCCTGGCTTTAAAATCGTGCATCTGGTAAGCTTACCATATTTTCTTCATAGAAAACAGGTGGAGCACGTCTGGCAGTCAATATCCAATTTTAATAAAATTAAATTAAAGTTAATTTTAAATGAAAAAGCGAAATCCCTCTTCGGGACTTCGCCTGATGTTTTTACCCGTTATTTGAATCCATTCGTGTTTCTTGTTTTTCGCCCTGGTCTTGGCGGTCCCGGCTCGTTGTTTGATTTCGTGTTCCTTTTGGGCTTTCCATGTACTCCTCAACCTCTTTTTGAAACGCAGCATCATACTCACGCATTCTGCTCACCTCCTGCCACTATTTTTACCTTGGTACTCATTTATTATTTTCCTGAAACTTTTTACCCAGTTCTTCGTCCTTTCATATAGGATCATTACAATTGTTACATTTCTTAGATGGGTGTGAATATTTTCATGCAAACCTTGTCACGTACACAATCTCACAAACGAGTAAAAAGAAAGCGCCCTATGCGCTGGCTGAAACGGCTCATGCTTGCTTCTGCCCTCTCATTTACAACCATCGCGCTTGTAGGAATCATCTTCTTTTTCGGTACAAAAACAGGTGAAGAATTACGTGAGTGGGCAGCCGGGACCTTGCTCACAACTCAACACGACTATTGGGCTCCTTACACTTTTTTACCAGAAGAAAAATTGAATGCCCTCAAGGAGCAAATCCGTAATCCGGAAGTGATCAACTCGGAGACGCAGGCAGAGATCAAAGAGCCTGAAAGCCAGCCGGACACTGTCACTGTACCTGAAAAGCCGAAGGAGCTTGTAGAAGTCGAAGAAATCAATGTCTCCAAGGGCAGCTACTATTTTAAAGGGAAGATCATGAACATCAGCGATCCCAAACGCGTACAGCTACTGCTCACTAACCGCAAGGACCGTGGCGATCTGCTAGATGAATTCGTCAAGAAATCGAATGCAATCGGTATTGTAAATGCCAGCGGCTTTGCTGATCCAGATGGCTATGGTAAAGGAGCAAAGGCGTATGGAGTTGTCATTCATGACGGAAAAATTTTGCAAGGCTACAATCCAAAGAGTGGAGAGACTGCTTTGGGAATCACATACGAAGGAAAATTGATTACAGGCAGCTACACTGCTGAACAATTGGTTGAAATGGGGGTTCGGGATGCGATGAGCTTTCGCCCTCAGCTGATTGTAAATGGCAAAAATCTGTTTATTGATAAACCAGCCAAGAGCTGGGGAATTCAACCACGCACAGCCATTGGTCAAAAAGCAGATGGTACGATCGTCTTCGTTGTGATAGACGGACGACAGCCAGGTCATTCCATCGGGGCAAGCATGAACGATTTAGCAGAGCTTTTGGAAGAGCACGGTGTCGTTACCGCTATGGCTATGGACGGTGGGTCCAGCTCCATGATGCTTCACAATGGCGAAGCGATTACGAAAACCTCTTGTCCTTACTATCGCGGCCGTTATTTACCAAACGCCTGGGCGGTCATTTAATCCATTCGATTATCAACGGGATGTGTATATCATGGAAGTATTATTCCACTATAGTGAAGATCCAACCATTACACAGTTTGTACCACGAGCACATCCTTCTCATCCGGGACTTTCCCCCGCTGTATGGGCGATTGATGAAAAACAAGCACCTATGTATTTTTTGCCAAGAGATTGCCCGCGAATTGCCTTTTATCAAACGGAAGAATCAAAGGAAGAAGATGTCAACCGATTTTTGGGCGTAAGCACTGCCAGAATGATCATCGTCATTGAGAACCGCTGGTATACACAAGTAAAAGAAGCGATCTTGTATCAATATTCCTTTTCGCCGGACTCGTTTTACTGTTGGGATCATAGGGCCGGCTATTATCTCTCGCATGATCCTGTCGAGCCTATCCACGTACAGGCAGTGGGAGATTTGCTTGCCAGACTCAGCCAAGAGGATATTGAACTGCGCATGACACCGTCGCTATCTCCTCTGCGCGAGGCTCTTCTTCCGAGCAGCTTACATTTTTCCATGATCCGAATGCGCAATGCCATCCTATAGCACAAAACGTAAAAACAGGCAGTTCCACAAAAACGTGGGCTGCCTGTTATTTTGTTGCTTACAATTTAATTGGGGTCTTCGCTTGCTCCAGACTCCATTTTTCTACATCCCATGTCTGTGTTACCCAGTCCTCGTAAAACTCCGGTTCGTGGCATACTAACAGCACAGTCCCTTTAAATTCCTTCAGTGCTCGCTTCAGCTCTTCCTTCGCGACCACATCCAAGTGGTTCGTCGGCTCGTCAAAAACAAGCCAGTTGCTTTCTCGTTGCAGCAGCTTGCAAAGGCGTACTTTTGCCTGCTCTCCCCCGGAGAGTGCGTTCATGTTGCGGTTTATATGCTCATTCTTCAAGCCACAGCGTGCTAATGCTCCGCGAACCTCATGGTTATTCATCGCAGGAAACTCGTTCCACACTTCGTCCAAGGCCGTGATTGGCTTTGCCTTTACTTCCTGTTCGAAGTAAGCAGGATTCAGGAAATCTCCACGATCCAGCTTACCACCAAGCGGAGGAATCACACCGAGCAAGGTTTTGAGCAAGGTAGATTTTCCTACCCCGTTCATTCCGACAATCGCTACTTTTTCGCCGCGCTCCAGCTTAACACTCAGCTTTGGCAGCAATGCATGAGAATAGCCGATCTCCAAATCGTCCGCTTCGACGACAAAACGGCTGCTTGCCCGTGATTCCTTAAAAATAAAGGTCGGTTTGGCTGCTGTTTCCGGCTTGTCGATACGCTCGATTTTCTCCAATTGCTTTTGACGGCTCTTGGCACGTCCAGTGGTGGACGCACGCGCTTTGTTACGGGCAATAAAATCTTCCATACGTGCAATCTCTTCCTGCTGCTTTTCAAATGCGTCAAAATGCTGACTACGCTTGGTTTCCGACTGCGCGAGGAATGATTCATAGTTCCCTGTATAGCGGTTTAGTTTTGTAAATTCAAGATGATAAATAACGTTTACAACCTCGTTCATAAAGGACGTGTCATGAGAAATCAGCATGAAGGAGTACGGATAATCCTTCAAGTAGTTTTTCAGCCAAACGATATGCTCTTCGTCCAGATAGTTTGTCGGCTCATCCAGCAAAAGAACAGTCGGTTGCTCTAAGAGGAGCTTGGCAAGTAAAACTTTGGTGCGCTGACCCCCGGACAGAGATGCAACGTCGCGCTCCAAGCCAATCGCACTCAGACCTAGTGCGTTTGCAATCTCATCCACTTTGGCATCGATCAGGTAAAAGCCGCTTGTCTCCAGCTTATCCTGAATCTCCCCCATACGCTCCAACAGCTCTTCTAGCTCCTCAGGGGATGCCTCAGCCATTTTTTCACCAATGACCATCAACTCCTGCTCCTGCTCCAAAAGCGGCAGAAAAGCGTCCTTGAGTACGTCACGAATGGTCTTGCCTGCTTGCAGCTTTGTATGCTGATCGAGATAGCCATACTGAATCTTTGGCATCCACTCGACGCGTCCATTATCTGCCATGTTTTGTCCGGTCAGAATCCCCATCATTGTGGATTTTCCTGTACCATTTGCTCCGACAAGACCTACGCGATCACCTGGTTGCAAGCGGAATGATACATCTTTAAACAAAATACGGTCCCCAAATCCATGGGACAAATTTTCCACAATCAAAACACTCATGTTCTTCCTCCTGATCTGTTTCCTCTACGAGGGTTACAAAATAATTCTTTCAAAAAATGCTGGAGAAAAATGATCACTGTAATTCTCCCCAGTCATAATTAACTGGTCCAGTCGTACGCGCAAATCCTGAAGGCTGATTCCCTCCATGGCAGCGTTCAAAATAGTAGCACGAGCCATGAGTCGAAGGACATTCACTTCATCCGCAAGTGAATCACCAAACACTTTACCACTATGCACAATCTCCGAGCGATGATTGTACGATTTTTTAATAAACTGTGCAATTTTTTCTCGCTGCTCAAAGGTCTCCCCGAAATAATACGCCATCCGAACCCGCAATTTGTATGTGATTTCCCCTTTTTTTCCATCCGGAACAAACAGTGACTCTAGGCCGATCCATAGATCGAGCAATTGATCCTCATAGCTTTTCTTCTCCAAAGAGAGGGAGTAACGGCGAAAAGCCAGTCCCGGAAGCTTGCGCTCAATCAGGGAGAGAAACACATTTTGGGCAGAATCATCAAACATATATTTGGTGCCATCCAGGGAACGCTTTAGATACGTAATTCCAAACTGATTGCCATTGGCAGTGATGACATAAGGAATGGAACAAATACCTTTAAAGGTCGATATATTAAGCTTGTTCTCAATTTCCTCAATCCAAACTCGATCATCGGTCACCCTCATATCAGGATGATCTGCTATAAGAAACAAGCTCGTCTGATCTACACGCTTATCAAACAACCGCTTGTTTTCATCCATCTCGTGGCGCAAAAATTTAGATGCAATTTCATAAGGCTTTTGAACACCAGAAACCAAATGATAGGAGTTTGGAAGTTCAATCTGAATTGGATGAGGAGTAGTAGAATTGAACACAGGTGCAATCAACAGTGGCATAGTATCGCTCCTTTCAGATGGATCTTCCACTAGAGCTCATGTTTGTTTACATAATAAAAGTTATGTTATATAAACAGTATCGTGCCATTTGCGTCTTTTGACAACATATCAATTCCTTCTAATCGCGGACATGCTTCCCTATAGAATACCAGCAATTCCTATGATTCGTCATCATCCGTTTGCGACAAACTATAATAGAAGGAGCTGATCACGATGGAACGAGATCAAATTCGGGATGTAAACCCTCATCAAATCTACAATAATGAAGCACAATCTCTTGAACAAACAGGCGAGCCTCAGCCTGGCTCTAAAAAAGTGAAACAAAAAAATCACTCTCGCGCTATTAAAACAAGAGAAGGTTAACGAATAAAAAATTGGATTGCCCGACTTTTAAATGGAGTCGGGTTTTCTCATTTCCTTTTTTTTACAACAAAAGATTGAATTGTCCCATGAGGATGAACTATGATAAATTTAGTATCCTTGATGGAGGTTAAGTGAAGATGATCAGCATTCCACTCCCAAGCAACAGCTCTCTTTCCCAAACGATTAGCTATAGTGTTTCTCCTTTATTTGAGTTAGCAGCCAGCCTACATACTCTCGCACAGCCAGCTCCCCCTGCGCGCTTCGTCAATTGGACACGGGAAATCCATGCTCGGTTTAAAGAAGCGAGGCTCCATAGCGATTGGGAATACTTTCTTCCCCTCTTCCGCTATGGAATTCCTGATTCCTTTGATCCCGTCTTTACAAAAGGGGTTATGTCTGTCGAAGATCAATATGAATATTTCGTTACTCTTCCAACGGATGAATTCATACGCAGCTTGCAGCCTTTATTACATGAGTGGAATCAGCATCATGATACTCCCAGCGTGGTTTTTGATATAGAGGAAGACTCTGATTATGTGAAGGGGCGTTTCAGTCTGTTTGTTTCTTCGTATTGGCAACTATTTTTTGAGGCAAACTGGGAGGCCATTGCCCCCTCTTTTGTTCGGGAAGCAGAACAAATTCACCTGATGCTAGCTGATCTTTCTGCATGCTTACCATTTTTAAATAATATCTCACCCGAAATCACCTATGACGCAGAAGCTCATCGTCTCCTCTGTCCGACCAAGGGGGCAAGCGTTGAGGTTCAGCAGCTTGTTCTCTATCCAAGCCATTACTTTGCTCATGAGCCCCTCCTAACCAAAAGAGGAATAAGCGCACATCTGCTGTACTGCTTTTCTACATAAGGGACCGTCGAATATCACGTCGTCTTAGCAATTCTTATATATAGAAAGCTCAATATAAAACGCCCTATGAAGGGCGTTTTTCATGCATCATATGTGCAACGATTAACTTATCCAATTGTTGACTGATACGAACAATTTCTGGGTCAAGAAAATTGTAACCAGCATCTTTAGCTGCTCGCTCTAGCTTTTGGCGCAAGTCATCAATCATCTTACTCGTATTTTCCATGCTGCCAGGCCCCCACCCAACTTTTGTCTCCCACTATTTTACATTATATAAGAACAGGTGGAAAGGGTAAGATGTGGAAGAAAAAAACCTTGCACCATCAAAGGTACAAGGCTTTTTCCGAGCGATTGCAAGCTTTTTACTTCATTACGTGGATCGGACGACCCAATGCAAGCTCAGCTGCCTCCATCGTTACCTCACCCAATGTAGGATGCGCATGAATGGTCAGCTCGATGTCTTCAAGAGTTGCACCCATTTCGATCGCCAAACCAATTTCTGCAATGATATTGGATGCTTCAGGACCGACGATTTGTGCGCCCAATACGAGATTCGTTTCTTTTTCAGCGATCAGCTTCACATAGCCTTCACCTGCATTGACGGACAGTGCACGGCCATTTGCAGCAAATGGGAAGCGACCTACTACATAGCCAATGCCTTTTTCTTTTGCTTCTTTTTCGTTGATACCTACGCTCGCAATTTCCGGATCGCAGAAGACAACCGCTGGAATTGCTTTGTAGTCAACTTCTGCCGGGTGACCAGCAATTGCTTCCGCTGCTACCTTACCTTCGTAGGAAGCTTTGTGAGCAAGTGCTGGACCAGCTACGATATCACCAATCGCATACACGTTCGGGATATTCGTGCGGCCTTGTTTATCAACGACAATCAGACCACGATCAGTCAGGTTCATGCCAATATCTCGCACGCCGAGCTCATCTGTATTAGGACGGCGACCAACAGTTACGAGTACATATTCTGCCTCGATTTGCTGCTGCTCTCCTTTTACCTCAGCTTTTACGATTACGCCATTTTCGGTTTCTTCCATTCCTTGGGCAAGTGCCTTCGTATTGATGGTAACGCCCAGCTTTTTCAGCTTGCGCTCAACCAGACGTGGCATATCAGGCTCAAAGCCAGGCAGGATTTGATCGGAGCCTTCCAAAATGGTTACCTTGGTTCCAAACTTGGCGAAAACAGTACCCAGCTCGATACCAATATAGCCGCCGCCAATTACAACGAGGCTTTTTGGCAGCTCAGTCAAAGATAGAGCTTCTGTCGAGGACAGTACGCGCTTGCCAAATGGGAAAGCAGGCAATTCAATTGGACGGGAACCTGTAGCGATAATGCAATGCTCAAAACGGTAACGGTTAACGTCGTAGCCGTGGAATACACGAACTTCGTTTTCGCTAACGAACAATGCTTCACCAGGGATGACTTGGATTTTGTGCCCTTTGAACAGAGAGCCAACGCCACCAGTCAATTGCTTCACGATGCCGCTTTTCCACTCTTGTACTTTGGCAAAGTCCACTTTTACATTTTCCATCGTGATACCCATGGACTCTGTATGCTGCGTGTGTTCGTATGTGTGAGCAGCGTGAATCATTGCTTTGGATGGGATGCAGCCTACGTTCAAGCATACGCCGCCGATATCCGCTTTTTCTACAACAGCAACGGTTTTTCCCATCTGGGCGGCACGAATAGCAGCCACATAACCACCAGGACCTGCACCGATTACGAGAACATCTACTTCTGTAGTAAATTCACCTACTACCATAGCTGATTACCCCTCCATGACGAGCAGCGTTGGGTTTTCCAGAAGCTGCTTCACGTAGTTGACGAAACGCTGTGCTGGTTCGCCATCAACCAAACGGTGGTCAAAGCTCAAAGAGAGATGCAGCATTTGGCCAACCACAATTTCTCCATTTTTCACAACTGGTTTCTCGCTGATACGACCCACACCCAGAATAGCTACCTCTGGATAGTTAATGATTGGAGTGAAGAACATACCGCCAGCAGAACCGATGTTTGTAATGCTGAAGGTAGAGCCTTTCAGCTCATCCGCACTCGCTTTGCGGTCGCGTGCTTTCTTCGCCAGCTCGCTGATTTCGCCAGCGATTTGGAAGATCGACTTGCTGTCAGCCGCTTTTACTACTGGTACAAGCAAGCCTTCATCTGTCGAAGCTGCGATACCTATGTTGTAGTACTTTTTATAGATAACTTCTTGTTTTTCATCATCGATGGACGCGTTCAGCTCAGGGAACTTCTTCAGTCCTGCCACTACTGCTTTCACGATCATTGGCAAGTAAGTCAGCTTCACTCCGCGCTCTTCAGCCAGAGGTTTAGCTTCTTTACGCATAGCCACAAGAGCAGTTACATCTACTTCATCAAAGATTGTTACATGTGGAGCTGTGTAAGCGGATTTAACCATTGCTTTTGCGATTGCTTTGCGAATACCTTTGAGTGGAACGCGCTCTTCAAGTTCGCCCGCTTGTGTTGTGTAGTGAACAACTGGTGCTGCTGCCGCTTGTGCTACACCAGTTGCTGCAGATGCGTCAGCTACTACTGGAGCCGCTGCTTCTGCTCCTACAGCCGCTGCAGGTGCCGATACTGCTACTGCGCCACCGGATACAAAACGATCTACGTCTTCACGTGTGATGCGACCCAGCTTGCCTGTACCCGGTACAGATGCCAGCTGAACGCCTTTTTCACGTGCATATTTGCGAACAGAAGGTGTAGCGAGTACATGCTTGCGATCAATCGGCGCCGCAACAGCTGTTGCAGTCGCTTGTGCCATTGGTGTTTCCAATGTTTGGTTTGCGTTTGCACTCACTTGGGAGCCAATATCGCAGCCTGGTTCCATCTTGTCAGCTGCAGGCGCTGGAGCGGCTTCTGCAGCGTGTGAATCACCATGTCCATGATCTGGCAGGTTAGGAATTTCGCCTTCCACATCAAAGTCGATCAAAGGATCGCCTACTACGGAAACCGTTCCTTCGGTAACTTTCAGTTCAAGAACTTTCCCTTTTACTGGCGATGGAACTTCTACTACCGCTTTGTCATTTTGTACTTCCATAATGACTTGGTCTTCTTCTACGGAATCCCCTGGCGCTACGTGCCATTTGACGATTTCGCCTTCATGGATACCCTCACCGAGCTCCGGGAGTCTGAATGTAAAACGACTCACAGTATCTCCTCCTTATACACACTTCGCCGTATTTTCAACCTGTTTTTTCCAAATTGCCCAAAAGAAGGCGGAAAGCTCTCAACTTTTCCGCCATTATGTCCAATTCTGATTAGAAATCCAGTACCCCGTTCAAACCATCGATTACGCGCTTCACGTCTGGCAGCCAAACATCTTCTGCCTGAGCAAACGGATATACAGTGTCTGGCGATGTGATACGCAGCACTGGCGCTTCCAGGTGAAGAATCGCACGTTCGTTGATTTGAGCAATGATTTCTGCGGCTACTCCAGATGTTCTTTGTGCTTCTTGTACCACGATTGCGCGGTTTGTTTTCTTCACAGAAGCAACGATCGTGTCGATATCGAGTGGGCTGATGGTACGCAGGTCGATTACTTCTACCTTTGCTCCACGTGCTTTCTCGATTTCTTCTGCAGCTTTCAGGCTGGTATGCACCATAGCACCATAGGTGATGATGGTAGCATCTGTACCCTCTTTCACTACGTTTGCTTTACCCAGCTCGATTGTGTAGTCGCCCTCTGGAACCTCTTGACGGAATGAGCGGTACAGCTTCATGTGCTCCAGGAAAACAACTGGATCGTTGTCGCGGATCGCAGCAATCAGAAGTCCTTTTGCATCGTAAGGGTTGGAAGGAATAACAACTTTCAAACCTGGTGTTTGCATCATCAAGCCTTCCAGGGAGTCAGCATGCAGCTCAGGCGTTTTCACACCGCCACCGAATGGGGAGCGGAATGTGATCGGGCTCGAAAAACGACCGCCAGAACGGTAGCGCATACGAGAAGATTGGGAAGCTACTGCGTCAAATGTTTCGAAAACGAAACCAAAGAACTGAATTTCTGCTACCGGACGGAATCCATTGATGGAAAGGCCGACAGCCAAACCGCCGATTCCAGACTCAGCGAGTGGTGTGTCAAATACACGCTGCTCACCAAACTCAGCTTGCAGACCTTCTGTTGCACGGAATACACCGCCGTTATTTCCTACGTCTTCACCGAAGACAAGTACGGTTTCATCGCGTTTGAGTTCAACGCGCATTGCATCCGTAATGGCTTGAACCATTGTCATTTGTGCCATGGCTTATTTCGACTCCTTCGCCAGGAATTCTGCCTTTTGCTCTTCGAGTGCAGGCGGCAGTGTCTCAAACATTACATCAATCAGCTCGGATACTTTCATTTTCGGCGTTTCATCCGCTTTTTTGATCGCATCTGCTACAGCTGCTTTTGCTTCTTCAATAACTGCTTCTTCGTCTTTTTCGTTCCAGAGTCCTTTGGATTCGAGGAACTTGCGGAAGCGGATCAAAGGATCGCGCAATTCCCATTCGCTTTGCTCTTCACCAGTACGGTAACGGGTTGGATCGTCACCAGCCATTGTGTGAGGACCATAACGGTAAGTCAGTGCTTCGATCAGGGTTGCGCCTTCACCGTTCACACCGCGTTCTTTCGCTTTTTGAACAGAGTAGTAAACTGCCATGATGTCCATACCATCAATACGCTCGCTAGCAATACCTGCAGCAGTTGCTTTGATCGCAATGTTTTCGGAAGCTGTTTGTTTTTCAAACGGCAAGGAAATCGCATAACCGTTATTTTGAGAGAAGAAGATAACTGGGAGCTTGTATACCCCTGCAAAGTTCATACCCTCATAGAAATCACCTTGGGAAGTTGCACCGTCACCAAAATAGTTGATTGCAACGTGTTTTTCACCACGCAGCTTGTAACCCATTGCAACACCAGTTGCTTGTGTACATTGTGCCGCAATAATGATTTGTGGCATCAGAACATTAACACCCTCAGGGATTTTTCCACCCTCAATGTGGCCACGGGAATACAAGAATGCTTTATGCATTGGGAATCCATGCCATACCATTTGTGGAATATCGCGGTAGCTTGGCAGGATAAAATCTTCTTTGGACAATGCTGCTTCAGAACCGATCATGCTCGCTTCTTGACCAGCAACTGGCGCGTAGAAGCCCAAACGACCTTGGCGGTTCAAGCTGATCGCACGTTGGTCCCAAACACGGGTAAATACCATTTTACGCATCAAATCACGCAATTCATCATCGGAGAGCTTAGGCATCAAGTCAGGACGAACAACCGTTCCATCCGGTGCAAGAATTTGCAGCGGGGCGTTGTTCTCTGTTTGTTCAACAGCAGTGGTTACGCTCATCACATTCACCTCGTCACTGGAATAAGGGGCTTCCATAACCACCTTTGCTAATCGTCCAACTGAGCAGGTGCTCGGGAAAACAGCATTCGCGAAAGGTGTCGGAAGGAACCCGGTTAGAAGAAGAAAATTTATATCGTGCAAGAAAGGGCTTACAGCGCCGTTTGCACCACCCTGTTATACTGCAGACATGCGTCTGTTCAATGTGTTATAGTATTGATATTACAGGGTTTATTTCCTCTCTGTTATCATTTACTATATAAGCTGTATCAGTTTTTTTCAAGGGTTAGTTTTGTTTTTTAATAAATCAGGAGGCGGGAACCGATGTCTGATTATGTAAAAAGAACGATCATGAAAGAAGAAGTACCGAGTATTCATCTGGACGCTCCCCGCTCCGTCAAAGTATACCTGCCACCTGGTTATAACGAGCTCCTTTCCTATCCTGTTGTCTACTGTCAGGACGGAAATGATTTCTTCACCATGGGCCGAATTGCGACCATTGCAAACCAGCTCATTTTGGAAGAAGGAATGGAACCATTTATCATTGTGGGTGTATCTGTTGACAGAAGCAAACGTACGAGTGAATACTCTCCTGTCGGCGCAAGAAATGCGGCATACAAACGCTTTTTCACGCAAGAGCTCGTCCCTTTTATTGAAGAGCGGTATCCTGTCCGGCGCGATCCAGCTTCACGAGTTCTCGCTGGAGATTCTCTTGGCGGTACAGTTGCTCTCCATCTTGCTTTGGACAACCCCGAGTTATTGACAAACGTACTGGCATTATCGGGAGCCTTTTTTCAAACCACCCTGGATGAAATCGATCGACACCCCACTTTAGACTGGCTGCATCTTTGGATGGTTGTCGGGCTCGATGAAACAGCTGTGGAAACGCATATGGGCACCTTTGATTTCGTTCACTGGAATCGAACAGCAAAAGAAGCCTTGCACACAAAGCAGGCAGTTTTGTCGTACTCAGAAAAACCGGGCAATCACGTCTGGGGACTGTGGCAAAGGGAATTACCCGATGCGCTGCGACACTTTTTCCCTACTCACCTATAAGGACATTTACAATTACTGAGCTAATACAAGCCGTTGATTTCTTTAATGTCTTCGTACCCATAGTAACGGCCATCCACCATGTAAATACCTTGGTGGGTGGCTTTGTCAATTTCACCTGCTACTTGCTGTGTATCATTCAATACGATATTGACGATTCTGCTCTCATCTCGCTTCATCTGGCTCTGAATTCGCTCGCGATCTTTTGCCGATATCATCTGATCCCTCTTTTCCCCTCGGTTGGATAGCTATAGTATCTCTTTGGAGGTTCGTATTTACACACGCTACTGCACACAAAAGCCCCTCCCTCATGAAAATACGAGGCAGGGGCAGCATTTTTTAACGCTCAATCGATGTATATATAAAGTCTTTTCCGCCAGCTGTTTTATCCTTGAACATTTCCAGGAAATTGACCGGGTCATTGAAATCAGTTGACCAGTTTCGAAACACAAACTGGTCATTTTTAGAACGCTTATTTAAATTCCCTCATTGAGGGGATGCCACTGCTTCAAGAAGGTCCTCCACGATTTCAAGCACGCGCGTGACATTCTCTTCCGTAATATGCCGATGTGTTGTAAAGCGAATCACGTATTCATCAAAATCAACAGCTAGTACCCCTTTGCCCTCCAGGCGCTTCAGGAAGTCAACAGCAGACTCGCAAATCGACTCGGTATAAACCAAAACAATGTTCGTTTCAACTGGCTCCACTTGTAGAGACAGCTTACGAAGGCCTTCTGCAAGTTGCCTCGCTCTCTCATGGTCCTCATCAAGTCGCTTCGTCATCTGTGTCAATGCGAGAATACCTGGAGCTGCAATGTAGCCTACTTGGCGCAACCCGCCTCCGAGTTTTTTCCTCCACCATCTGGCTTCCTCAATAAAATCACGGTCTCCGGCGATGATAGAGCCAACAGGAGCACTCAAGCCTTTTGACAAGCAAATTTGAACTGTATCGGTATAGCTACATAGCTTTGTCACATCTACACCGAGAGCGACTGCGGCATTAAAGAGCCTGGCCCCGTCCAAATGCACCGGTACGTTATATTTTTGAGCAACCTCATAAATACTTTTCATCTGGTCAACTGTACTTACAGCACCGCCTGCACGATTATGCGTATTCTCCAGACAAATCAGCTTCGTTCGTGGGAAATGAATATTATTGCCGCGAATCGCTTTCTCCACGTCTTCCGCTCGCATCGTCCCACGCACACCAGGAATGGTTCGTGGCTGCACCCCAGCGAGTGCTGACATAGCTCCCCCTTCATAATAAAAAAGATGAGAGTCTGCCTCCAGAATGACTTCATCCCCATTCACACAATGCGTGAGAACAGCTACCTGGTTTCCTTGCGTACCGCTTGTAACGAAAAGGGCGGCCTCTTTGCCGAGACGCTCTGCAGCTATATTCTCTAAGCGATTGACGGTTGGATCCTCTCGATAAACATCGTCGCCTACTTCTGCTTCTGCCATCGCCCGTATCATCTCTTCGGTAGGCTTGGTCACCGTATCGCTGCGTAAATCTATCTTCATGATCGTCTTTCTCCCCTTTTCTATACAGATATCAAACACTTTCAACATTGCATCTGTATTTCCCTCTTTGCTAATATGAAAGAGAGACACTTACATACGTTAGGAGACTTGCCCCATGAAAGTTAAAATTACGCGCAATGCAGCGAAACAATTAACAACCATTATGGAACAAGAAGAAGACAAGGATTTGAAACTGCGCGTTTACATTACACACGCGCATGGCGATCACGCTCATTATGGACTGGCTTTGG
This sequence comes from Brevibacillus sp. SIMBA_040, assembly GCF_046535075.1. Classification (NCBI taxonomy): domain Bacteria; kingdom Bacillati; phylum Bacillota; class Bacilli; order Caryophanales; family Paenibacillaceae; genus Brevibacillus; species Brevibacillus sp. SIMBA_040. Next base: position 97,636 of record NZ_JAWRXI010000010.1, read on the forward strand.
ACAAGCCAACTGAAGAGGACGAAGTAATCTCCACTGACAAAGAAATTGATGTAATCGTGAAAAAGGACGAGCCTCTCCTCGATGGCATTATCCTCGATTACCTGTTTCTGCCACAAGAAGGCTTCGTAATCACCAACCCTTCCAAAGGAAACACTGGTGATCACTAAGAAGTGTAATGCGACACCCCCTGCGACTTGTGTCAGCAGGGGGTGTTTTCTGTCATGCTTCTTCTCTTTTATATAGTTCGCCAGGCAATTCTCGCAACAGAGGCAGCTCGTTTCCCTGCATATGGCTCATGACCAAGCGATGGACTGGACGAGTCATCGCAACATAGAGCAGCTTTGCATCCCATTCGTTATCCAGATACGAATTCACGTCCACAATAAAAACGACATCAAACTGCAAGCCTTTGGTCAAATACGCCGGCATCACAGTGACTCCGCCCGGAAACTGATTGTCTTTGCTACTGAGCAAGGTCAGTTCCGGAATCGTTTCCTGTAAGCTTTTAAACAGTTTCTTACTGGCACCAATCGTTTTTGTCACGATTGCAATCGTTTTGAAGCCCTCAGATGTAAATCCCTCTACTCTACTTGCCATATCTTTATGCAGCTCGCTCCGGGATGCAGGAGTTATCATAATCGGCAATTCTCCATGCCGCAGCACTGGTTTTGCGAGAACAGTTTCTGGCAATTCAATCTGTCGCAATACCTCATTGGCACACTTCATGATTTCAATCGTAGAGCGGTAGCTTTGTGAAAGCGTGTAATAGGAAGGCTTAAGCTCTGTGAAAATTCCTTGGGTCAATTCTTCCCATGCGTGAATTCCGCGATAGCTATGAATTCCCTGAGCAATATCACCCACAATAGTCAACGAATGTCGTTTGGTTGCGAGTGCAATAACGGCAACTTCCAGCGCACTCAAATCTTGGGCTTCGTCCACCACCGTATGATCAAAATGCTCTGCTTTGTTCATTCCTTCAATCAAATGATGTAAGAAGAGAAGTGGCGCGATATCCTCCGCTTCAATACGCTCCTCGGAGAATAAAGCCTCTGAAGATTCCACAATATCATGTATGATGTTGTCACTAATCTCGGTCGGCACCAGCTTGCGAAGCAATTCTTCATTACTGATCATTTCGCGATACGCGTCGAATGTCTCCAAACGGGGGAAGGAAGTCAAATATGTATCTAATATTTGCTCCAGCATTTTTTCGAATTTCGCCAAGCCTGTCTTATCAAGATCGATTTTCTTCTCACGCAAATGCGAGAACAACAGCTTGTTCATTTCTTGCTTGAGATGTTTTCGCAGGGCATCCAAGCGCCGATGATATGGCATATTGGAGAAGTGCTCCAAGAAGCTTTGACGAATAAAATCACCGGGAATAGAAAATACTTGCTTCGTTTTGTTGTAAAGGAAGCTTAATTTCTTAAATGGAATTCTCGTTTCAATTATATGATCGATATATCCTTCCAAAGCGATTCGACAAGCAAGTGAGCCTTTGAAGCGCAAACGATGCCGCGCTATCTCCTGCTGCCTCTCATCCTGGCCCTCTTCAAAAAACAGTTGCAAGGGTTTATCCGGGCTAATAATTCTCCACCCTTTTGGCAAAAGCGGCTTGACTAAGCGTGCTGCCCAATCGACAAAAGTGGCTTGCTGTACATCATCTACGCCAAGCTCAGGTAAAACCTCCGATATGTAAGCCAAGAACATCCTGTTGGGTGCGAATACCATAAACTTTTTGGACATCATCGAATCCTGGTAGTTATAAATCAGATACGATAATCGATGAAGGGCGATTGTTGTTTTCCCGCTTCCTGCTACCCCTTGAACGACGAGAGGTCTGTCCTTTTCCGCACGAATGATATCGTTTTGTTCTGACTGAATAGTTGCTACGATGTCTTTTAGCCTGCTGTCGTTTGCTTGATTTAAGTTGGCTGCCAGAAACTCATCAATGAAACCTTCTTGCAAAAAATCATCAGGATCTCCCATCTCACGGTTTATCGTCTCTTTCACGGCACCGTCATAGATTCCTGTTATTTTTCCATCGTCGATAGCAAAATTCCGTTTTAAGGTCACTTCGCCGCGGACAATTTCTCTACCCATTCGATAAAAGGCATCCTTGCTTTCACCAGAGTAGTATAAGCTGGCAATCGGTGCTCGCCAATCGACAACAACCGAATCAAACGTATCGGTCCGAACAATTCCCCGTTTTCCGATATAAACCTGATCTACCTCATATACTTCGTCCTTCATGAAGTCGACGCGGCCAAAATACGGCTTCTCACGACCATGATCTTCAAGATAACGCAGGTCCTTGGCTTTGTTATAGTTCACAACCTGTTTCACGTAGTCATCAGTCGCTTCACGAATTTCTTCTCGCAGCTGCGTTATTTCCGTCTCAATCACAGCGATTGTTTCGTCCAATTTGTTCTGTTCCCGCTCATATTCACGATGTTGGGTACTCATACCCATCCCCCCTCTCACATCATCGGTTGGTTACCAAAGTCATTATTGAAACTGCCTTGCAAGCCATATTCCAACTGCACAAGAAAATAAGCCGACCACCAAGCTTACGAGGACGTAAACAATTCCTCTGAAGAATTGACCATCCCCCCAAAAAGAGACGACCTCCAGCGAAAATGTAGAAAAGGTTGTGAATCCACCCATCACGCCAGTTGCAAATAATAAATACAGCTCTGGTGAGAGGATTCCTTTTTCTTTCCCCCAGACAGAAAGTAGTCCAATCAAAAAGGAGCCAAGAACATTGGCAAGCCATGTTCCGAGTGGTAGACCTGGCTGATTAGCCAGTAATGAGAGTCCATAACGAAAAAGTGACCCCAACGCTCCACCAACAGCTACCGCTACCCATCCCATCCTCCTTTTCACTCCCTCCGGCGAAACAGTCGTTTGGAACAAAAAGACACCCTGGCGTCATGCAAGGATGTCTGTTGTATTCATACCTGTTATCTTACTGTTTTGGATTGTTTTCTTCAAGGTCTTCCACATAACGAATCGAATCTAGATTGGATTTTAGCGAGAGCTTCACCGCATCAATATACTTTTGGCGAAGAGCTTTTTGTTCCAGCTTTTCTTCGTCGGATAAACCACCCTCGCGTGATTTTTTAGCCAATTCGTTAATACGTTTAATTTCTGCGTCAGATACCAATGCTGGTTCCTCCCAATCTGTAATAATGCTGCTCTATTATAGCATATCACGGGTATCTCGCAAGCAGTGGAGTGCTACTCTGACACTGGAATGATGAGTGTTTGACCAGGATAAATGAGAACACCCTGTAAATCATTTGCCTTTTTAATCGCGAGGATGAGTTCGTTTACATCCATTTTCGCTTCTTCTTGGTGACGAACAGCGATACTCCACAGACTATCACCTGATTGAACCGTCACTTCCTTGATATGAAGCTCTGCTGCCGGGCTAGAAGCAAACACCAGTTCGGTTAGTAAGTAAAAAAAGAGAGCAAAAGTCGCCAAGAATAAAATAGCCTGTCCTCTGGTTATGCCGAATCGCACGCGGCGAGCTGCTTTTTCCTCAAAATGGTTATGTACGGTCATTACGTTCATCATAATCTCCCCCTGCAAACATACGTTCCTTGTTCTTGTTTTCATCATAAATGAGAACATACGTTCATGTCAACAAAATAATCGAACTTATGTTTGTCGAACGCAAGCTCCCATGGTATAATATAGGAAAACATGTTCGAGAAAATAGAGGTGTCTTATATGTCGAAATTATCCAGCAGGCAGCAAGCCATAATTGATTTCATTCGAAAAGAAGTTCGCGACAAGGGATATCCACCTTCTGTACGAGAAATTGGTGAAGCTGTCGGACTCGCTTCCAGCTCTACCGTTCACGGGCATCTGGCACGCCTTGAAAAGAAAGGACTTATTCGCAGAGACCCTACCAAGCCTCGCGCAATTGAGCTCCTTTCCGAAGAAGATCGTTTTCAAGACAATTTTGAAGACTCCGTAGTTCGTGTACCAGTAATCGGTAAAGTAACAGCAGGTCTGCCTATTACGGCGATCGAGGATGTAGAAGAGTACTTCCCTCTGCCAGAAAACATCGTGACATCGGACAAGGTGTACATGCTTCGCATCTCCGGGAATAGTATGATTGATGCAGGTATTCTGGATGGCGATTACGTCATTGTTCGTCAGCAGCATGTTGCTAATAACGGTGATATCGTCGTTGCCATGACGGAAGAGGACGAAGCGACGGTCAAGAGATTTTTCAAAGAAAAGAATCACTTCCGTCTCCAGCCAGAAAATGCGACTATGGAGCCGATCATTTTGGAGAACGTTTCCATTCTGGGTAAAGTCATTGGTGTGTACAGACTCATTCACTAAAAAAAGGGCAGCCGAGGCTGTCCTTTTTGTTTTTGCAACGAATTAGTATGCCGTTACTACCAGCTACAGCCCTCTGCTCATCTCTACTTTGCAATGAAAAACCAAATAATCATGGCAACCTGCAGCACGACCTTGACAACGGCGCTGCCTAAAAAACCAATTAAAGAGCCAAACCCCGCTCTGATCGCTTTTTCTACGGACTGTTTCTGTATCAGTAGTTCAACCAATACGACCAGTACAAATGGCATGATCAACATCCCGAACGGCGGAAATAAGAAGATGCCTAAAATAATTCCTACCACAGCAGCCATAGACGACCATTTGGAGCCACCGTATTTTTTTACGAAGAACATATTGGTCAGCAAATCTGCTCCATACAAAAGTACACTCAGTACGGCCATCCCCCACCAAAACGAAGCGGGTAAGCCTGCTCCAGGGTCAGCGATGAAAAAGTGATAGAGCAAAAAGCCCCCCCAAAGCAAAATCGTATCCGGCAGTACAGGCAAGAAAATTCCTGCGATGCTCAAGACAAACAACGCGATGACAATAATCCATAGAACAATATCCATTCTCTGCACTCCTCTCAGTTACATATACGAGTGACTCGTAAATTCGTTGCACTCTATCACTAACACAGTTACAATTAACTGTCCTGCCCCACTGCCCTGATTCATTCCATTCCTTTAATCGTTGAAATGGAGGTACTCTCATGAGAAATTGGCATGATCTTACTTATTTACGTACTGGTACTGTTCGCCAGCAGCAAGCATGGCATGCGATAACCGAAACGAGAATTATGGAGCTTCTTCAACCCTACACTCCGGTGCTCGCCGGTACGATTCCTTTAGACATTGATGTTTCAGGCAGTGATCTTGATATTATTTGTGAATGTCATGATCTCGATCACTTGGAATCAAAAGTACGCGCGAATTTTGGAGGCCATAAAGATTACACGGAGATGAGCCTGATCGTCTCGGACATCCAGACAAGCGTCATTTCTTTTTATGCCACTGGTTTTTTCTTTGAAATATTCGCCCAGCCCGTTCCCGTCATCAAGCAAAATGCGTATCGCCACATGGATATGGAAGCACGTTTATTGACAGTAGGTGGTCAGGACGCTTATCGTGATATTCGACTCTTAAAAGAGCAAGGAACGAAAACGGAACCAGCGTTTACCCGTTATTTTCAAATACCAGGTGACGATCCTTATCAAGCTCTCTTAGACCTGGAAACCCATTCCGATTCAGAGCTGTTTGCGCGTTTTGGAAAAACAAAAACCTCGTAGACTTTTACTCGGGTCACGAGGTTTTTTGTATTGGTTCTTGAATGCTTATTACCTACATTTCCACTCTGTAATCGGCATGGTTTTTCAAAAGCTCACGAACCTTGCCCAAATAGGGCATCAGTTCCTCTACCTCAGTGAGGGTCAGCCATTTTATCTCTCGAATCTCTGAGTCTGTTGTTCCTATTACTCCCCCCTGTTATCTCTCCTCGAAACGTAAGAAAGGTCGCGTGATGGTCGTTGATGACTTTTTCACTGACATGGACAATATCATAAACACGAGCGTCCAGTCCTGTTTCTTCTCTTACTTCACGTATTGCCGCATCCTTCAGCATTTCGCCTTGCTCTCTCTTGCCACCTGGAAGACTCCAAAACTGTTCATTGTGCACAGCAAGGACTTTGTCTGTTTCCTGATCATAGAGTAGGACATAAACCACATCGACATGAATAAGCATTTAATCACTTCCCCTCGTTTCCCAATCGTCAATGCTGCGCATCAAGTCTTCTTAATCAACCATAATTTCGCCCTGCGCGTTGATAAATTCCGGCTTGCTATTCTGGCTAAATTCATCGGAGATGGCATACCACAATTTGATTTTTTTCTCAGGAGAGCTGCTGCTGACATAAAAATCAAGTGGTAAAATAGTAGCTTGCTCCTCATCCACACGGATATCTGTAATGTCGTTCGAAGCTATTAAACCAAATTTTACACGATTTGAAACAGATAAATGACTTGTAGCGAATCGGTTTGTTTCCACATTCGAGATTTTGCTCGATGAACCAGTGACCTGAAGTCCGCTCTTCCAGCCGAACAAGCCTTTGGAAACGAAAGCAGCTGTAATTGATTCATCCTTATTTAGATAAAAGAAAATGACCTCATCATTTCTTTTCGATGATACAATCACTTGCTTCACCTGATAGAGCTCATCTGTTTGTTTCAGGCTTACATTCATGAGTGCATCTATTGGATGAGAAAACGAAGCTTGGTATTCAGATATGAAAAACGGGAGTGCACCGACCAGCAATAAGAGAGCAAGCTTGACTCGTTTGTTCTTCAATCTTGTTCCTCCTGTCTCTGTCAGCTGCTTTCTATTGCCTTCGCATTTTTGTTATTTTTGAAAAGGTAAACCCACCAGAGCAGAATACATGCATAGCCGATCCATACATAAATCGACCACATTTCCATGTTCGCCAATTGTTGTATCAGGTGCTCAAACTCATTTTTCCCTTCTTGTCTCCCGATACTATTCAACAGACTGACAACTGGAACTGTAATAGCAAACATAGCAGTGAGGAGAGAAAAGCGAATCATTCTTTTACGGAAAAGGCAACCAATGGAGGCAACAAAGGTAAGAAGCAGAATCAAGTAATACGAAATCCAAAACCATGCAGGCAGCGTTACTGTACTCAGATTGCTTCACCTTCCCAAATAGAATAACCATATTTTAACAGAAGGTCGTGTGAATTACACAATCATTTCCAATTATGCTTTACGAGCAACAAAAAAGAAGCTGCATTGGCAGCTCCATGGTACTCGTTGCTTTCTATTACGATGTGACAGCCTGCTCTTGCTCTCGTCTTGCATCCTCACTTTGTTGCTTGTGGTAGATGACCTTCGAGAGCCATACGCTCAGCTCATACAATAGCAACAGAGGAATCGTCACAAGTATTTCCGTTAAAAGCTCTGGTGGTGTCAAAATGAAGGTAACAACCACAATTCCAAAATAAGCAAAACGGCGCATCTTCGAGAGAATTTTCGGATTCAATATTCGCAATCGAGTCAGGAAGATAACCACAATCGGAAGCTCGAACAACGCTCCAATCGGAACTACCAATTGAAACATAAAATCAAAGTATGACCCGATTCCGTATTTTGTCGTAATTCCCATACTTTTTGAGAGATCTGCCAAAAACTGCATCATCATCGAAAAAATAATAAAATACCCGAACAAAATTCCTATCACAAACAGAAAAAATGCCGCCGGAATGAAGTAAAGGGTCACCCTTCGTTCACGTGCACTTAAACGTACAGAAACAAATCGCCATATATGATACAGAGCGACCGGCAAGGCACCAACACCACCAACCAAAGCTGCAAACTGCATGTACACGCGCAATGCATCTGAAGGATGTAAGGAAATGATTGGTACGCCCTCAGCGATCGGATTGAGTTTCAAGTACTCGATAATTGGGCCAGCAATAAATAGACCGACCCCAAACATAAGAACAAATGCGATGATTACCCAGATGATTCGGTTTCGTAGCTCTACAAGATGATTGACAACTGCTATCTGATTATTCCCCTTCATATAGAACTCCCTTGTCATTTTCTCTGCGCGGTTGTGTATTCCTTCATCGACCTTCCTATTTTCGTTTTGCTCCTGTTCATACTACACCGTTCGATCCGAACTGTAGAGAGTCATGGGAAAAAAAACCTATTTTCGTCACAAAATTGTGATGAGGAGGGTGATTCCTCTTTGTTTTTGTTTGTAAAATCCTCCAATTGTTCAGTAGAATTAGAGAAAGGAGGGGAAAAACGGATCACGGAGAGCCATCAGAATTTCATTTTGATATGGTACGTATTGTGTCGGCCGTCTTGTTCTTCATTGCTATCATCGGCATTTTCCAGTATTTTTCCCACTTCAACAACGGGACTTAACAGGAATGAGTTCAAGAGTCCAAATAAAGCTGTAAAAAAGTCCCCTAGGATTACCTAAGGGAACAGTCTTTGAATGGGGCAGAGTCATTCGTTAACAAACAAATTGCACACGCGCCCAATCAACCTGGCACCTGGTTTCAGTTCGCCATTGCTCTAGCTCATTCAAATGAATTAATTGGGGATTGCGCTATTCATGCTCTGTTAGATGAACCTAGAATCGTGCAAATTAGATTTACCCTCGCTCCGGAACATCAAGGGAGAGGATATTAAATTAAGATTTCTACTCTCCCGGTTGCCGAAACAAAAGCCTCGGTATTCACTGCTGAGGCTTTCTTTTACTCATAGTTAACTTTCATAATATCCAAAAAGGGAATTTTCCTTGTTACTCCATCTTCCTCTACATGGACTAATCTCGTCCGTGAATCGAGTGTTGTGATCCGTCCAAATACTTTCTCTGTCATGCCCCAGACCGTTAACGCCCTCTCGTCTCCGTCCTCTTTTGCTTCCACTAGCTGATTCCCTAAGTCCTCTAATTCAAATTCATCCCTTGTAGGGCGTTTTGGTGTATTTGCCTTTGCCATGATACTACCTCCTAGCCTTTAACATTAATTATACTATCCATAAGAATCCATTGGACATCCTCATCACTAACCAGTTTTACCTGCCTTCCATTTTGATCGATCCACTTCACCATGCCCCACATGCTACATGCGCAGCCCAGCTCCTCTTTTACTGGCTTCCACCATGTCACAGATAGGGCGAAACTGACGGGCTGAGTCACAGAGAGGCTGACTGTGTAGTCCTAAGAAATATGCATACAACAAGGTTTACCAGCAGACGACATTCGATGTATTCTCAATGATTAAAAAGCTGTTCAAAGAAAAAGCTGTGTGTCAGTGAACATAATATTAGTTTAAATTTGTGTGTCTGATAAAGCTAGTTTGTTCTAAAATATTATACAGCTTTGAAAGAAGATGAATGGCTAATGATGTATTCGCCACTTTTTAATTGTCTATAAAACGGAGGGCAACAATGAAAAATACCTTCGTTATGTAATTGCTCTTTTAGCATTACTTATTATCGGAGTCACAACAAGACGATCATGGCGTATTGAAAAACGTGACTGGCTTTTAATCATTTTAATTGGGTTGATTGGAAATACGATTTCCATCGTAACACAAGAGGTGGAACGATGCTTTCCTCTGCACAAATGGGAGCCATTATTACATCAACGACTGTCGGAACTGCTCAAATCGATACCGCAAATCAGTTAGGTGGCATATCTCTGATTATCGCAGCACTAACGTGGTCACTTATGTCTGTTCTTGTAAAACGTGTACCAGGGCAGTATTCGCAAATTGTCGTAACAAGCTACAGTATCCTTGTTGCTGTTATCATTCTAACGCCTTTTACACTTGGGAGATTAACTACGCTTGATTTTCAAGCGATAATGCAACCTTCTATATGGGGTGGCGGGTTATTTTTCTTTTTCCAGCCGATAGTTGGTACTTTTTTAGGTTGGTTATTACTAGGCGAACAGATTGGTTTGTCTTTTTGGATGGGTACAACATTCATTTTTATTGGGGTGCTATTAGTCATTCGTGACGATAAACCCCAGGAAGAAACCATAGCAGTGTAACCATAGGAGTTCTGACAAAAACAGCGACAGTCTAGGAATTTTTTCTTCTTAGATTGCCGCTGTTGTTCTTTGATCAGGTTAACTAAATACACTGTAGCTACCAAATAAATCAGCTTTATAATGCAAGGGAATAACAACCCCATTCTTTTTCCTCTCTAAAAAAATGCCCTCCCCTGATTTAAGCGAAGGAGGGCATTTTTACTGTTACAGCATGTTATCTGTTGTACAATCAAGCAGCGGAAACATCAGCCACAGCAATTCTTCCAGAACACCTTTCGGGTCGTCTATTAGTCGCTGTTTCCATTTGTCAGGATCGTTTTGCAATCCCTTTGGCTAAACTGTCAATCGCTTTTAAACCTGATTCACCCTTACCACTAAATGGACACTGTAACAACGTTCGATTCCCCAGCTCGACTACCACCTGTAACAATTAACTGGAAATGATATGTCGTACCTGGTGATAAACCAAACACCATTGCAAGTAAAGAATTTTTGTTTACATTCACATTTGCTGGCGACCAGTTATTTCCCCCATCAATTGACTGCATCAAAACTACTCTTGTCGCACCCTCAGCTTTACTGAAACTAAGGACAACACCTGATACTGATGCTCCATCTACCTTCAAATCTGAAATTGGGACAACGCTATTCTCGACTTATTCCCCTCTCTAAACGAGGGTTTTCATTCGAGCCTACACCGTGCGGGCGACTTTCATCGCACACGGCGTTCCATCAACGGTAATAAAGATAATTACAACGGGCACCTTTATGTTAACTAAGCTTCTCTCACTGGTAACCTATCGAAAGTTAATTCATTTCAACACTTTAGAAATCTTGTGTGGTAATTTGCTTGAATTCTTCGGGTGTGATTTCTCTGAAAGGATTCGTAGAAGTTTTTTACAAGCTAGGCGCAGTTGGTCCACCGTTACCCACTTTTGACGGCCTGATTTGCCAGGAAACCCACCATCCCCACCCTCCCTATTAACATATCACGGCGTGTTAAATTTTGTATTTACTTCAAGGAATAATCATTTTATTGTATGTAGTATTTGAAACATAAATCTGGGATTGAACTCACACCTTTGCAGGTAGAAAACCAGCAGAAAACCAGTAACATTCGACGCTTGCCTTGGACTTGTCTCTCTGTACAGTGTGATAAGGAGCCATATTTTTCCTAAATATAGGTAACCATTCCAACACTTGCATCGTCATATTGATGAGGTGATAACTATGAATGTATTGAAAAATAAGAGTTTTTTTGTCATGCTCCTTATTCTCCTACCCTTCTTTTTATTTCCTGTGCCATCGTTTGCTTGCTCTTGTGGTTCCGATCTATCTCCCACTGAAGCTCTCAATAAATCAACAGCAGTATTTATCGGAACCGTAAACAAGATCGAAAAAGCAGATTCAGGATATGAAGTTACTTTCCAAATCAATAAGAATTTTAAAGAGGCTACTGGAACAGAAATCACTGTATTCACTGGTTTTAGTTCATGCATGTATAATTTTAAAGAGATGACCCCCTATCTTGTGTATGCAACAACTGATACATTCACTGGGGTATTATCCGTAAATTTTTGCAGTCGAACAGTCCCACTAATAGAGGCAAAGGCTGATCTAATCGAAATAGATAGAGATAGCACGAAAGCCAACACCGACGTCAATGTTACGACAATCACTCATTATTTTGGTGAATTACTCCTCCACCTTCTTCGTTACGGCATGAATCTCATGATCAAATAACTCCACAAATTGCACACTTTGTTGATTCGATGCTTGCTTCTTACTTGCCGGAGTTTTCGCAGTCTTCTCTCAACCCACCTTCCTGTCCATCCACTGTGTCGTGTCATCCGAATAAACTCGAAGCACACATGCAAAGGATAGATGTTGATCGGAATTTGGGAGTTGAATAAGACCTGAGAAATACCAGACAAGGGGCGAGGGCCAGAACCGTAGGACTCGCATGTAATCCCCTGTCCGGTATATCCCAACAGAGTAATCGCGATTTTCTAAAGCTCCCCGGAAGGGTTCAAACCGCAACAATGTATACAACGAAAAGCAATTGTATGTTCCCTGCTACGATCATCGCAAGCCTAACGCGTTCAGACTCAAAACGTCCTCCTCTCGTAAGGTAACGTTCGTCATCATCCATAGATTCGCTCAGGTACGCCATTGATACGGGATAGTCGGCTTGCCCTTGAATCAAGATTACCGATCAAACGTTCGAAATTCGTCCCTGTTTTTGTCCTACATTTTGTCCTCGTTTTTATCCCTATATTTATCGAGTGTTTTATAGCTCTAATCGCATATACAATTGGCGTATGGAGCGAAAAACGTTCTGGAGAACTAAAGTCTAAGCACCTTATCTTTTTTGGTTTCGGTTTAGTATTTGATACCATCGGAACGACGTTTATGAAATTGCTCGCAGACAGCCCTAATTTAAATTTGCTTTGGAATTACTGGACTGATAGCTCTGATCTTTATGTTCTTCCATACCGTATGGGCATATGTCGTTGTATGGAAAAAGAAGGAGAATCAGATCAAACAGTTCCATAAATTCAGCCTGATTGTTTGGATTTTATGGCTTGTACCTTATTCCATTGGCGTGGCGTTAAGCTTTATTAAATAGGTGATACCCACACCATTACGTGTCTTGCGTGGGCAACAATTGTCTGCGCTTTTTAACTTTCAAAAATTACTCATTTCAGCTCTCAATTACCCGAGAGTATACTGTCCACTTATGAAGGGGATACAAAAATGGACCGGACTATTCTTTGGGTGGTGAGAGTATGAAGAGTATTCTTCTGACACTATTCGCATTTTTTATGTTTAGCGGATTAGTTCATGCAGAAACTAGATCGTCTGTGCTGAATGATACTAGAGAAGAAATATACAGCGATATGCTGTTGTTGATGTTAAGTCCTCAAATTGAAGCTGCAATTAACCAATATTATTCAAAAACGTTAACAGAGAACCCGCAAGTTTATCCGTATATGATTGATGTTGTATTAGCGAAAAGGATTGATTCCTCTTTTAGTTTTATAGTTACCGTTGATGTTCACCAGTTGTTGGACCCCATATTTCTGTAGGGAAGGACAGGTTAACCTTTAAGGTTTCACCGGGCATAACTCCCAGTCAGGCAAAATTAATAAAGTATCAACATTTAGAGACACATGAACTCCCCTCTCATTGGAAGAGAATAATAAGACATACATAAGTAATGTCGTGTTAAGTATCGCTACGTTTCTATGATTAATCTTCCTTATAAATGTGGCAATCGACTAACATTCCATTCCACAAAACGTCTACCTTTGACTGATAAAATTCATCACATTCTGTTTCCTGTACATCAAAGATTTCACCGACTTTATCCGCATACCACATTGAATGAATGGGTCACCCCCGATCCATTTATCACATCGATTGTTTTGTAAATCCCTCGCCCCTTGGATCCAAATGTTGCATTCAAATACTGTAAATATCGACATTTTTGTAGTACGCTTAATTTGCCCGTTGTAAATCCCCTTTCTTATTCCGTTGATGGAACGCCGTGTGCGACGAAAGTCGCCCGCGCGGTGTAGGCTCAAACGAAAACCCTCAATAGAAGGGAATAAGTTGAGAATAGCTATACTGATCCAATATTCACTTTAGAAGACAATCTAAATGGTCAATATCCCTACCATTTCGTTGAAGGCTCCTCCCAATACTTTATGCCAAAATTTCTCGCCACTCAGCCATTAAGAAACGCGACTCTAACTTTTGATTTGAATGATGTTATTACTCCAGATGCAACCGATTTGTATTACATTGCTTCTAATCGTTATGAAATTGGTACTGATAAAATTAATGGTTCCGTAATTACGATCCCCAATGTTAATCTTAATAAAGGACAGTTAATCATTTTTGACTTGGGATTTTACACGATGCCTTCTGCAGGAACGTATAAATTTTTCATTTCTATTGATTCAACACACAAACAAGAAATGGTACTTGATATTACTAAAAACTAATTATCCATCAACGGCCCTTGGGATGACCCGGGGTATTTTTTTGTCAAGACTGAATCCTCGCCCCCTGCCACAACTGTCGCCCCACTATTTATCAAATCGTGTGTTTTGTTCAAATAGGTCCACAGCCCATAGAAAGAGTTAACTTTCGTTAGCAGACAAAAATGAAATTGTGGCGTAGGATTTACGTGCCCGTTGTAAAAATTCTTATCCGTTGATGGAACGCCGTGTGCGATGAAAGTCGCCTGCACGGTGTAGGCTCGAGCGAATTCCTCACAAAGAGAAGGGACTAAGCCGAGAATAGCGAAACACCAGTACCCATAGCAGATTTGCGTACCTATGGAGTAACGAAGTTTGATGATGGCTCCGTATATGTCTCTTTAACCTTTTCTGCACCATCAGGAGCAAATTCGGTAACATTTCAATACTCGACTAACCAAACGACATGGGTAGATGCTTGGGTAGATAGGACAGTTACTTCAACAACAAATTTTTTAAACATGCGGCTACCAGATCATGCATCAGGAAAGTACTACTTCCAAATGATTGTCGAAGGTGGCAAGTATCATGGAACCTCTAATATTGCCAGTAGTAATATATTTAACCAGTAAGTCCATCAACTGCCCTCGGGTTTTACCGAGGGTTTTTCTTTACCCAATTACCGTTTTGTTAAGTGCTGGATCACGTCTACACCAGGAGCCACTAAATCCAGCAAGCCTTGTGTGAGTCTTGTCTTACTACACTTTTTGATAATCCCATCAACCCATGTAGTATAATTTGGATGAGGTGAATTTCTATGGAAACTTTCATTGCAGTTTCTGCGTTTTACTTAAATCCGATTTTGGCTATTTGGTTTTTTGTAAACCTCACAACGATTATTAAAAAAATCGTCAAAGGTGAAGATTACGAATCAAAGTTATGGATTGGTTCTCTCTTGATTGCATGGATAGTTTTTTGATTCACATTCCTTTCCATGTCAAGCTAGTTTCCTAACATACTGAGCAACCTGTTAAAGATCTCTTGAAGTTAATGTGGTACTACTTGGTTATCGAGCAAGCGAGTTGTTATTTATGAACTGGATACAAATTGTTTCATTATCCGCCTGTCTCTTCGCACTTTTTAGGACCATATGGTCGATAGTTAAAAAAGAAAATGTAGTATTAAACATAGTTGGAGCTTGTATTTTATTTAGTGTGACAGCTTTTATTCTCATAGGTTTTTATTTAACATAATTGAGCTTGTGATAATTTGAAAAAACCCTAGTGTTAGATAACACCATAGATGGAGAGGATAACTATCGTTACTCTTGAAAAACTCTTCAAGGAGGGAACGAATTGGGGAAATATCGCTGTTATTACTGTGAAAGTGAAACCGACAGCGTCCGCCAAATCACGTTTTTCCAAGGGAAGCAGGATCGCGATGAGCTATTATGCGAAACGTGTCATGCTGATTGGATTGAATCCCTGAAGAGTGAGCCATAGCTAGGGTAACGCTTGCAATTCCCACCCTTAGTGAATGTGCTATAGGGTGGGTCCTTTTCTTGTCCCATCTTCCCACGCTATACTCCTTGAAAAAGGAGGTATTCAAAATGGAAAAGTCGTTTTATTACGCAATACCCTGGAGGTTAGCTACCTCAAGGACGCGCTACAAGCAATGGAAATTCCTCCTCACCTTCCTCTACTAAGCACACCGATTTCAACTGACCAAACCAGTTTTCTCTTCTTCCTCCATCGCCAGCTCATCCACATGCCCTGCTAAGCATCCCAGACAGCAGAAGTGTTCAACGGATGGCTTCTTACTTACTAGGATCCATTCAGGCTTGTCCGCCAGGATCTTCTCATCGCAAAATGTACAATTCACGATAATCTCTCCTTTCATGAAAACGACATTTGCTGGTTGGCATATTCAATTTCTCTCAAAAGCTTACCTTGTGGCCTCCAACTGCTGATGTACTTTTTTGCTTTGTCCATCTTGTTCATCCTCATCACCTCAGAAATAATTTTTGGCGCTAAAACCGAGAATTTTACAACCATTACCACACGTAATGATTTGTTAAATAAATCTAAATATTGTAAAATAATAAAAGAAATCCTATGAAAAAAATTGAGAAAGCAATTGTTTATTTTTAGCTTTATTTTCTTTCCCATCGGACTGATCATTTGGCTCGTTTCCTTGTTTAATCAAGATCAGCAAGTCAAAAAGGTCGGACGAACAGCTTTGTATTTTGCAGTCGCCTCTTTTTGCACTCTGTTCTTAATCCGGATCTTAAATTTTGTGTTGTACACATCAACTACAGTCCAATGAGATTGGTTTAATATTACACGTTTTGGATTCCAGGAGTAGCCGGAAACGGGCACTCCCATTTTCGGTGCATGCTGTTTCAATTCCTGTTTTACAAATCGTATGTTTTGTTACCCGCTTTCCAAATCCTCACTCAACCTCTATAATTGTCAAAAAAGCGAAAAATTTTGTGGGTGCGACCAAAGTGATTGTTATTTGTTTGACCTCACCCACAAAAAGAGAAAACCCCTCGCACCAAGTGGCACAAGGGGTAAACGCTTATTAGTAAGTGCTCATGTACTGCTCGCGCTCCCAATCATGGACGCGTGTGCGGAACATATCCCACTCAATTTCTTTTGCTTCGATGAAGTGGATCAGAGCGTGTTCACCCAGAGCTTCGCAAATGACAGAGTCTGCCTTGAGGCATTCAATTGCTTCCTTCAAGGTAGCTGGCAAGCTGGAAATTCCGTTTTCTTCACGTTCTTCTTCGTTCATCACGTAGATGTTACGATCGATCGCAGGTGGTGCTGACAATTTGTTTTTGATTCCGTCCAAACCTGCTTTCAGCATAACTGCCAAAGCGAGGTATGGGTTTGTAGCCGGGTCTGGGCTACGTACTTCAATACGCGTGCTTACACCGCGAGAAGACGGAATACGAATCAATGGAGAACGGTTTTTAGCAGACCAAGCTACGTAGCAAGGTGCTTCGTATCCAGGAACGAGACGCTTGTACGAGTTTACCAATGGATTCGTGATGGCAGTAAATCCACGAGCGTGCAGCAAAATACCAGCCAGGTAGTGCTTCGCAGTTTCACTCAAGCCGAGTTCATCAGACTCGTCGAAGAATACGTTTTGGTTACCACGGAAGAGAGATTGGTTCGCGTGCATTCCGGAGCCTGCTACACCGTACAGTGGTTTTGGCATGAATGTCGCGTGCAAACCATGTTTATGAGCAATTGTTTTTACAACCAGCTTGAAAGTCAAGATCTGGTCAGCAGCATGCAAAGCGTTCGCGTATTTGAAATCGATCTCGTGTTGACCTGGAGCTACTTCATGGTGGGAAGCTTCGATTTCAAAGCCCATTTTCTCCAGTGTCAAAACGATATCGCGACGGCAGTTTTCACCGAGGTCGAGTGGTGCGAAGTCAAAGTATCCACCTTGGTCATTCAGATCCAGAGTCGGTTCGCCTTTTTCGTCCAGCTTGAACAGGAAGAATTCAGGCTCTGGACCTACGTTAAACGCGGAGTAGCCCATTGCTTCTGCTTCTTTCAAAGCACGCTTCAAAATATAGCGCGGGTCTCCCTCGAATGGTGTGCCGTCTGGATTGTATATATCACAGATCAAGCGCGCAACTTTGCCATGCTCATTACCCCAAGGGAAGACAACCCACGTATCCAGATCCGGCACCAAATACATATCGGATTCCTCGATGCGTACGAAACCTTCAATAGAAGAACCGTCGAACATCATCTTGTTGTCGAGTGCTTTAGGAAGTTGGGAAGAAGGAATTTCAACGTTCTTAATCACCCCGAGCAAATCGGTAAACTGAAGTCGGATGTACCTTACGTCCTCTTCTTGTGCCAAACGCATAATGTCTTCTCTTGTAAACTTGCTCAAATTTCTCTCCTCCTGTCTCTATAACGGCTTTATATCAGTGGAAGAAGCGCGAAAGCTCTCCACGTATCAATGCACCCTCGCCATGACGAGAAGCATTGCGATACATGATCTGTTGCCTTAGGAGCTGATGTAGGTCCTTATCAGACATCTCTTTTCGTTTGGTCTCAGACGTGGTTGTAATCTCTGTCTGTACCGGTGTAGGTTCGTTCAATTGCAGTACTTGCTTGATGCCTGCAATATTCAGCCCTTTTTCAATCAGTGCCTTAATCTCCAGCAAACGATCTACATCATTGAAGGAAAAAAGCCTCTGCTTCCCTTCGGTGCGGGCTGGTTGAATGAGGTCGTTTTGTTCGTAGTAGCGTATCTGCCTCGCAGTTAGATCCGTCAATTTCATGACGATCCCAATGGGAAAGAGGGCCATATTACGGCGAGTATCATCACCCATGACTCGTCCCTCCTCTATCGTGTTCCTCATGCCTTATTCTATTCAAAACATAAATCCCTGTCAACGGATGTTATAAAATATTACATGAAAATGTACCTTCGAACTAGAAACTACGGATTCGCCATGCCTTTTGGCGGAAACCGAGGCTGTACTTATATTTGGAACAGAACTTTATCCAGTACGATTGCACAAAAAAACAGTGACTATCCGTTCAGACCGTGGGATAATCACTGTTTGATTTGCTGTTTTACTGCTCACCTGGCAAGTGTAGTAATCCTTTTTCCAGCATGCCATTAAGAGCTGTAATGATTCCCACTTTTACGTGCGAGTACGTTAAACCACCCTGGACAAATCCCAAGTAAGGCGGGCGAATGGGACCATCTGCCGAAAACTCGATGCTTGCCCCTTGGATGAAGGTTCCGGCAGCCATGATGACAGGGTCCGCATATCCTGGCATTTCACTAGGATACGGAGTTACGTGGGAGTCCACTGGTGCTGATTTTTGAATCCCCTGGCAAAAAGCAATCAGTCGTTCAGCCGAACCGAATTCAACGGATTGGATCAAATCGGTACGTGGTTCATGCCAAAGCGGGTTGGTTCGGAAGCCAAGACGCTCCAGCAGCGCTGAAGAAAATACAGCTCCCTTCAAGGCTTCGCCCACTACGTGAGGAGCGAGGAAAAAGCCTTGATACATTTCTAAAAGCGAGTATAGGGAAGCTCCGCCCTCTGCCCCGATCCCAGGTGCTGCCATCCGATAAGATGCCAGTTGAACTAAATCTTGACGACCTACAATGTACCCACCCGTTTTGACAAGTCCGCCACCCGGGTTTTTGATTAATGAGCCTGCCATAATATCCGCGCCAACATGCAGAGGTTCGTACTCCTCGGTAAACTCCCCATAGCAGTTGTCGACGAACACAATCAGTTCAGGCTTCATTTCTTTGACCATCCGAATCATTTCTTGGATCTTCTGGATCGTAAAGGACGGACGATCAGCATAGCCGCGTGAGCGCTGAATTCCGATTACTTTTGTCTTTTCCGTGATGGCTTCCGCTACGGCGATGAAATCAATATCACCCTCTGGCGTAAGCGGCACATAGCTGTAACCGATCCCATAATCCTTGAGCGACCCTTGACCTTCGCCGCGAACACCAACGACTTCTTCCAATGTATCGTACGGTTTGCCCGTAATGTAGAGCAGATCGTCTCCTGGACGCAGAATTCCAAACAACGATATCGCGATCGCATGTGTTCCAGAAATAATGTGCGGACGCACCAGAGCAGCTTCTCCACCAAAAACATCGGCATAGATGGACTCCAGTGTGGAACGTCCAGAGTCATCATAACCGTACCCGGTAGATGGAGAAAAATGGAATTCATTTACTTCATGCTTTTGAAATGAACGCAGCACTTTTAGTTGGTTTGTGTCCACCATCGCTGCAATCTGTCTGTGTCGTTCTGATATGGTTGCTTCCACTTCCATAACAAGTGGACGAAGCTTTTCTCCATGAGAAAAAAAGGAAAACATCAGTTATCTTACCAACTCTCTTCAACAGTCTCTGGTTTATCCAGGAGGAAAGGAGCAATCCGCCCATAAATTGGATGATCCCGATTCACACGTACCGTAACCCGGTAGGATTCTTCCTCTTCATTAAATTGTTGATCGATTTCTACGCCCTCGCGATGCAAAAGCGATAGAATGTCTCCCCGCTCCACAGGAACCTTTAGCGTCATTTCGTTGAAAGAAGCCAGTGCAAAAGATTCGATCCGCTCCATCAGCTTCCTCAAGTCATCTTGTCGCATGGCTGAAATCAAGATGGATTCTTCTGTCCGCGGAAGGTATGTTCCTTCAGGCAATATATCCGCTTTGTTAAATACAACGAGCTGTGGAATTTCCTCCGCTTTCAACTCGCGTAAAATCCTGTACACGACTTCCATATGAACCTGCAAGTCTGGATGATGGCTATCCACGACATGAAGAATTAGATCCGCTTCCTTTACACCTTCCAACGTCGAACGAAATGCCGCAACCAAGCTTGTAGGCAGATCTTGAATAAAGCCTACCGTGTCAGTCAGAAGCACTTCCAAACCACTTGGCAAGGAAAGCTGACGTGTTGTCGGGTCCAAAGTCGCAAACAATTTGTCTTCTTGTAGCGTGTTTGCTCCAGTCAGTTGATTCAAGATCGTAGACTTCCCGGCATTCGTGTAGCCTACCAGTGCAACCTGGAAGACATTGTTTTTCTTCCGACGCTCTCGATGAAGCTGTCTGGTTCTTACCGTATCATTTAATTGCTGCTTCAGCTCGCTGATTCGTTTGCGGATATGACGGCGATCGCTCTCCAGCTTGGATTCCCCTGGACCACGCGTCCCGATTCCACCACCCAGTCGTGAGAGCTGCTTTCCTTGTCCGGCAAGACGTGGCAGCAAATAGTTATACTGTGCCAGCTCAACCTGGATTTTCCCTTCACGCGATTGTGCACGGCCCGCAAAAATATCCAGGATGAGTTGTGTTCTGTCAATTACTTTGCAATCGAATACCTTATCCAGATTGCGTGTCTGACTAGGCGATAGCTCGTCGTTGAAGATAATGACGTCTACATCCAGCTCTTCTGCACGCTCCGCAATTTCATCGATTTTTCCTGTTCCTAAGTACCACGCAGAGTCGACTCTGTCCCTGTTCTGTGTAATCACATCGAGAACCTCTACGCCGGCTGTTGCTGCCAATTCGTGCAGTTCTTCCATAGACAGACGTGTTCGCTCTTCATCCCGGTTATCCAAAAAACAACCGACCAATATCGCTGTTTCTGTTGTTTTGATCAGATCGTTCACCGATTCACGCCCTTTCTTCCCTTATCATACCACATTTTCCCCATTTCGATATCGCTTCACACTCTGTCAGACAATTTCAGATGGTAGCTAAAATACTGATCAGGATGCCGTAACATGATAGCCGTGGTATTCGCGAAAATGAGTCACCATACTCTTATCCTATGTACAGATTTGCATTGTTCGTTTTTTGCAAAAGAATTAAGAATCCACTCTTGTATCAGCTCCGAAAAATTTTTAACAGTTGGCTCAACTACCAATTATTCACAAACATTAAATACAAAATACAAAGAAACATTCGGTTTTACACAAAAACGCCCTAATCATTAGGGCTTTTGCTTACTTGCTTATTTCATTGCGATTACCGGAAGTCTTTATCAATCACGATATGGACTTGTCCCACATTCTGCTCAACAAATTTCATCAGTACAGGTATGGCACTTCCACTTCGCTCTCCCGGTTCTGTTGGTACACCCAAATAAAATAAGTGTTGTGTATCATTATTTTGGTCATTCCTATTTATATTTTCCATTGTCATTATCTCTTGCCCATCTTTCTGGATTAAAGAGATTTTAATAACATGAGCCTCATGATCAATCGACGCTCCAAGAAGCTCCTGTATTTTGGAACGCAAGTAATTTGCTACTGCAGGATTCAGTGCCCCGCTCGAATTACTTCTAGAGGCACCTTCTAACTGCGTAGCTTTTCCCTTGCAACCTTGTTCTATATCAATGAGTTCATTGCCCTGGCCCTCTTGATGAATCAGCATGACATATTTGGAAACCAAAAGTACGATGACGAGAAAAAACAGCAGCATCAAAAAGTTTACGTTTTGCACAACATGAAGAAACTCAATCTGAAATTTGATTTGAATAACACCGATAATCATTAAAAAAAGTTCTAGGATTCCTACTAAACAAATGAGTATGAAATAGAATCGTTCTAGTGAATTAGGCATGTATTTCAAACTGTTCACTCATCTTCCTTCACGCCATCCCCGAATCATCCTCTCCTAAATTCACAAGGATGATTTACGAATGGCTATTTTGCGATTTATAGTATATTCATCATAGCATCCCAAAGATTTCCTTTCTTTACAAATTGAACATTTTCGATTTTTCTTGACAAATCGATATTTCTATGAAAACAA
Organism: Brevibacillus sp. SIMBA_040; assembly: GCF_046535075.1. NCBI lineage: Bacteria > Bacillati > Bacillota > Bacilli > Caryophanales > Paenibacillaceae > Brevibacillus > Brevibacillus sp. SIMBA_040. Next base: position 119,903 of record NZ_JAWRXI010000010.1, read on the forward strand.
AAAGCAACATGCCGACTATACGTAGCATGTTACTTTTTTAATCGTTTAACGTGATTTAGTTTTGAAATATGAACGCGAGCAACGTCAGCAAACTTTGACTGCTTGTTAGGCGTTTCTTCAAAGTACACTTTCTGTGCTTTTTCATCAAATGATACGACTTTGTTCATATTCACGATGTTTCCCACATCTAATTTCTCAAAGCCATAAGGCTTCAAAACCTTTTTCCAATCCTCTAGCGTGGTCAACATGTAATAAACATCGTCTTGCGTATGAATTTCTATTTTGTTTTTTGAATGAGAAAGGTGTGTGATTTCTTGAGGTAAATCTACCCAGTAAATTCCCTCTTCCTCAAATCCCTTACGGAATAGTGGAATTTTCATGGTTCCTCCACAATACAACCCAAAGTTTATTTTTAATAGAGCTCTTTTGGAGCATCTGGTTGATGTGAAAGACCTGCTGAAAATGGCGTGACAATGACCGTAGCCAGTGCAGCGAGTACTGTGGACGAATAGTATGCCAACGTGGCTTTATTAACGAGTTTCTCCACTTCTTTCACCTCCTTTCCAAATAAAAGGGAGCAGGCTGAGTGCTTGTACCAAAAACGACAGCGTGACTTCTGACAAGCCAAACCAATAATTCGCCGTGACAATGATAAGAGAAATCAACTTTAATAGTGGATAATGCTTCCTGAAAAAGATTCTAGACTGATTTTTCCCCTTTGGTGCAAGTAGAAGGATCAGGACTAACGCTGCTGCCAGCAAAATGTCATTTGCCGTGTCATTCAACGGAATCAGTGGGATAACTACGGCACCAAAGATACTTACCAGCGCACACTTTTCAGCTGATTCAAAGTGATAGCCTCCAGAAAATGCTCTCAATATCATAAAGGAAACCAGTACACTAATCGTTTGGGCGGTTGTCCCGAGTATAGCAGCAAAGACGATGGACAAAAAAATTGCTGATCCTGTTCCTATGATCGCAATCAAGGAATACTGCATGACCTCAACGCTTGCCGTTTTCTCAGGGTTGGCTCTCTTAATCGATTTAGCGATATACAGGGCCGTGCTCTCAATCACGCTCTGCCTCATCCTTTTTCGTTGCTAGATAAAAAAGGGTTGCCAAAATACACGCTAGTACAAAAAATGAAATGGTAAAAGTCGTGTTGCCCCACATGTTACCAATGAACAAAATACTTCCGAATGAAACGAATGCAATAAAGGAAGCGATCAGTAAGTGTTGATTTTCCTTTTTTCCGTATTCGACTTCCTTTTCCCCGTCAGGAATAAATGCCCACCCTCGATTTAAGTATCGGATAATTCCAATAACGATTGCACACATACAAACCGTAACAACTTGTAACACGTAGCCCATATATGCTAATCCGGTGCCATCTGCTTCCTGTAACTGATCCAATTGGATTAGACCAAAAGTGTTCATGAGAATAAAGGTGAGTACATTAATTGCTAAAAACGCACAATAAGAAATCACTGCCATGACGATGGAATAAAACCATTGGATGTTCCATAAAAATCGTAAACTGGCAACCATCGTAATAATTTGTACAATAATCGCAAATTCATTTAATTGAAGGGTATAACGAATAAAATGCGAGACTAGGCTTAGAAAAACGCATAAAAACGCAATTTTCCCAAAGTGAATGCGAATTTTCTGTCTAAAGAGAATAAGCATCAATAAAAAGATGGATATGTACTCTAACGATGAAAAAAGGAAAAATAGAAACAGTTTCATATGCCTCTCCCGATAGAATATATTTATAGGACAATTGTAACATTTACACTGCCGATTCTCTATATCCTTCATGCCATATTTCACCAAGAATCGACTTCATCTGATTTTGAAAAATAGGCAGGTTTTGATTCTTGGTTGAGTATACTTTTGTATGATGGTCAAGGCAGGTGACGCATGTGAAGCAAACAGGGATGAGCTCTGCAGCCGATGTAAACGAATCCTCTAGCAGCCCAAATCGAATTCAAGTCGTCTTCAATCGCCCTCCAAGCGTGAAGCAACCACATACTTTGGCTGAAATAGTGCGCGCTACAGCAAATGCCAACTTGGCGACTGTCTTTGATGAGTTAGAGGGCTTGATCGGTTTACACGAAGCGAAAAAAACGATTTACGAAATCTACGCGTTAATGAAAATGAATCAAGAGCGTGAGAAGCATGGTTTGAAGATGGAAAAACAAGTTTTTCATATGGTCTTTAAAGGGAATCCGGGCACAGGAAAGACTACTGTAGCCCGTTTATTTGGGAAAATACTCCGTGAAATGGGCATCTTGTCGAAAGGTCACATGATCGAGGTTGAGCGAGCGGATTTAGTTGGAGAGTTTATCGGACACACAGCACAAAAAACACGTGATCTGGTCAAAAAAGCGCTAGGCGGTATTTTGTTCATTGATGAAGCGTACTCGCTCGCACGTGGCGGGGAAAAAGATTTCGGGAAGGAAGCGATTGACTGTTTGACGAAATCCCTTGAAGATTTAGGCAACGATTTCGTTTGCATTATTGCAGGGTACAATGATGAAATGGATTCCTTTCTTGAGCTGAATCCCGGGATGCCGTCCCGGTTTCCCGTACACATCACATTCACTGACTATGATGTGGAAGAACTGATCGAAATCGCAAACATCATGGCAAAAAACAAAGAATACGAACTCTCCAAAGAAGCAATCGAAAAATTACGAAGAAGACTTGTCGCTGCCCTGCATGATCCTTTTCGTGAAAATTTCAGTAATGCCAGGTTTGTGAGGAATAGCATTGAAAAAGCAATCCGTGTACAGGCGGTAAGAATGCTAAGAATCACGGAACCAACCCGTGACGATCTGGTTACGTTAAAATACGAAGACTTCGCTCTTTAATGAGAAAGCTGATCCCACACATGATAAAATCCCTCACTTTGGAGGGATTTTTGTTGTATGTAGCCACCAGCTCATGATGACGAGTCCAACCAAGCTTCCTGATAAAAAGGGGACGACGTGTACGAGAGGCAGTGTAAGTAACGTGCCTTTGACAATTGCAGAGTATAGCGCTGCTCCCAGCATACCGATAAGAGCTGCCCCGATCCAAAATAGCCATTTCGTCTTTATATTTACTAGTGGCTTCAAGGCGGATAACGGCAAAGCTCGTCCTTCTTTCCATATGACATACCCAATCGCCAAAAACCCAAGACTCGTGCTCCCATGCTGTAACAGCTTGAACACCGGGATTACCACTCCGCCGAGTGTAATGGGCAGCTGTAAAAACCAAATTCTTTCAACAAAGTAAGCACCCTGATGTGTGAAAGCATCCCAGAGAACGTGGCTGAAGCTCCCGATAAGTCCAGAGTATCCATTTATGAAAATAGATTTCCACGTACGCCAGTTCCAATGTGTCGTTAATGTTGCGGACAATCCCCTGCCGATCCATTCTGGCAAGCAAGCAATCAACGGTCTTTTCACGATTCCATGATAGAGCAGAGCTAGAAGCAAAACGAGCGGTACATCAAACCATAGCAGTCCCCACATCGTGTGGCTATACGCACTGTAGGGCTGCATTCGAAAAAAGTACTCAAAATCAGGAGCCATGCTGCCAAAGACGAGTGCCGTAAAAGAAAACCACTTACTCCTTCGCAAAGGAAGCACAATGGCAGGATGGGCAAATGTAAACGGCATGAATTCACTCTCTTTTCTCCAGTCGGCTTATCATCGGTAGCTCCTCTAGTTCGGCAGTAGTACAGCCATGACCTGCTTGCCGCTTACCTGGATACCTTTATCCTGTTTTGAGCAATGGGCCAAATCACGTACAAGCTGTTCTACCAGCGCCTTCGCTTCTTTGCTTTCCTTTTTTTCCAACCGAACAATTAAATGAACACAATCTCCTGAGGAAAGTATACGCTCCGCTTGTCGTTTTTTGGTATCATAATCATGATCCTCGATAAACGCACTTAGACGGATCTCTTTTACCTTTGCACCCTTTTCCGCTTTTCTATTTTTCGAGCTCTCTTTTTCAACTTGTTGTATATAATCGGAGCTACCTACTAATTGGCACAAAGGAGGACTGCTAAGAAGCGAGGTACATACCAGATCCACTCGAAGCTCCTTAGCCATCTGCAATGCTTTTTTCGTTGCAACAATGCCTAGGTCTTCTCCATTTATACTTGTGAGCTGAACCTCTTCAGCCTTTATTTTTTCATTCATGATCATCATCATTCTCACCTAAAGCCTTTCACCAGTATTGACTGGAAGATCAGAAGTTCTTCTACATAATGCTGCGAATCTCCTCCCTTTTTTACACAATGGAGTACATTCGAAAGTATTGACACTCGATTGAGATTCATTTACATTAACGCTTAGTTAGCCAGCTAACAAACCGGAGGTACAACTGTGGAATTTGATTACTCTCACGCTTTGACTCATACGATGGGTCACGTCATGAAGCTTCATCGCGCAAATGTTGAATTTCTGATTCAAGAATACGACGTCTATCCTGGTCAGCCTATCCTGCTTATGCGTTTGGAAAAAACTGATGGGTTAATTCAAAAAGAGCTTGCCCGGCGCATCTCGGTAAAGCCTGCGACTTTGACCGTGATGATTAATCGCATGGAAAAGTCCGGTCTCGTTGTTCGCAAGCCTGATGAGCGAGATCAACGAATTTCCCGTGTGTTTTTGACAGACAAGGGGCGTATTGCCAGTCAAGCAGTGAAGGAAGCATTGCGCGTATTGGAAATTCAATGTTACGAAGGTTTCACCTCCGAGGAAAAACAAGTACTTGCCGGGATGCTTGATCGGATGCATACAAATATGCAGACGTTTTATTTGAAAAACAACCCGCAACCACCCGAACCAAAGAAATAGTCGATTCTTTGGTTCTTGAAAGAAAGGATGGAAGAACCATTTGAGTAATCTTGCCAGAGAATTAGATTCAACGTCACTTGCGGGGAACAAATCGCGCAGGCTCTGGATGGCCATTATCTTGGGCTCTCTTTCGGCTTTTGGACCACTCTCACTCGATATGTACTTGCCTGCCCTGCCGATGCTGGAAGGAGATTTGCAAACGACGACCTCCATGGCCCAGCTCAGTCTAACCGCTTGTCTGATCGGCCTGTCAGTCGGACAATTGTTCGCTGGACCACTCAGCGATGTTCGGGGAAGGCGTATGCCTCTGCTCATCGGGCTCATTTTGTACGCCGTATCATCCTTTTTATGCGCGATCGCCCCCTCCATTTGGACCTTCGTACTCTTACGGTTTGTTCAAGGGATGGCAGGATCAGCAGGAATCGTAATTGCCCGAGCAACTGTCCGGGACTTGTATTCAGGAACGGAGTTAACCAAGTTCTTTGCTCTATTGATGTTGATTAACGGTATTGCCCCGATTGCAGCACCCATTGCAGGAGGGCAGCTGTTGCAGGTAACGACTTGGCATGGTGTCTTTGTCGTGCTGGGGTTAATCGGAGTCATTATGTTTTTTACGGTTTTATTGGGTCTGCCTGAAACACTGCCGTCAGATAGACGCTCCAAGGCGGGACTTGGCAATACGCTCGCTACCTTTTCCAATTTGTTCAAGGATCGTGTGTTTATGGGATACGCGCTTTCTCAAGGTCTCGTAACCGCTGCCATGTTCGCCTATATTTCCGGTTCTCCCTTTGTCTTTCAGCAAATCTTTGGCGTGTCCCCACAGGGCTTTAGTTTGATTTTTGCTACAAATGGGGTCGGTATTATCCTTGCCAGTCAAATAACAGGCAAGCTGGCAGGGAAAGTAAAGGAAACGACTCTGTTTGTGTTCGGAATTTCCATGGCCGCAATTGGAGGCATCGCACTTCTTTTCATGATTCTTTTGGACGCTGGACTCGTTGCAGTCCTGATTCCTCTCTTTTTTGTTGTATCGAGTGTCGGAATCGTGGGTGCAACTGGCTTTTCATTGGCTATGCAAAATCAAAGCAAAGCAGCAGGAAGCGCCTCTGCTCTTCAAGGCTTGCTCTCCTTCATTAGTGGAGGAATTGTGGCACCGCTCGTCGGTATCGCCGGAAACCAGACTGCAGTTCCCATGGGCATTGTTATTACTTGTGCTACCATCGGTTCAATTCTCTGCTATACGTTCATGATCCGTGCGAAAAAACCCGTTTCGTAAACCGGCCTCACCATAGCACGATAACCGGGATAAGGAACTGCTCCTTATCCTTTTTTGGAATTTGCACAAAAAGAAAAGAGCCAGGATCACGAGTATCCTGGCTGGGTGCAGTGCACGTACTACTGTTGGTTGTTTTCCTGTGACATCAAAGACACTGGACGTTGCGGAGTGAAAGTGGAGATCGCGTGCTTGTATACCAACTGTTGCTTACCTTCGCTATCAATCACGATAGTGAAATTATCGAACGCTTTAATATACCCGCGCAATTGAAAACCGTTCACCAGGTAAATGGTGACCGCGATATTTTCTTTCCGCAAATGGTTCAAGAACGTATCTTGAATGTTGATCGTCTGTTTCATGTACACTACCCCCTAAAAGGACTTGTATGTTATATATTCGGCAATTGTTGAAACTTTCCTGCCAATATCTGCTTGATAGTTTGCACGTTATTCGGCTGTTCTGCCGGATCTGTCATGTCAAACCACTGGATTTCGGGCATACGGCGGAACCACGAAAGCTGCCGTTTTGCAAAATTTCTTGTACGCTTTTGGATATCGTTGATCGCCTTCTCAAGCGTGATCTCCCCGTACAGGTAGGGAATCAGTTCCTTGTACCCGAGTCCTTGCATAGAGACTAGCGAAGGTTCATACCCCCGGTCAAGCAAGCCCCTCACTTCCTCGATCAAGCCAGCTTCGATCATCAGCTCTACACGATGATTGATCCGCTCATACAATTTAGCCCGGTCCATGGTTAGGCCGATAATGACCACATCGTATGGAGAATGCTGAGCCCGGAGCTGAAAATCGGACATTTTATATCCGCTGCTCTCGTAAATTTCGATCGCGCGAATCACCCGTTTTACATCATTCGGATGCAATCGCTCCGCAGTGATGGGATCGATGGCAGCCAGCCTGGCATGAAGAGCTTCTGCTCCTTCCGTATCTGCCATCCTCTGCAATTGTTCCCGTAGTTCTGGATCTTGTGAGGTCGTCGAAAATTGGAAACGATGCGTTACCGATTCTATGTAGAGACCCGTTCCACCTACTATGAACGGAAGACGTCCACGTTGGTTAATATCCGTAATGAGGCGGGTTGTACTCTCTTGAAAAATGGCAACCGAGTACTCCTCATCGGGATCTTTAATATCAATGAGATGATGCGGCACCGTAGCCAGCTCGCTGGGACTCGCTTTTGCTGTCCCAATGTCCATTCCACGGTAGACCTGCATAGAATCTCCGGAAATGATCTCACCATCGAACTGATCAGCCAGTTCTAGGCTAAGATTGGTTTTACCAACGGCTGTTGGTCCAACGATGACAACAAGCTTTTCTCTCTGCTGCAAGGTCACTCCCCTCCACCTATCTCTTTGTAGCTGTACACGACCTGTTGGCCGCCAGAGCGATATGGGGTAAAACCAAAACGCTCATACATCCTGCCCATCTTGCCTTCTTTACATACTACGCGTTTTCGGGCCACTCGCAAAGCTTCCGTCACAGCCTCCTCATGAAGTGACTGTTGATTGGCAAGCTCACGAACCCCAGCAATTCCTGAAGAGCTCTGCACCGTCATTTCAAACATGGGATCAAAATAAACGACATCAAAGGATCGATCAGGAAGTCTTTTCAGCTCCTCCAGATGGTTTCCATGGCGCACCTCAATGCGACGCATCGCCTCCACCAGAGCATCTGAGTCAGAAGACCAATGCCGCAGTCCATCTTCTACCAGGATGGCAAGCACTCGCTCAGATTCGATGCCAACTACTTTTCCATGCACTCCAGTCGCATGAGAAAAGACGATGGCGTCAGCCCCTAATCCTAAAGTCGTATCAAGCACAGTGTCCCCTGGTTGAATTTGGCAAACAGCAAGCATAGTATCAGTATCGCCGCGCATAAGCCGCTTTATACGAAAAGCAGATGTGTTCGGATGAAAAAAGAACGGCTTTTTCCCCGGCACTTCTAGTCGCGCACCTTGCGCGGAAACAACCAATACTTCTTGGTCATTCTGTCGTTTTCGTAACTCGCCGAGGGATAGATCGCCGCGCTTCACGACCTGCAAGCCAAAGGTTTCAGCTAATTTTGCTGCATGGCACAAGGTTTCTTGAGCAGGCTCAAGTCCTGTCGTAACAATCACGTACTCGGTCCCTTTCTTACGTTTCGTCCACGTCAGACGGAAACTCTTTTATTGTAAGCAGGATTATTTTGGCGGTCAAATAGAATCTGAGCCAAACTGTTTCCTTCCACTTCCTTATCATATCATGTTTTCATTCCCACGCGTCGGGCTCAAGAAGGATTTTCCATTGACGCCATTTGGCCTACGTGAAAAAGACCCCCTGGAACGAGAGTCTTTTTCTCCATTATCAAAACGTAAATCCAATCGATCGCCGTTTTTTACCGGGCGTACGAATAGCTATCCGTAATCAATTCTTCATTCAGATTCCCTGCCGCATCGGCAACGGCTCCTGCCTGCAGCTTGAATTGTATGCTCGCACCTTTTGGCAGAACATCAAGAACAACGGTGAGCTTGTTACCCGCAAAAGATACACGATCGTTCTTTCGCAATGGTTGATCTTCGCCGTCATCAATAGAGTAAGCAAGCATATCGCTCAAATCGTCCAAATCACGCTGCAGCGCTACATCTTTTTGGAACGACAGCTCAATGCTTAGGTGCGGGTGATAGATGAGTGTCGAAGCGAGGGGCTGGCTATCGACACCGCCTGCAAGCATTACACTTCCATCTGGTAACCGTGCTGCCATAGACTCAACGTTCTTCGCAGGCAAGGATTGGGTCTCTTCCCACGAATCCTTTTTCGGATCGTACAGTACAGCAGATTGTAGGCGATGCCCCCCTGCAACCAAAACCTTTCCGTTTTCAAGAGTAGCCGCTACAGGTTTGTAACGCTGCTCAGGCATGCTACTGACAAGTGTCCACTCATCTGCGTCTGGATCATATACTTCTGCTGAATCTAAATAGTCAGCACTAATTCCTCCCGCTACAAGCACTCGCCCGTCATTGAGGAGCGTGGCAGCCATTCCCTCTCTAGCGATCTTCATATCAGCTGCTCTTGTCCATTCGTCAGTCTCTGGATCATAGATCTCAGTGGATTTCAGGTAGCCCTTCTTTGAAAAGCCTCCTGATACCAATACCCTGCCATCTTCTAGAGCGACTGCTATTGACTTAAAGCGTTCCACAGACATATCACTAGCCGGCTCCCATGAGTCCTGTTCTGGATCATAGATCTCCGTGGATTTAAGCAGATTGTTGGGATTACTGGTAGGGTCACCACCGACTACGAGTACTCTCCCATCGGGCAGAAGCGCTGCTCCCGGTCCATAGCGCACCTCGCTCATGTCGGCAATGGATGACCACTTCTCGCGCTTCACATCATATCTTTCACCCGTTTTTACCATGCCCCCGCCAACAACAAGCACATCTCCATCGGACAAAACGACGGACGCTCCTCCATGGCGCGGATCATTCATTTCTGCTCCATCCTGCCAGCCTGAATCCTCTATGCTCGCTTGGTCAATTGTCGGCGTTTCCAAGTCAACCGTAAACACGTTGGCAGATGGTAGGGAAACACTGCCTTTGTCATCTACCGCATATAAGATGTATGCTTCTCCATCCGTAATCCTCTTGTCCTCAGAATCAAATGAAATCGTGACGGCTTCTCCTGCAATTGGTACTACAGCACTTCCTATCGCGGTCAACTCAATCTGAGCTTTGTCACGTGGGGTCCCACTTGGAACTACGTAAACGGTACCAGGCTTCGTGCTTGTGACCTTCACAGAAAAACCTGCTGCATACTCCCCCTTATTAATCCAAGTATCTCCACCAGCTGTTTCTTCTGGAATCCAGGAAACGACAGGCGGTTCTAACGGTTCGCTATTCTCGACTTCGGCCAATTATGGTTTTCGTTCGAGCCTACACCGTGCAGGCGACTTTCATCGCACACGGCGTTCCATCAGCGAAAGAATCGGATATTACAATGGGCACTAGTAGTGTACTGAGTCAGTTCCTGGTGGTCTGCTATCCAAAGTTAATACAGGTTAATCGTTTTTGGCATGAACGGAGTAAATCAGTGTGTCTCGGTTGCTTATCCGTGTTTCCTTTTCAAAGGACATTCCGATTCGCTTAGCTACCCCTATGGATGGCAGATTCGGCTTGTAAATCATGGAGATGAGCCTGCTTCGCCCCATGGTGGTGAAGCCATACTCTTTAACTGCCGTCGCAGCCTCTGTTGCCAATCCTTTTCCCCAGTGCGCTCGCACAAACAAATAACCAATTTCCATTTCACTTCTCTCATCAACTGTCTGTGGAACAATCCCACACTGTCCAACAAATGTACCCTCTTTCTTTAACTCACAAATCCATAAACCAGTACCCTGCTTCTCATAATTATTTAGGTTCCATTGAATCCACCTTCGCGCTTGCTCACGCGTTTTAGTCGAAGGATAATACTGCATCGCCACCGGATCAGAAAAAATCTGCATGAGATGATCTTCATCATTCACATTCATTTGCCTGAGCGCTAAACGATTCGTTTCCATGATGTGCATCTCCTTTTGTCCCTCCCCAGCTTTTCCCGATCAGATCTTCTTTCAGAATCGCCAATGTTTGATGATCTTCCCATTGCCCAATTTTCGTCTCCCTTTATAAGAAATGAAAACACCACAGAACAACACTGTGGTGGTGGGGCACTCTCCTTACGTCAGTAAGTTGAAGAATGATGAAAGCTTATTTATTTCCGTTCGGTTCTTCGATCGTAAAGTAGCTTGCTAAAATACGCTCATTTCCATCTGCATAAAAAGATTTGATTACTCTGTATTCTCCGGGTGAAATTACATAGTCAAAATCACCCCAGTTGATTTTCTGTTCATGTGTTTGATTCGGCGCAAGCACCAGCCCAATCTCTGCAAATGCAATGTCCGATCTGAACGGGATTTCATACCAGGTACCTTGTTCCCGTTTTTCAACCGTATAAGGAAGTCCAAAGTTAAATGTAGCTGTCCCGTTATTCTTGATTTCTATCGTTACTTCCTCTTTTGCAGATGAATACGCTGCTTTATCCGCATGCATTTCTATATGCCGATCCTGCTCAACAATGGTGCTCGGTACATCTTTATGGATCGAATGCTTGGATAGCTTGGTTTGAAGCTGTTGCTCGCTAGAAGAACAGCCTGATACCATGACGAGTGACAATATAGTCAGTATCATCCACTTGCGAATGTTCATTCGTTTCCCCCCTTTTTATTAGGACGAAAATAAATGATTTCTGTTGCAAGCTCCACTCAAATTTTTTCCTGAAATCCCTTATTCTTCTTATTTCATCTCAGAACGTGCCTGCATCCCATACAATAGCAACCGGACAATTTCAGCGGCGAGTTCCTCAGGATGTCTTCGTCTCTCGAATAAATGAATAATCGTTACACGCACGATAATCCCTACCAAGCTTTCTGCTACAATGCTCATGTCCATTTCGTTTATGAAATATCCGTCCTGTTGCTCTGCTGACAGGTTCTCTTCTAACAAGGCAGCAAGCTCTTTCTTTATTTCCTCGGACTTCGGGGCAACAACCAGACCAATTCGTGTTAAGTCCGGATTCTCACTAAAAAAATGCAAAATGGCCGACAATCCCAGCTTAATCCGATCTGATACGTATTCTTTTTCTATACCTGAGTCTAGTCTGCTGCTTTTTACCAGCCTAAACAGATTGGATTGAAACGAATCTACCAGCTCTCGAAAAATAGCCTCTTTGTTTCGAAAGTATAAGTAAAAAGTAGGTTGGGTTAATCCAGCTCGATTCACAATCGTACTTATTTTTGTGTCATGGAAGCCGTTTAAGGCAAATTCTTCAGTAGCGATCGTAAGCAACAAAGCCCGACTTTGGGTGCCTATGGCTCCTTTTTTCCGACCTCTTTGCGCCATAAAAAACATCTCCAACATCTGTAATAAATATTTCTTTATAGTAATCTGCTTCGTTGGAAGAATCAACCTTATCAGCAAAACGATCTCCAAAAATAGTATGATGATATCATGCTAGTAATCGTATCGGAAAACGTCGGGTCCCCAGTGAGATATCGTGAAAAATCCGAAAAAGGTTATTTTCGATAAAATGAACAAAAAGATTAGAAGGATGATACATAAGAAAGACTGAAAAAAATTACAGTTGTGTAAAAAGTCAACGCCTAACATAAGTGTCCATCATTAGTGGAATATCTAAGTTGATGTTAACTATCGAGGAGGTAAATGATGGAAACGTTTTATGAGAAGTATGGTGGCGAAGATACAATATCTAAGGTCGTTGACTACTTTTATGATTTGGTTTTAGCTGATGATACTGTAAACCACTTTTTCAAAGATACTGATATGGAGAAACAGAGAAAACATCAAACCAAATTCATCAGCTATGCACTTGGTGGTCCAAATCAATACTCGGGTCAGTCTATGGCAAAGGTCCACGCTGGAATGAATCTGCAACCCGTTCACTTCGATACCATTGTGAAACACCTTCATTCTGCCCTTACCCACTTTGGTGTAAGGGATGGAGATATTGACGATGCATTAACCAAAGTCGGGTCGCTAAGGGATGATATTCTGTACAAATAGGTTTTCTGTCTCGTTTTGAACAAATCGTGATGCCCTATTCGGAAAGCGTGGTAATAGAGGAAAACTCACCTGTCCTATTCGACGGAATGTACCGAAAAATTGTGCTTCGTAAGAAATAAGAGCACCCCAAATCGTTACGGATCGTTTGGGGTGCTCACTTATTCAAATGAGAGTGTAAGACTTACATAACCCGCTTAAACATTTTCTCCAGATCATACCCGGTAAAATGAATTACGATCGGTCTGCCATGCGGGCAAGTAAACGGACTGCTCGTCGCGCGCAGCTGATTCAACAGGCTCTCCATCTCGGCATGTGTCAAAAAGCGGTTTGCTTTGATCGAGGCTTTGCAGGACATCATGATGGCTGCTTTTTCGCGCATTTGTACCACGTTTGCTTGACTGTTCTCTCCCGCCTCTAAAACAAACTGGATTAATTCCTCGATGACCTCCAGCTCTGCACCTTCCGGGAACCAGTGTGGGTGTGCCCTCACGATGAAAGTCCGGCCACCGAAGGACTCTACCTCCAGTCCAAATGCATGAAGCTGGGGCAGTCTCTTTTCCAGCCTTGCTGCTTCAGCGGTTGTGTACTCTACTGTATGCGGAAACAGCATCATCTGGCTCGTCACATCCTCACTTGCCAGCTTCTTCATGAAAAATTCGTAAAAAATTCGTTCCTGCGCGGCGTGCTGATCGATCAAATACATCCCGTCATCGTTTTGCGCAACGATATACGTGCCGTGTACCTGACCTACCGGATACATCACCGGAACAGCAGATACCTCTTCTCGTGCTTGATCTGCATCTATTTGGCTGTGTATCGTAGATGCCGTGGTCGGTGCTGCTTCTGTCTGTCTCTCTGCAATGCCAGTCTGCGTCCGTACCTTATCTGCCTGTAGGCTTTCTCCGACGGTGAAGAATTCAATATCATCTACCTTTACCGGGTCACTTATATCTTGCATGGAACTCCAAGTGCTGCGTTCACTTGCGTTTTCCGCTCCACGTGCATGCTGCATCTCTTCGTTTAGTACCTGCACCGTATGCGGGATTTCACTTTCACTTTCATAGCATACTGGTGCCTCCATGATGGTAGGGCGCTCGGACACCTGCTCCATTTCCAACTGGGTCGTAATGACGTCAGGCTCTTTTCTCAAATACTCCTGCTTAGCCATCCACTCCTGCAACCGTGGACTCGCTTCGGTTCTGGATGATATCTGCGGAGTAGACTTTGGCAATTGCAAATCAAACTGTGGCTGGACAACCTGATTGACGACCTTTGCCCGAGGAGCGCTGACCATGGGGCGAACGATGCCCAATCCTTGACGCAACGTTTCATTGACGGACTGTTCAATCGCACTGCACAGTTCATCTTCTTTACTAAATTTTGCTTCCAGCTTGGCAGGATGGACGTTCACATCCACGAGGGTCGGGTCCATTTCTATCTGCAGGGCAACAATCGGGTATCGCCCTATCGGTAAAAGGGTATGGTAGCCCCTCATAATGGCGTTATTTAGCGAATAGCTGCGAACATATCTTCCATTAACGAGCGTCGAAAGATAGGATCTGTTCGCACGAGTGACTTCTGTCTTGGATAAAAAGCCGCTCCAACGAAAATCAAGCGTTTCGCCAGAGATCGGCAATAACAGCTTGGCTACCTGAACGCCGTAAATTGCAGCCATGACATGAAGCAGCTTACCGTCACCAGAGGTTTGCAGCAGCGACTTTCCATTATGCGTTAAAGTAAACGTAATGGACGGATGGGTGAGAGCGAGACGGTTGACGTAATCAGAGATGTGCCCTACCTCGGTAGCGATGGACTTCATATATTTAAGTCGCGCAGGGGTATTAAAGAACAGGCTGCGGACACAAATCTCGGTACCCTTTACTGCCGCAACATCCTTTGCCTCCCCTAGCTGCCCGCCTTCAATTGTGATGCGTGTCCCGATTTGACTGCTGGACTGACTGCTAGTAAGCTCCATTCGCGATACGGCGGCAATACTCGGGAGTGCCTCTCCACGAAAGCCAAGTGTACGAATGCGAAATAGATCGCGGCTATTACTGATTTTACTCGTAGCATGGCGTTCAAAGGCGAGCGAACAATCTTCTCTGTCCATGCCGTGTCCATTATCTACGATTCGAATCAGCTCTAGCCCACCTTCCTCGACATGAATCTCAATCGTCGTAGCAGAGGCATCAATCGCATTTTCTACCAACTCTTTTACTACCGATGCAGGTCGCTCTACCACTTCACCGGCAGCGATCATGTTGGAAAGATGCTCATCCAGCAATTGAATGTTACCCATAGGCTCCTCCTCTTTTGACGAATACTAGTTCTTTTTAAGCTGCTGCTTCCATGCGAACAGCTTCATCATGGCATCCATGGGTGTAGTTGAGTTCAGATCCAGCTCGCGAAGATCAGCCAGGATTGATTCTTCCTCTGCCGACAATAGCGAGACGGGCTCTTCGCGTACAGCAGCAACGGGTGCTGCCCATAGTGCCTCAAGTGACATCTGTGTGTCGGTTGCGATCGTTGCCGTTGCAGCTCCTCCAGCTTCTAAGCCGGACAAAATACTGCGTGCGCGTTCAATGACCCACACAGGCATTTCCGCCAGTTCAGCTACATGGATCCCATAGCTTTTATCCGCTCTGCCTTCTTCGATTTTGTGTAAAAATAACAGCTTGCCATCCCGTTCCTCACAACGAGCATTGACATTCACCACGCCACTTAGCGTTTCGGTAAGTCCTGTCAGCTCGTGGTAATGAGTGGAGAACAGCGTTTTGGCACCAATTTTTTGGCAAATGTATTCAATCACGGCTTGTGCGAGAGCCATACCATCATAAGTGGACGTGCCTCTCCCGATTTCATCGAGCAAAATCAGGCTCCGTTCAGTCGCTTTTTGCAAAGCATGTCTGGTTTCCAGCATCTCGACCATGAACGTACTGTGGCCGCCAACGAGATCATCAGCTGCCCCGATCCGTGTAAAAATTTGATCTACCAACGAGAGCCTTGCTTCTTTGGCAGGAACAAAGCAACCAATTTGCGCCATCACCGTGATCAGCGCAATTTGTCTCATATACGTGCTCTTACCAGCCATATTCGGTCCTGTAATGAGCAATACGAGACGATTTGACTGATCCATCTGCACGTCATTGGCTACGTACTTCTCCCGATCGAGTACAGCCTCGACAACAGGATGTCGGCCATCGGTGATGACATACTCCCCTGTAGTTGTGAACTGTGGTCGGATAAAACCACGCTCATCACTGACAGTCGCAAACGCTTGGAGGACGTCTACTGAAGAAATTCTCTCTGCCAGGTTTTGCAGACGAGGAATATGCAAGGCGATTTCACTGCGTACAGCCACAAAAAGCTGATATTCCAGCTCAGTCATTTTTTCTTCGGCTTCTAAAATCAGCGCTTCACGCTCTTTCAGCTCGGGAGTAATATAACGCTCCGCATTGGTTAAGGTTTGCTTGCGCTCGTATCTACCCGGCGGCACATTGGCAATGTTGGCTTTGGATACTTCGATGTAATAGCCAAACACTTTATTGAAGCCGACTTTGAGCGATCGAATACCCGTAGCTTCACGCTCCGCTTGTTCCAGCTGGGCAATCCACGTCTTTCCGTCTCGGCTCGCAGAGTGTAGCTTGTCCAAATACTCATCGTAGCCGGTACGAATCATGCCGCCCTCTCGTACAGAAATCGGTGGATCGTCTACGAGTGCTCCCCTGAGTAGACCTACGATGTCTGTGCACTCATCCATACCTTGGGCAATTTCCGCAAGTACGCGGGATTCGGTCCTCATTAATAGCTGCTTTAATTCCGGTACAGCTTCTAATGAAAGGCAAAGCTGGATCAAATCGCGCGCATTTGCGTTCCCATACGAAATCCGTCCTGCCAGCCGTTCGAGGTCATATACGCGATCCAGGCTTTCTCGCACGTCTGCGCGTAGTAGCAGGTCACCTTTTAGTGCCCCCACTGCTTCCAATCTAGCATTCAGATCTTCTTGTCTGAGCAGCGGCCGCTCAATCCATCTTCGCAACAGTCGACCACCCATTGCCGTCTGAGTACGATCCAGAAGCCATAGGAGCGATCCCTTTTTTGTCTTGTCTCGGATCGTCTCCGTCAGCTCAAGATTACGTCGGGAAAAGCCGTCCATTTGCAGATATTGCTTGGCGTCATATTTTTTCAGCAGGCGCATGTGCGATAAACTACGCTTTTGCGTCGTCCCTATGTAGTACAACAGCCCGTTGATCGCTGCTCGCATCGCAAGATCCAGTTCCTTTGCCTGCTCACCATATTGACCATCCACAGCGAAAGCATCCAGTTGATTGCTCTCCACAACCGTGAAGGGGAGTGCAGTCTTCGGTACGATAGAAAGACCGACAAACACCAGTTCTTTTGGACGATATTGAAGCGCTTCATCCAGGACACCCTCAGCCTCCCCAAGTAGTGATGTTACATACAACTCCCCTGTACTCATATCGCAGGCAGCAATCCCGGTCCGTCCATCCAAGCTGGCAATTGCAGTCATGTAGTTGTTTTCCTTGTCTGTGAGCCACTTGCCTTCCATCATGGTTCCTGGTGTAATGACACGGGTTACTTCACGCCGTACTACGCCCTTGGCTTCCTTCGGATCTTCTACCTGCTCGCAGACGGCTACCTTGTAACCTTTTTTCAATAGCTCTGCAATGTATCCATCTGCAGCGTGATGAGGAACTCCGCACATCGGAATTTTCTCATCACCTCCGCCACCGCGACCAGTCAGTGTAATTTCCAGCTCCCTGGACGCCAGAATCGCATCGTCAAAAAACAATTCATAAAAATCGCCTAACCGAAAAAATAAGAAAGTATCCGGATAATCTTTTTTGATTGCCAGATACTGTTGAATCATCGGGGTATATTGCTCCATTGGTTTCTTCTCCTAGCCTAGAAATCTCGACGCTATTATACCATGATTGAGATTATTGTTGAACGTGCAGCTGACATTACGAGTGGATCAGTTCAAGTTCCACGTCGTGCGCAAATCCACTCCTGCTGGCCATGTATGACCATTTTGCAGATAAGAAAAATAGCGATCAAGATGGACACGCGAGAGCACATATCCAGGCAAGCCCTTTAGCTCCTCCCATATTTGCTCGACGTACGGGATCAACGCTGTTTTGTCACCCGTATAGTACGCTTTGATCAAGGGCAGCTGCAAATGGGGTGTTGCTTGCAACTGCGTATGACTCGTTGCGATCAGTTTCGCCAAGTGCAGTACTCCCCGGGTAATGTCAGGATGCACGAGCCAGCTCGGTAGTGTACGGTATTCAAATCCATATGACTTTTCCCGGCAATCACCTAAATACCCATACCTCTGTCTACGGTCACGACATCCGATATCCTCAATGAGCACCAGAGGTAGCGCAAGGTAGGCATCCAGTTTGCGACGTAGGGCAAAGGTCGCTGTCATCCCGCTAAAATGAATATGTCCTCCAATCGGATAACCCGCAAAGGGCATACCTCCAGCAAGCCATTCCAGCTTGGCATTTCCCAACTTTTTATGGGCTAGCTGCAGCCCTTCTAAAATGTGAAAGAACAACTCGTCTGGGTCTTCTGAAGGCTCGGGTCTGAGTTCTGCAATGGGGTGTTGATGCATCGCTAATTCTTCACGATATCTCGTCGTATCGCAGCCGACTTTTCCCCCAACTTTTAAATAATCGGAGGCGAGTGCCATCTCCCCTGTTGGCTTGCGCATGGCAAATTCAGGATCAGCACCCAATTTCGCGATTTCTTGTGGATGCTGCCTTAGCCGAGATTCCCACCAATCTTTTGCCTGTTGCATGCATCTGTCTTTTACTGGTTGTGGCCATTCCGGCTCTACCTGGAGCACCTTTTGGCGATGAGGTGATGCCGCCATGATGGTCACCTCGCCAGCATCGATCCCAGCAGCATACAGACTTCGCGCCGCCAAGCTTTTCACTACCTGAATCTCTGGATCAGTTACTGACAGAGCTACCTGTTGATAAGACGGCTCTTCCATGCGATATAGAAGCCATTGTGGACTCTCCATGCTCCTTTCCAAATGTAGCACATGCTCCTGATACAGAGAGACTTTGTACGTCCGCCAGCCTGGCTGTGCTTGTTTTCCTGTCGTCACGGGTATGCCACTTTGTCTAAGCAGCCAACGCCCAATTTCTGGCCGCTGCAAAAAGCTCTGCGCTTCTTTTGCATTTGCCGTCATGGACTCTGCGATTTTCGCTCCTGGCTGCAAGACAAGCCGCTTCCCTTTCACACGCGCAAACATGGCTTTCACTCTCCCTCTCTCATCCTTTCGTTATCCTATGTTTGCGCCCAAAAAAGAGTGAGGCTGGATAATCCACCATGCTCAATTGGAGGAATTACCTTAAAAAAGACAAAAGAAAAAGAGGAGATGTAACTCTCCTCTTTAGTCAAGCTCGTCGAGCATTGTGGCTGAATCAAAGTCATCAAATTCGTCACTGTTATCTTCGTAGTCGCCTAACATATGAAAATCCTTTTCATCGCAACTATTGCAGACAACAACGCATACTTTTGTTTCGCCAATGATTTCTACCGCAAATTCGCTTTCAACCTTGACTGTGATTGTGCCGCCTCCACTCAACTCAGCTTTTACGCACTTCGGCTGTTCCACGGCGCGAGCGACAATTTCAAGATCGCCTCTGCAGTTTTTGTCGAAGAACGTTAGCGGAACGAGTACGGAGAACTTTACAGTTTCCCGCTTGACTTCGGTTTGCGTGTTATTTGCAAACGAGAACCACAGGTTGACGTCACACGTACCAGATACTTCAACCGCGTCTCCGACTTTCTCTGCCTGGAAGTTCGTGTTTATAATCCAGCATCCGAGGATCGTCGAAGGAGTTTGCGACGGTATGATGGTGTGGGTGGTAGTAGAGAATTTATGGCCTTTACCGCAGACAGCTTTCGCGATGAGTTCCCGGCATTGCAGATCTTTGTCTGTACCCGACATTTCGTTACCTCCTCCATACAACGTTTCTGTACATTTGTATGCAGGGCATTCGGCTAGGGTGCAAACACCCACCTTATTTTGGGAAACTTGTTTGGTAACTCATCACGACCGCTTTAGTCACACTCTTCTATTGTATAGACGATTTTTAGGAGCAGCAGCCCCCATTATTTTTCTTCTCCGGTCCGCCGCCCGTTTCACCTGTCAACGGATTTCCGCCAGTATCTAAGATGATGCGCTCTGACACGGTATTGGTGATCACATTGGTCACCATCTGCAAGAGATCGTTCACATCTACCTGTGACTGCTTGAACTCGTTAACAACCGGAATGGAATCCAATTCTTCGTGGAGCTGGTTGTATTCGCCTTCCACCTTTTTCACCAGTTCAGTCTTGTTGATGGATTCAAACATGACCATCTGCTTCTGCTTTTGTTTCAGTTTATCAATTAAATCTTGAACGCGTTCGTTGTGCTTGATTTGCAGCTCAGCGCGTTTGAAGAAATCTACTTCATTCGTGCGCGAGATCATGGCAGCCAATTCGCGTGCCTTGTCGAGAATTTCTTTTTGTGTGTACAGGTTTGTTTGTTCCATCTCAATTACACCTCAACTTTAGTAACAATTTCACCGTGGAGTGTCCACGTTTTTGCATCGTTAATTTTTACGTGCACGTACTGTCCGATCAACGACTTATCGCCAGTAAAATGGACCAGCTTGTTCGTGCGTGTGCGACCAGCAAGCACATCCGGATTGTTCTTCGATTCGCCTTCCACGAGTACCTCTAGCACTTGATCCTGAAGCTTTTTATTTTGCTCCAGGCTAATGCGTCCCAGCACCTCATTCAAACGATACAGACGCTGTTTTTTCACTTCCATCGGTACGTTGTCCTCCATGACTGCTGCAGGCGTGCCTTCCCGCGGCGAATAAATGAAGGTGTAGGCAAAATCGTAACGCACTTCCTCTACCAACGATATCGTCTCTTCAAATTGCTCGTCGGTTTCACCAGGGAAGCCAACAATGATGTCGGAAGATAAGGAGACGTTCGGTATCGCCGCCTTAATTTTACGAACCAGCTCCAAGTAATGTTCACGCGAGTATTTGCGGGCCATGCGCTTGAGAACCTCAGTAGAGCCCGATTGCACTGGCAAGTGAATTTGCTCTACCAAGTTACCGCCATGAGCAAGTACTTCGATCAGGTGGTCATCAAAATCTCTTGGATGGCTAGTTGTAAAGCGGATACGCGGAATATCAATTTTCCGGATTTCATCCAAGAGGTCGCCAAAGCCATACTGAATATCTTCAAAATCTTTACCGTAGGCATTGACATTCTGTCCGAGCAGCATAATTTCCTTAAACCCTTGGCGAGCAAGATCGCGCACTTCGGCAATGACATCTTCCGGGCGACGACTGCGCTCTTTTCCTCGGGTATATGGCACGATGCAGTACGTACAGAACTTGTCACAGCCATACATAATATTAACCCAGCCCTTTGTATTTCCTTCACGCAATTTGGGCATATTTTCGACGATGTCGCCTTCCTTGGACCATACCTCAATCACCATTTCTTTACTGAACATCGCATCTTTCAGCAGTTCAGGCAGACGGTGAATGTTATGCGTACCAAAAATCAGGTCGACCTGTGTGTAGCTTTTCAGGATTTTATTAACTACCTTTTCTTCCTGTGACATACAGCCGCAAACGCCGAGAATCAGGTTTGGATTATTGTTTTTGAGCCGCTTCATGTGTCCCAGCTCACCAAACACTTTATCCTCTGCGTTCTCGCGGATCGCACAGGTATTAAACAGAATGACGTCAGCATCCTCTACATCATCCGTAGACGTGTAGCCCATTTGCTGCAAAATACCGGAGATCGTCTCCGAGTCATGCTCATTCATCTGACAGCCGTATGTGCGGACGTGATAACGCTTCCCTTTCCCAATCCCTTGCATATCCTCTGGGATCATGAAATCGTAGTGGACCTGTATTTCTTCTTTTCCGCGCTTTTTCGCATCCTTCAAGGAAGGGGGTTGGAAGTATTTTGCAAAATCCGCCGTTGTTTTCGGAGACTTAGCGGATTTTAAGTCCGGAGTCGCCTCTTTTGTTTCCTTCATCATGTATCACCTCAGTAGAATTATCATCATTCATTACCAATAAATAATTATATCATTTTGGGCCATACAAAAGCTAATGCATAATGAGGCAAAATATGTACGGATATACAAGCAAAAGAGCTGGCCTCCCCGGAAGCGGAATGTGATGATTTAGGGAAATACTGGCGACTTATACATCCATACCTGCTACGGAGTTCTTCTATATAAAGGATATTTGCCATCGGGACTTTAAAGGGGTGCCAGATATAAGTAATCATTGCCCACGGACGTAGGTAGCTCGTCGGTACGTTTGTAGTTGGCTATCCCACTATTTTTCGTTCGAAAGTCTGATTCTTTTTTCTATCTCGTCTATGTGTGCGAGCAGCTCTGGAATCTGAACGATGATGCCGTCTGTCTCTGCGGGCTCAGGCCAATAATCGTCTCGTTTCCAGATACCCTTCATACCGACCGCACGTGCTGCTTGTACGTCGTTTGCTGGGTGATCCCCTACGAAAATAGTCTCATCCGCCTTCACGTTAAGCAATCGGAGCGCTTTCTCGAATATTTCTGCTGCAGGTTTAGCGATTCCCTCCTGCTCTGAAATAAGAATCACTTGAAAGTACTTTTCAATTCCGATTGCTTGAAAGTTTTTTCGCTGAAACTGTGTCCGTCCGTTGGTAATCATTCCGAGCAAAATGCCGTTGTCCTGCAATTGCTGCAGCGTCTCATGCACCCCTGGAAATGCTCGACAGTCCAAATGAAAATGTTCGACATAGTCGTGAAGCAATGTATCGGCGTCAATTTTATCTACCTGAAACTGTTCAAGCAGTTGCTGGTAAACGACATCCTTCCACACATATCCACGCTGATCCAATTCGATAAATCGTTGCTGATAGACATCAAGCGGGATAGATCCAAGCGCATTAAAATACCGTTCGTGTTGTCGCTCCAAAAAAGCGGGTAATGACCCGTCCCGATCCAGCAGGGTTCCATCCAAGTCAAAAATACAAGCCTTTAGCATCATTTTCCTCACCCTTCCTTAGTCTCACCAGTGAGTACTTCTTCCTTAGAACTGGATTCAACTCCTTCTTACCGGGCAACTTCCTCCGTCTTTTCTCCTATTTTTTACAAAATGAA
Source organism: Brevibacillus sp. SIMBA_040 (assembly GCF_046535075.1). Lineage (NCBI taxonomy): Bacteria > Bacillati > Bacillota > Bacilli > Caryophanales > Paenibacillaceae > Brevibacillus > Brevibacillus sp. SIMBA_040. The sequence goes on from NZ_JAWRXI010000010.1 coordinate 142,842, forward strand.
CTTGTCCCCTGCAACATTCCAATCCCACCCAGCGTCTGAATAACTGCGAGACAGAAATCAACCAGCAAATATGAGGAGGTTAACATGAAAAGAGCACTAACCCTATTCCTATCGGTGTTAATGTTCCTGACTGTCATCCCATTCGCAGGTGCCGCTTCTCCTTCGTTCTCTGACGTCCCACGTAATCACTGGGCGTATAAAGAGATCACAGAAATGGCCGAAAAAGGGATCATAAAAGGATACGACAACAGAACTTTCCGCCCAAACAATGAAGTGACACGCGCAGAATTTGCGAAGATCATGATTGCCGCAGCGGATGTTGATATTGACAAAAGATCTGTTAGCCAAACGTTTAAAGATGTAGCAAAATCCCATTGGGCATTCTACTATGTGGAATACGCCAAGCCTTACTTGACTGGCTATAAATCAGGCTCTACCTATACTTACAAGCCTGATAACTCTGCCGTACGCGAAGACATCGCTGTCGCTCTGGTCCGACTGCTCGGCTATGACAAAAAATACAAAGCCGATATGAATCAATTGAAAAAGTTCCGTGATTCGGATGACATTTCGCCAGCATTGCGTTCTTATATCGCAATCGCTATCCAAACGGATCTGATGAAAGGAAATAACAACTACTTCCGTCCACAAGACCCGATCACTCGTGCTGAAGCGGCATCGCTTCTCTATCGAGCTCTGATCAACCGGGATGGCGATGAAACGAAAGTGGTTTTCCCGAATCCAGAACAACCGAAGCCACAACCAATCAGCATCTCCGACTCGTTTTCTGACAGCAATCTAAAAAATTGGGATACCAAAAATGCAGATGGCAACTGGGGAGTAATCAACAAACAAGTCACGGCTGTTTCCACTGACGATGATTTGGATCATTTCTTGCTGCCACTCATCTGGGAAGAATCTGCAAACCCTGAGAACTACGAATTGTCTGTTGATGTAAACGTAGTAGGTACTAATGGTCTTGGCGGGCTCTTCTTCAATGGCAAGGACGGTAAAGCAAATGTCGTATACCTCACCAAAGATCGCGTCTACCTCGGCAAGGTGAAAGACGTAGAAAAAGATGACATCGATGTAATCGCTTCTGGCTCTTACAAGCTGAAGTCTTCAAACCGCTTGAAGGTTGTTGTTAAAGGAAGCACAGTCTCCATTTATATCAACGATCAATATTTGTTCGGTCAGCAGCAAGTAAAACAAGAAGGTACGAAGCTAGGTCTGTACTTGCAAGAGGACGCAACTGAGGATGCTCCTCGCAAAATGACGTACCTTGATAATTTCTCCTTTAAAGAAGTGAAGTAACTCGCAGGAAGCAACGCCCGACACACTCAAAAATGATGTGTCGGGCGTTCTTTTTTCCCCATTCACCTTAAGCAACTTATTCCATCCAGAAAAAAGGAACGCAAAAACCTAGAAATGAACACACTTCAGTTGTATAATGGTACCTATTCTTGTCCTGTGAAGGAGCTTATTTATGTCATTTTCTGTCAATCAGCCTTTTCGTTGGATGGACTCGGGTACTTATCAGGAAAGTCCACTCGAGCCATTGATCCGAGATGAAGCACTGACAGCAAGCATGCAAAACGCTTCCTCCTCACCTGTCATCCATCTATGGGTCTACGATCAAGCCCTCTATCTGGGGCGCAGAGACGCCAAGCTGCCTCATCTGGAGAAAGCTTTGCATCAGTTTGGTTTGGATGGCTTTGGATGCGTCTTGAGATCGTCTGGAGGCGCCTGTGTACCGCTCGACGCAGGAGTTCTCAATCTGGCCTGTTTGTTGCCGGATACGGCGATTTCAATTGATTCGTTTTTTGCTTTTGTTGCAGATCTGCTGCACGTCGGATTACGTGACTATGGAACTCTGCAGTTCGGAGAGGTTGCTGGATCTTACTGTGCTGGGGAATATGACTTTTCGATTCTCGGAAAAAAAATCGGAGGAATGGCACAGCGTCGCACACGCTTCGGCTCCATTCTACAGCTCTGTATCAACGTAGACGACAGACCACGCGGGGAATGGATGGAACGGTTCTACAAGCTGGCTGGGCTTCACGAAATGGACAACCACAAGCCGATTCCTCATATTGATGCATCTACGATCGGCAGCATCGCCAGCTTGACTCATCAAGCCGTCACTGTAGATGATGTAAAAAAGCGCTTACTTGCTGCCATTCGCACACAATGGCCCGTAACACCAACTCCTTTTACGGTGCAAGAGGAGCTCGTAGGTGAGTCTCGTCATCATTTGGCAAATCGCCTGCGCCTGTTCGCTTACACCGCAAAAGAACTGGCCGCATCAGATTGGCGTTTGCCGGAATAAAGGGCTCATTGGATCAGAAGCCATTCCAGGATGCAATTTGTCCGCGATTGGCAAAAATCTTGGAGGATATATGAATAGCGATCGAAAGGGGACGTTTCAGGATCTGAATGCCCTTTTTGTTTTTGGGGCATGTACTGTGTTGGCAATTCATATTCTCGGCTTTTTTATTGCCAACCAAAAAGACTATCCATGGAACGAAGACATCGAAGCCGTATTGTTGATTTTGCTCAGGTTTGGACGCTCCTTGTTCATTTTTGCAACCGGAATGCTGTTGTTTTATTGGCATGAAGACCGGCAAATGGACTGGAGAGCCTTCTGGACAAAGCGCTGGCGCGTTATCGTGCTTCCTTATGTGATCTGGACAGCCATATTTACCGGATTTAAACTGCAAAGCATTGACCCGGTTGAACTGGCTTATCCTTTTTTTCATAGCCTGTTTACTGGAAGCGCTTTTTATCACTTGTACTACATCCCGCTATATTTGCAGCTCAATTTGCTGTTTTGCCTCGTCAAGCCGTGGTTTGAGAAATATTTGAGCTTTCGTATTGTAACTTTGATTTTCTTCGGTCAGATGGGGCTGTATGTGCTGTACTACTGCCTGTTTATCAATCCGCTCTGGAGCATTGACTGGTCAGCCAATTCGTTTCTCACACTCGTCCAGCACACGTATATTGCGGGACAAAATTATGTGCACATGTACCTGTTTACATTCTCGCTAGGTGCATATGCCGGGTTGAACCTGGAAAAATGGCGTACGTGGACACATAAGCTGCGTTATCTCGCCCATTTCCTTACACTCGCTTCTGGCGGGTGGATTATGCTTAACTATTTGACTGGATCCAAGACCTATCTGGAGAGCCTAAATATTTTTGATCCGCTGTATTTGGTGTATACCCTGAGCTTTCTCATCAGCTTTTATTCGCTGTCCCGCTACCTCGGGAAGCTGCCGGCAATGGCTCACTGGCTATCGAGTCTGGCCAAACAAAACATGGCAATCTATCTCGTCCATCCGCTTATTTTGTTTTTATTGGAAAGCTATGTGATTTTCCGTTTGGATTGGTCAACGCCTGTTCTGATGATCGCGATGTTTGTAATTACACCGCCACTCTGTATCTTTTTGTATAAGCATACGCTCGTCTCGTACTGGACAAGCCGCGTAAGCCAAAAGCCAAAGCGGGTCATGCAGACAGAAACACACAAGGCGTAAAGATTCACGGCTTTGTTTCCTTCAAAATCCTAATGTAAAGTATATGCTGATCTTGCATACTAAAGGTAGGGACAACAATTGTTCCACACCTCGATTACTTGCCTGGCCTTTGAGCCGGGTTTTTTTCGGTCTCCTGGGCCTGCTATTTGGCTCTTTACCTGGATGGATTTTTTATGTAGACCTATCGTTTACTCCCGGCATACGGTATCATAGAAGAGAACCACAGGCAGCCTGCGCGGCTTCCATAGATGACAGAAAAGGTGGTTGATCTAATGAATCAAGATAATCCGTTGTTACATACGCCTATCAAAGATTTGATTATTAGCTCGACGAAAGTAGCTCATGTGCAATTAGGCAATTCACTGGAACATGCTCTGCTCGTACTCATCAAATCCGGCTACTCCGCTATACCTGTTTTGGACCATCAGTACCATTTGCATGGATTGATCAGCACCAATATGATTATGAACAAGACGCTTGGCCTGGAACGATTTGAATTGGAACAGATGTCTGAACATACCGTCGATGAAGTTATGGATACCAAAATGCCCCGTCTGAAGGACAGTGACGAATTCATGAAGGCACTCGAGGTGTCGATCAATCACCCCTTCGTGTGTATCGTTGATGATAATCAATACTTCCAAGGGATTCTTACGCGAAAATCGATTTTGGCATTGGCGTATCGGCATTTTCGGAATTTGCCGTTCCCATCATCAGATACTCATCAACCGCAATAAAATAGAAACTTAGCACACCCAAGACGGGGGCAATCACAAGTGCCCACCGTCCTTTTCTAATTGACTACCCATTTTGTTGTTCCTCCAAGGTTTTCCGATGCTTTAAATCCCGTTCCTCCAATCCCTGCTTTTTCCCTTCTTCTGTCAAGCGATATCCGAACTGAATCACTTCATTGTGCGCAAAGTATACATACTCCACTTCTGGCTCATCTGCGAATACGACAATTGCGCAAAACGGAGGAAGCTTTTTGCTCCATTCACCTTTCACTGACTGTATTTGCTCTGGCTGCATTTTTTCTTTTTCCAGCAAGTGCTCCGTCACTCTGCTTGCATAGATTAGTTTGTTTGCCTGTACATAAACAAAAGGCGTCAGTACGACGACAAGCACGATGACTATCCAGATAATCCTCTTTACTTTCAGCATGGTACTCTCTTCTCTCCCATCTCGCTCTTGTTGGAGCATTCATTCTGGCACAAAAAAGCAGACATCCATGTTGTTTGTCTGCTTTTCGTGTGTGCCTATTATTCGTCTGTTAAGCTAGCTGCCGATTCTTACGTGCCTTTTGTTCATACATCAACGTGTGTGCGTATTCCATTGGATGGCGATAGGTTTGTTTAAACATGGCCTTTTCTCCCGCTTTGAAAAAAGAGTATCGCTGATCTCTCACGTTCACTTCAATTAAATATGGATTACCCTGGTCATCAATCCCCATGTCCATACCTAAATCCGCTAATGATTGAAAATGGTCGCTATACTGCTTCGCGATCTTCACGGCCGCCTCACTGATTTTCTCCACGATCTGCGGATGTGCCTCAGGCGGGAAGGTTTCTGCGATCGCCTCTGTCAAGGGAACGGCTCTGCCCCCTCGAGACAGATTGCTCAGCTTATTTTGCTGATTGGCCACTTTGGCGACCAAGCCGCTTACCGTCCACTCCCGGTCCCCATTCTTCTGTACAGACACGCGAATATCAAACGTCTTGCCGCGATAACGAGCCAGCGGGATTCCTTGTTGAATTAAAAAGCGTTTATTTCCCACCCATTTGCGAACAACCGCAAGCAGCTGATTACGAGTCAAGCTTCGTTGCTTTTTGGATGAAATAAAACGGTATTCATTTCCGTGCCGCTCAATGCGAGCGACACCAATCCCTACTGAACCGATTGATGGTTTGACATACACAATCCGGTATTTATCAAGGAACTGTCGAAGCTGTTCACTCGAATAAGGTACCGTGTGTGGCAAATGCTCACGAATCTGCTGGTTCTTCCAAAGCATCTGATGCACTTTTCGTTTATCCCGCACCACCAATCCATTGAAAACCGTCTTTTTTCTACTTAGACGCTGGATGGTACTTCGTGATCTTCCATCGCCAGTCAGCACTCGATTGTGAATCACGCGCGGGATATGGACCAAACGTGGAATTAACCTGTTGCCGTTCCAAAAAAAACCCTTCACCTTTTCATCGCCAGGAAGTACATGGCGGGGGTGAAAGAATACCGGCTCGAGTCCAAGCTCTTTTCCGATTTCCACATAATAAGGTAGGTGCTCGTAAGACTTGTCTCCATTAATCCCTCTCTGCATAATGCCCCAATCTAACATAATGCCGATTCTGTCCACAAAGATCCCCCTTGCTCCATTCCTCAACATAGGGTATGTGCCGTAATCGACAAGGGCGTGCCTATTTTTCGCAAGTGATGTCGTAACCTGCGCTTGCCCGGGAAAGATTATTTCCTTTTCTACTTATTCAGAGCGACGCTCAATCGCCAATAAAAAAGGAGCCTGGTTCTGCTGATTGATATACTGATACTTCAGGACGAGAAACTCCAATTGGCTCAGCTCATGACAAAAGGATTCTACAGCATCCTTCTCGACTTCTCCCGCAGTGTGCCCCCAGTAAATCATGACCGTCATAATGCCACCTGGCCGAAGCACATTCAAGCCCGATTGAATCGCATGAATGGTACTCTCAGCTTGTGTGGTAATCTCTTTATCGCCACCTGGCAGATAACCTAGATTAAACATGATGGCTCCGGCGCTTCCCTCCAGCTTTTCAATCTCTTCATGACTCGCCAATTTCATTTCGACCCAGTCAGCGACTCCTTCTCGCTCCAAACGCTCTTTCGTCTTCTCAATGGCGAGCGGCTGGATATCAAAGGCGATGACCTTTCCTTCCTCCTTAACCAACTGAGCGAGGAACAAGGTGTCATTTCCATTTCCCATCGTTGCATCAATGACCGTTTCCCCTTCACGGACACGTTCGCGAATCAATTTTCGTGCAACTTCCAATACGTTTGGAAACATTACTTATCTCCTCTCTACCATCCTTTTTTACGTAGTTAATTCAATTTGAAGCCCAATTCTTGCGACGTAGCAGGTGCCGCTCTGATAGGCCACTGCTTGCGCCACGACGTCAGCCTCCTCATAGCCGTGGAAAAGATGCGTAATCAACAGAGAGCCGCAGGAGAGCGATTCTGCCAGCTCAGCAGCATCTCGTACAGACAAGTGGCCATTTGGTATTTGAGGCTTGTTGTGATCAAGGTACGTGCCTTCACAAATAAATAAATCGGCCCCCTCTGCAAATGCTGCCCACTTCGTTCCTGGACCACTATCCGCTCCGTATACGATAACGCGCCCCTTTGACTCCAGCCTCATCGCGTAGCAAGGATCACCGTCTCCATGATCCGTTCGTAAAAACATGATCGTTACGTCACCAATCGTCAGACTTGTCTGCTCGTTGACCGGGTGAAAACGAGTTGCATCTCGGTATGTAAGGGCCTGCACATTCTCAGCTGGTGCTTCTGGAGCGTAAATGGGAAGCGGACGGTCTGCCGGGCGTTGTCCAAACAATTGATGAACCATGAGACCGTATTGCAGGACTCCGATATCTGCTATGTGGTCGTGATGATAGTGAGACAAAAGCAAGGCGTCCAAATCATAGATGGGCAGATGCTTCCCTGCTTGCGCGAGCACACCACTGCCACAATCAATCAGAAGTCGTACTTCATCGGTCTCAACCAAATATCCTGGAGTTGCTCCACCAGGACCTGGATAAGGAGATTGATAGCCTAACACGGTAAAGCGCATATTCGCTTCACTCCTTCTCATAGGATGGAATAAGGTGGGACAGGAGGTAGGAGATGCAAGGATCATGGAGAGCCGCTTGGCAAATCGCTTTTACGTATATTGGAACAGTCGTCGGAGCCGGTTTTGCCTCTGGAAAAGAGATTGTTGAGTTTTTTGTTCAATATGGAACCCAGGGCTTGGTTGGAATTCTATTGGCTACAGCTCTTTTCGCATGGGCAGGCATACAAATCATGCTTATTTCCTATCGAACTCAGGCCAATTCCTATCAAGAAGTAAGCACGTATCTTTTTGGACATCCCTTTGGAACGGTATTCAATACGCTTTTGCTTACCGTATTGCTGGGCACAACCTCAGTGATGCTAGCTGCGACAGGGGCCATTTTCATGGAGTCGTTTCAACTGTCTCCTCAGCTCGGCATTTGGATAAGTATGATCATGATTTTTTTCGTCACGAGAAAAGGCTTGTTTGCAATCCATCATGTAAACAGTATCTTTGTTCCGGCTCTCATTGCCTTTACTTTCCTCGTCTTTTTGTACACAAAGCCCTGGGAAAATACCTCTGTCACTTTAGAGTCTCTACGACCCTTGGCATGGCTGAGTTCTCCTCTCTACTATGTTGCCTTAAACGTGTCACTTACACAAGCAGTTCTTATTCCAATCGGCAGACATAGTAAAAACGAGAAGCCTTTGATTGCAGGAGGGATAATCGGAGGTTTAGGCATTGGTTTATTGCTGCTGCTCGCATACTCTTCCCTGTCGGCAAATATGCCCGGTATTCAGCGAGCGGAAATGCCCATGATTGCTCTGTTGCAAGGAGCGGGAAAAGGAATTCCTCTGTTATTTTCTTTGCTTGTGTACGCGGAAATCTTTTCAACACTCGTCGCGAATGTATTTGGTCTCTCAGAACAGATTCGTCAGGTCACTCGGTTACGTGGACCCACCATTCTTTTAGGCATACTGGGTATCAGTTATTTCATCAGCTTTGTTGGCTTTAGTTCGTTGCTTCGGTTTTTGTACCCTCTGTTTGGACAGCTCGTCGTTTTTTTCCTCGTCATGCTGGTGTATCGACAATGGCGTGGCAGGGAGTCATAAAAAAGATTCTATCTCAACAAAAAAACCTCTCCACAAAGGGAGAGGTTTTTCTTCGAAACCTTACGCAAATTCTGCAACCAGTTTTGCGAAGTCTTCTTCGGACAAGCGGACGTCTTGGTTAGCCAAGCCTTCTGCTTTAAATCCGTTAACGAGTGCTTCGTAAGGTTTTTGTTCTGTATTTTGATAGATCAGACCAGTGACCAGACCTTTGTATTGCATAGAAGTAGACATAGCCTTGATACGGTCATGTGGATCGTAGCCTTCGATTGTGTCAATAGGAACGATGTTCTCTTTAAACCAGTCGTAAGTGTTTACCTTGTTGTACGTTACACAAGGGCTGAATACGTTGATCAGAGAGAAGCCTTCGTGCTGGATACCTTTTTCAATCAGTTCAGTCAAGCCCTTCAGATCGCTGGAGAAAGATTGAGCAACGAATGTTGCACCAACAGACAGCGCCAATTCAACAGGTGAAATGGAGGACTCGATGGAACCTGCCGGTGTAGACTTGGTCACGAAACCAGTCGCGGAACGCGGGGAGGTTTGACCTTTTGTCAGACCGTAGATTTGGTTATCCATTACGATGTAAGTTACGTTCATGTTACGACGGATTGCGTGTACAGTATGACCCATACCGATTGCAAATCCATCACCGTCTCCACCAGCAGCGATAACTGTCAGTTCACGGTTAGCCATTTTCACACCTTGTGCGATTGGCAAGGAACGACCATGGATACCGTGGAAACCATAGCAGTTGATGTAGCCGGAGATACGACCGGAACAACCGATACCGGAAATAACCGCCAGATTTTCAGGTTCCAGACCTACGTTAGCTGCAGCGCGTTGAATCGCTGCTTGGATGGAGAAGTCTCCACAGCCTGGGCACCAGTTTGGCTTAACGTTATTTCGAAACTCTTTCATAGTCGCCATGTTTAACCAGCTCCTTCACTTCAGCATAGATTTCCTTCGGCAGGAATGGGTTCCCGTCATATTTCAACACGGATTCGATTTTCTCTGCGTTTCCAATGTGTTGTTTGATCAAGTTAGTTACTTGTGCTTGAGCGTTGTGTTCTACCACAACTACTTTTTTCGCTTTATCCACGAGTGCTTTCATTTCTTCAGCAGGGAATGGATGCAGCAAACGGATTTGAGCATGGTTAACTTTCATGCCCTCTTTCTCCAAACGACCTTTTGCTTCTTGAATAGTACCGATCGTGGAGTTGATACCCACAACAAGAACATCCGCATCATCATGTGGAGCGTCAGCTGTTACAGGGTTTTTGAACATTTTCAGGACGCCTTCCATTTTGCGCATACGTTTATCCATTTGTTGGATACGGTTTGCAGCATTCTCAGATGGACGACCAGTTTGATCATGCTCAACACCCGTTACATGGTGCAGACCATATTTTTGACCAGGAATTACACGAGGAGAAACGCCGTCTTCCGTTACTTCATAACGCTTGAACAGATCGTTTTGCTCTTTTTCTGGCAATTCTTGTCCAGCAAGTAGTTTACCACGACGGATTTCTACTTGGCTGTAGTCAAAAGGAACAACCGTTTGTTTACCCAGCGACAGAGTAAGGTCTGTCATCAGGATTACTGGCAGTTGGTATTCTTCCGCAATGTTAAACGCTTCCACTGCATCGTAGAAGCACTCTTCTACTGTGCTAGGAGTGATAACTACTTTAGGAATATCACCGTGTGTACCATAAATCATAGCATTCACGTCGGATTGCTCAATTTTGGTTGGCATACCTGTAGAAGGACCACCACGCTGAGTGTTTACGATTACAACTGGTGTTTCAGTGATACCAGCCAGACCGATTGCTTCCATCATCAAGGACAGACCAGGACCTGCAGATGCAGTCAAGGAACGAGCACCAGCAAAGTTTGCACCGATTGCCATTGTGATCGCAGCGATCTCGTCTTCTGTTTGGATAACCGTACCGCCCAATTTAGGCAGTTTTTTGATCAGATATTCCATTACTTCAGATGCTGGGGTAATTGGGTAAGCTGGCATGAAGCGGCAGCCTGCTGCTACAGCCCCAAGAGCGATTGCATCGTTACCGATCAGGAACAATTGCTTTTGTGGATCTGCTTTGTCCAATTGGAACTCTGGCAGTTGACCACCTGTCAATTCATTAACAAATTCAAATCCGCGGCGAATGGCATCCATGTTCTTTTCAACCACTTTTTCGCCTTTACGGAGGAACATATCTTCAACAATGACTCGGTAGCTTTCCACTGGGATGCCGAGGATCGCACTGGACGCACCGATCGACACCATGTTCTTCATCAGGGAAGTACCCAGCTCATCTGCAATTTCAGAAAGTGGTACAGTGAAGAAGCGAACTGGCTTCAAGCCGTCCGGCAGCTTTGGGTTAAATTTGGCGTCGGCGATGATAATACCGCCTTCGCGCAATTCATGCCCGTTAAAATCGATCGTCTCCTGATCGAACGCAACGAGAATGTCCAGATCGTCGGAGATCGCGCGCATAGGTTGTGTACTCACGCGAATTTTGTTGTTTGTGTGTCCACCCTTAATACGGGAAGAGAAGTGACGATAGCTATACAGATGATATCCCATCCGGTTCATCGCCATCGAGAAAATCTCACCAGTACTCTCGATGCCCTCCCCTTGCTGTCCTCCAACTTTCCAAGAAAGTTGACTAATCATTCAGATTCCACCCTTTCAGTGACTGTGAGAAAAAGCGCTCATCCTATCTGAAAAAGATTGATAAGATGTGACAATTCTGTGCATAGACAGTAACAATTGTAGTCCTGTCCATGTGAAATTGCAAGTGCTTTTACTCAACTTACTTTTGACCTGAATTTTAATGTTGAACTTGGTACATTAATATCCTCATGTATTATTGTAGCACGTTTCCGAAAACACGCAACCAATTTCCGTGTACAAATTTCATTACTTCCGCCTCTTTGTAGCGCTTGAGCATTGCCTCCAGTAATTGGGTGTAGCCAGCCGCCGAAGCGAGGTCACCATACGTTCTCGGGATTCCATCAAAATCAGATCCAAATGCCACATGATCAACACCACCAAGCGCGCAAACATGATCCAAATGGCGCAGACAATCATCGATCCACACCGTTCTCTCTTCAGTCACTGTAAAGAAGTCTACAAACGTAAGACCCATAACTCCATTATTGGCAATCAGTGCCCGGATTTGTTCATCTGTAAGATTGCGAGGATGGTTGCATATTTCTCTCGCATTGGAGTGAGAGGCAATGATCGGTGCCGTAGACAGCTCCAGTACGTCCCAGAAGCCGGGATCTGCTAAATGCGATACATCAATGATCATCCCTAGCCGATTCATTTCTTCTATTACTGTTCGTCCGAATGACGTCAGTCCACCTGGATTCGGTTCACCGCTTCCATCTGCCAGCGCATTCCCGTGATTCCAGGTCAAAGTCATTCCGCGTACACCCAAGCGGTACCAGGTACGCAGCTGAACCAAGCTTTCTTCTAGGGCATGTGCTCCTTCTACAAACAGAATGGCCCCTTTCTGCCCCTTTAATACGCGCTCGTCCAAATCAGACTTCGTGTAGATCGGAAGAAATTGCTCGCTAGCTACCCGCTCATGAAAAATATCAAGCATTTCTAGTACCGTATGAAACCTGCGCCCGTAAGGTACATGTGTGGGTACAAAGCACGCGAGCACCTGTATATCTACATTCCCTTTTACGAGCTCCGGAAAACCTGCCTGTAGCTTTCCGTCTTCTTTATAGAAGTCAAGCTCCGGCTTGTCCCAGAGCTTACACAATACATCGCAATGCGCATCAAATATTCTCATGGTCATCACTCCTGCATGTTTTGATTATGTACAATCATATCTAAACAAACGAAAAAACCTGTTCATTCTTCGAACAAACAGGCAGACGAAACAACAATCATTTTATTATCTGGGCTCTACGATTAGCTTGATAGCGGTTCGCTCTTCTCCATCAATTACGATGTCGGTAAAGGCTGGAATACAAATGAGGTCAACTCCACTCGGCGCTACGAACCCTCGTGCGATAGCTACGGCCTTCACAGCTTGATTAAGCGCCCCGGCGCCTATGGCTTGAATCTCGGCAGCTCCGCGTTCACGTAGAACGCCAGCAAGGGCACCAGCAACGGAATTGGGGTTAGACTTTGCTGAAACTTTTAATACTTCCATCCTTTTGAACCTCCCGTCTGATAGGAATCCTGTCATCATTAGAATGATATTCGCATAACCCCTAAAAATTCCTGCTAACTCGCATGAAAGATTCAAAAAATTCTAATCTTATTATTCCATAAATGGATGGTCGACGTCAATTCTGATTCGTTCCAATTTTTTCGCATTCCCGGTATTCTTGTCCATTGTGATCAAAACAGCATTTAGCTGAGCAGGATCGGGAGCTACTTCAAATCGAACGGGCAACTGTGTCAAAAACTTTTTAATGACAGCTTCGCGTTCCATCCCTAAAATCCCGTTACTCGGTCCACACATGCCGACATCACACAAAAAACCGGTTCCCCCTGGCAGCACTCGCTCGTCAGCGGTTTGCACATGCGTATGAGTTCCTACTACTGCGCTTACCTTGCCATCCAAATACCAAGCCATCGCCTGCTTCTCGGACGTCGCTTCTGCATGAAAATCAACGAAAATCAGTTTGGTCCGCTTTCGCGCTTGCTCTACGAGTTTGTCTGCCATTTGAAACGGACAATCCAATGGAGGTAAAAACGTTCTGCCCATGAGATTAATTACAGCGAGCTCCCCTTCGGATTGTTTAATGTATGTAATCCCTTTTCCAGGTGCCCCTTGCGGATAATTCGCTGGACGAATCATACGTGGTTCATCATCAATGAAATCAAAAATTTCTTTTTGGTCCCATGTGTGATTGCCGAGTGTGATCGCATGTACGCCACCTTCGAAAAGCTCCTTGGTGATTTTTTCGGTAATCCCTCTGCCATGTGCTGCATTCTCACCATTGGCCACAATAAAGGTCGGCTGGTATTTTCTTTTTAAAAGGGGCAGATATGTTTTTACAATTTCCCTGCCCGGTGACCCCATAATATCTCCGATAAACAAAAGCTTCATCTTACTATCACCTCATTGCTAGTATACACAACTAAATGGGATTGCCCAAACAATGTCCAGTCTGGCTCCCCATTCTTCATCCCTGTAGAAAAAAAGTAAAGTGGCTGTTAGCCACTTTACTTTGCATACTCAACTGCCCTCGTTTCACGGATAACCGTTACCTTAATATGACCTGGGTAGTCGAGTTCATTTTCAATTCGTTTGGTGATCTCCCGTGCCAGACGGGTAGCTTCCGCATCGTCAATCTTTTCAGGTTGTACCATCACGCGAATTTCGCGTCCTGCTTGAATCGCATAAGACTTTTCTACGCCATCGAACGACTCAGAGATTTCTTCCAGTTTCTCCAAACGTCTGATATAAGTTTCCAATGTCTCACGGCGTGCACCTGGGCGTGCAGCAGACAGAGCGTCCGCAGCTCCCACGAGCATGGCAATGACGGATGTTGGTTCGGTATCACCGTGATGAGAAGCAATGCTGTTTACAACCACATGATGTTCATTGTACTTCTTAGCCAGTTCCACGCCAATTTCTACGTGAGAACCTTCCACTTCATGGTCGATTGCTTTTCCGATATCGTGCAGGAGACCTGCTCGCTTAGCCAGCTTGACGTCTTCTTTTAATTCTGCTGCCATCAAGCCTGCGAGATGGGCAACCTCCATGGAGTGCTTCAACACGTTTTGACCGTAGCTTGTACGATAGCGCAGGCGTCCCAAAATCTTGATCAGATCCGGGTGCAGTCCATGTACACCAGTTTCAAACGTTGCTTGTTCACCGTATTCACGGATTCGTTCATCTACCTCGCGACGTGCTTTCTCTACCATTTCCTCAATACGGGCTGGGTGAATGCGTCCGTCGGCGACCAGTTTATCCAAAGCCGTTTTGGCGATTTCTCGACGAATTGGATCGAAGCCAGACAGGATAACTGCTTCAGGAGTATCGTCAATAATCAGATCGATACCAGTCAGCGTCTCCAGTGCTCGAATGTTTCGTCCCTCACGTCCGATAATCCGTCCCTTCATCTCGTCGTTCGGCAAGGTTACAACAGAAACCGTGGTTTCTGCTACATGATCCGCTGCACAACGCTGGATGGAGGTCGTGATGATCTCGCGAGCACGCTTGTCCGCTTCTTCCTTGGCTTGTGTCTCGATCTCTTTGATCATCACAGCCATTTCATGGCGAACCGTGTTTTCCACGTCAGTCAGAATGATATTTTTCGCTTCATCCTGCGTCAAGCCGGAAATGCGTTCCAACTCGGATACTTGTTCTTTATATAAGTGCTCTACCTTGCTTTGCAATTCTGCGATGGAACGATCGCGCTCTGATAATTCTTCTTCTTTACGCTCCAACTGCTCCATCTTGCGGTCCAACGATTCTTCTTTTTGGAGGATTCGTCGTTCCTGACGCTGGATCTCGTTACGTCTGTCACGCAACTCGTTTTCTGCTTCAGAACGAAGCTTGAACACTTCATCCTTAGCTTCCAGCACCTTTTCCTTTTTAACGGCTTCGGCGTCCCGTTTCGCTTCTTCAACGATCTGGCGTGCAGCTTCTTCTGCACTAGAGATCTTCGCTTCTGCAATGGATCTGCGAATGAAGTAGCCAGCACCCAAACCGATAAGCAGGGCGACGAGCACAATAACTACTGTTAGTATAGGTTCCATAGGCTTTTTCGTTTCACCTCCTTATTGTAAGACATCTCCCCGCTTTCCAAGCATTTGTTTTTCATGGAGTGCCGCTGTCGTTTTGCTCTCACTTTTGAACATTCGACTAAAAAACAAGACCGACTATACTCGGTCCGCTGAATCCGCACATGTCATGCACGGTTTTTCAGTTGTTCTGTAGGCAACGAGTGAGCAAATCGAAAAAAGTTATGATACACCAAGTAAATACAAACCTATTTTATTATTTGTGAACAAGAATTGTCAAGATCATGCAAATAGAGTCACCCTTGTTCATCCTCTCTCTGACGCAATTCTCCTCTAATTTGTTGCACAATGGTATGAGAAAACCCTTTACGCATGAGCATAGATAATAGTTTGCGCTCTTCGTCAGGATTAGGTGGGCCATGCAGGCGACGTGCTTTTTTCTCTATCAATGATCTGGCGGCTTCTAATTCAGCCTCTTTGGAAACGCCACTGACCGCATCCTCCACGATCGATCTGTCCACGCCTCTCTGCTGCAACTCCATACGCAGCATATAGGGGCTTCGCGGCTTCAAGCGTAGCCGTTCATCCACCCATTGCTTCGCGAATGCCTTGTCATCTATGTATCCTTGTTCCACACATCGCTGACAAACCTCTTCTGCTACCTTTGGTTCAAACCCTTTCTCTAGCAAATAGGACTGCAGTTGGCTTCTCGTTCTTGGCCGAATACCGAGATAGCGAAGCGCTCCCAAATATGCCTTGTGCCTCTCCTCAGCCACTAGTACTTCATGATAAAAGGCTTCATCCACTTCGGTTCCCTTAAAGAGGTTGTACTTTACCAGTATGTCTTCATGAACTGTAAACGCATACTCATCATTTATCTCAATATGATATCTTTGTTTTTGCTTCATGTCGCGGTGCACGGACGTAATCTGACCATTCTTCATCTCTTTTCCCTCCCTTCCCTATCTATTTACGTGAACAAAACAGCCTGTCTCATCGACAGGCTGTTGATTTGAATCTACCATTCGTCTGGATTACTCCAGATCAAATGCTGGCTCTTCGTCTTGCTCCGGATCATTCACTGGCTCTGCTTCTGGAACGGAGCCAGGATTGAGGCTGAAGTATTCGCGAACCTTCGTTTCAATTTGCGTAGCAATGTGAGGGTTCTCTTTCAGGAACACTTTCGAATTCTCACGGCCCTGACCGAGGCGCTCTTCGTTAAAGGAGTACCAAGCGCCACTCTTTTGTACGACATCGATTTCGGAACCGATATCGAGGATGCTACCTTCTCTGGAAATTCCCTCGCCGTACATGATGTCCACTTCTGCGACCTTGAACGGTGGAGCCACTTTGTTTTTGACAACCTTGATCTTCGTCTTGCTACCAAGAATGTCGTTTCCGACCTTGATGGACTCAGCCTTACGTACGTCGAGTCGAACACTCGCGTAGAACTTCAATGCGCGTCCACCAGGAGTCGTCTCAGGGTTACCGAACATAACTCCAACTTTTTCACGAAGCTGGTTAATGAAGATGGCGATTGTTTTGGACTTGTTAATCGCTCCAGAAAGTTTGCGCAGCGCTTGAGACATCAAGCGAGCCTGCAAACCTACGTGGGAATCACCCATCTCGCCCTCGATCTCGGCTTTTGGAACCAATGCCGCTACCGAGTCAACTACGATAATATCTACTGCACCAGAGCGCACCAATGCCTCTGCAATTTCCAATGCTTGCTCACCTGTGTCAGGCTGAGACAGAAGCAATTCATCAATATTCACACCGAGCTTGGCAGCATATACTGGGTCAAGTGCATGCTCCGCATCGATAAAGGCAGCCTGTCCACCTTGTCTTTGCACTTCTGCGATCGCGTGGAGCGCAACGGTTGTTTTACCCGAAGATTCTGGTCCGTAAATTTCAACGACACGTCCACGTGGGAATCCACCAACACCAAGTGCGATATCAAGAGCTAACGCACCACTGGAGCAGGTTGAAATCGAAACGTTGGATACTTCCCCCAACTTCATAATGGAACCTTTACCGAACTGCTTTTCTATCTGACGCAATGCACTTTCCAAAGCTGCGCGACGATCTGACAAATGGTACACACCCTTTCAACATTCGCTTCTGTTTTGCTTGTCTTCATCATACATCGAGACAGAAGGGTTTGCCAAGTATTTTTTGCGAACAAATATTCGCATGGATGAAAAACAGCCATTTACTGGGTTTTTCCAGCGAAATGGCTGTAGCTGTGTTTGAATGACGACCCGATTAAGAGCGCTTCGCCCCACGAGGCTTGGCTGGCTCCAAATTGATCCGTTTTCCATTGATACGAGTCTGGCGCAGGGATTCGTAAACAAACGCCGCAACCTCTTCTGGAACCTCGACAAAAGTAAAGTTCTCGAAAATGTCAATACGGCCTACAGACTTCCCTGGAATTCCTACCGATTCAGAAATTTCCCGAACCAGATCTTGTGGCTTCATGTTTGCATTGCGGCCAACATTGAGGAAGAAACGAACCATGCCTTTTGCAGCACCAGTCTCTCCAAAGTTGTACGCTTCCGATTCTTGAGCTTGACCGGCTTCACTATGGAATGCCAGGTGCAGGGCTGCTGCCGCTACTTTTTCAGCAGGATACTGGCCTACTAGAGCATCCGCCACTTTTTGATACATATCCGCAATGGAATCACTCTCGAGCAAGCTCGTCAATTGCTCACGCAGCTGCTCCTGCTTGCGCTCTGCTACCTCTTCCAGAGAAGGTACGTTTCTGGACAGTACTTGCGCTTTTGTTTGCTTTTGGATGAACATCATTTGTCTTACTTCGCGTGGAGTAACAAGTGTCATCGCGATACCTTTGCGACCTGCACGACCTGTACGTCCAATGCGGTGAACATAGCTCTCAGAGTCCTGTGGAATGTCGTAGTTGATTACGTGAGAAACGTTACCTACGTCAATACCACGTGCTGCTACGTCTGTCGCGATTAAAAACTCGATGGAGCCTTCACGGAATGCATTCATTACCTTGTCACGCTGTGCCTGAGAGAGGTCACCATGCAAGCCGTCTGCGAGATATCCGCGAGATTGCAATACCTCGGACAGCTCATCTACACCGCGCTTGGTGCGGCAGAAGATGATTCCCAGCTCCACATCTTCACTGTCTAGAATGCGGCAGAGGCTCTCCACTTTATTGCGGTCAAATACTTTGTAATAGACTTGTTCAATCAACGGCGCAGTAACTTCTTCACGGCTCACAGCGACTGTTTGTGGCTGCTTCATGTAACGAACAGCAAGGCGCTTGATTTCAGGCGGCATCGTCGCGGAGAAAAGCAAGGTTTGACGCTCGTCTGGCATATGCTGAATAATTGTTTCAATATCCTCAATGAAGCCCATATCGAGCATTTCATCTGCTTCATCCAACACCAGCGTGTGTACATTCTCCAGCTTCAGTGTTTTACGGCGCAGGTGGTCCATAACGCGCCCTGGTGTACCTACTACTACTTGCACCCCTTGGCGAAGAGCACGGATCTGGTGACCAATGGATTGTCCGCCATAAATCGGCAGTGTACGTACTTTGTTGTATTTGGAAATACGCAAAAGCTCTCCAGCCACTTGAATAGCCAGCTCGCGAGTAGGCGTCAATACGATGGCTTGCACGCGGTTTGCCGGGGTTACTTTTTCAATAAGTGGAATCCCGAAGGCAGCCGTTTTGCCTGTACCGGTTTGCGCTTGTCCAATCAGGTCTCCGCCATCCAGTACTTTTGGAATGCACGCTGCCTGAATCGGCGATGGTTCTTCGAAGCCCATGTCGTGGATCGCTTGAAGAATGGATTTATGTAAAGGAAAATCAGAAAAAATCGTCATAAAATGTCACCTTTCTTTTTGCATTTGCAGCGCATAAAATAGCGCAAATTTAGCAGCACGCCCAACAATCGCATGCCGTCTTCCAGCGAGGCGTAGTTCCTTCACGACTGTCGGTTTTCCTTGTGCCGCAATTCCTACATAGACCAGCCCAACCGGCTTTCCTTCGGATGGATCAGGTCCTGCCACACCTGTTACAGATACACCATACGTCGTTCCTAGCTTTTCTCTTACATTTTCTGCCAATAACTTTGCAGTCTCTTCGCTAATCGCACCAACCGTATGTAACACCTGTTCTGGCACGTCCAACACCTGATGCTTGATTGCATTTGTATAGCAAACGATCCCGCCGCCAAAAACGGCAGAGCTTCCCGAGACAGAGGTAATAAGAGAAGCTACTGTTCCACCTGTACAGCTTTCAGCACAAGCAATCGTTTCTCCGCGCTGTTTGAGCTCGTTTACCAATACTTCATGCAGCGATGAGCTTTCACCCATGCCGTACACATACTGCCCAACCCGATCTCTTATTTCCTTTTCAACAGGCAAAATCAAGGCTTCCCCTTCTTCTGCCGACGACGCCCGTGCAGTGATTCGCAGTGTTACTTCAAATTCCTTTGCGTAAGGAGCAATCGTTGGATTGTCTTGCTTCTCGATCAAGTCAAGCAATCGTTCTTCCAAGGCTGATTCTCCAATACCGTAAAAGCGAAGCACATGAGAATGAAACACCTGCTTCTTTGGCAATAAGCTGATCAGATACGGCATGACGTGAGTCTCAACCATCGGATAGAGTTCACTTGGCGGTCCAGGCAAAAGCACGAACGTACTACTGTCATGACGGATCGCCATGCCAGGCGCCATCCCGAAATCATTGGAGAAGACATGACTGCCAGCAAGCACTAATGCCTGCTTCCGGTTGTTCTCCGTCATGACAATCCCACGTTGCAAAAAGAAATCTTCAATCCGCTTCATTGCCTCAGGATTCGTTTGCAAGCCAACTCCTACGTGCTCTGCTACCGATTCCTTTGTCAAATCATCTTGTGTTGGTCCAAGTCCACCAGTAAAAATGACGAGATCGGATCGACTTGCCGCGAGACGAATGACTTGGAGTAACCGCTCTGTGTTATCCCCCACTACGGTATGAAAATAAACTCCCACGCCAATATCCGCCAGCTTCTGTGAAAGAAACTGGGCGTTTGTATTGGCGATTTGACCTAACAAAAGCTCGGTCCCCACCGCAATAATCTCCGCTCTCATATTCCTCATCCATTCTCTTAGAGAGTAGAAAAGCCTCTAAACTAACAGTTTACCACCGATAACCGTTCTAGAGAAGCCTCTTGTGAAAAAAGAGACCAATACCCGCATTTACGAGTATTGGATAACGTTGCGGTTCTTCGAAAAATAGTCGTATCCGGAGTAAATCGTGATGAGGACCATTGCCCAAATGGCAACCTCGTCAAATGGGATACCGAAGAAGGCAAATGGAAAGTTGCGAATCATTACTGCTGTAACGGCAACAATCTGTACCCATGTCTTCAGTTTACCCAGTGCGCTAGCGGCAATAACCTGTCCTTCTGCCGCTGCAACCAACCGTAGACCTGTCACCGCAAACTCCCTGCTGATGATGACGATGGCAATCCATGCTTCCAAACGCTGCATTTCCACCAACGAAATCAGAGCCGCAGAAATCAATAGCTTATCCGCGAGCGGATCGAGAAACTTGCCCAAGTTCGTTACGATTTTCCTTTTGCGCGCGATATAACCGTCGAGTCCGTCCGTACTGGCTGCCAGGATAAACACCAAAGCCGCAATCAGCTCGTTATAGGTCATCGTCAGGCTGCCAATGGAAAACGTCCCGATGTTGTATTTCACCAGCAGAAAAAACATAACTACTGGCACCAGGAAAATCCTAGCGAGGGTGATACGGTTGGCGAGATTCACCTAGACTACCTCCCCAGCTAAATCGTACTCATAGGAGTGCGTAATCTTTACTTTCACCATGGAACCTAATTCTCCTTTGAAACCGGAGACAAACACTTCGCCATCGATTTCAGGTGCATCGTACTGTGTACGCCCTACGTAAATATCATTACGACCTTCGTATCGCTCAATCAGCACATCCAAAACCTGACCGACAAATCGGCCATTGCGCTCATCAGCAACCTTGCGCTGAATTTCCATCAAGATATTCGCACGCTTCTCCTTCAGTTCCTCATCTACGTGATCTGGCAGACGGGATGCCGGAGTGTCATCTTCATTGGAATACGTAAATACACCCAAGCGGTCGAAGCGAATATCTTTGACAAACTCGGAAAGACGCTCAAAGTCTTCGTCGGTTTCACCTGGGAACCCTACGATCAAAGAGGTACGCAATGCAACATCAGGCACTTGCGCACGAATTTTCGCCACTAGCTCACGGATATCTGTTTGGCGACCTGGACGTCGCATTCTTTTCAAAATCTGATCCTCCGAGTGCTGCAGCGGCATATCGATGTACTTGCAGACTTTTGGATTCGTCGCAAATGTATGGATCAGTTCTTCTGTAAAGAAGCCTGGATAAGCATAATGCAAACGTATCCATTGAATTCTCTCAACCTCAGCCAAGCGATTCAACAGCTCAGGAAGCATCAGCTTTCCATCATAAATGTCCGTACCATAATTTGTCGAATCCTGTGCGATCAAGCTGATTTCCACAATCCCTTGCTCGGCCAGGTGATGTGCTTCTTCCACAATCGATTCGATCGTACGGCTGCGAAAGCCTCCACGCATAAGCGGAATACTGCAAAACGTACATGCATTGTCACAGCCCTCAGCAATTTTAATGTACGCCGAGTACGTGCCAGATTTTACTTTCCGTTTCACTACATCTTCGTACGTAAAAATAGGATTCCCTACAAAAATCGGACGCTTTCCTTCTAGCGATTCCTCAATGATCCCTGTAATGGACATAAAATCGCCCGTTCCGACAATACCATCCACCTCAGGAATCTCACTCAAGATATCCTCTTTGTAACGTTGGGTTAGACAGCCTGCCACCACTAGCGATTTTAGCTTTCCGGATTCCTTCAGTTCGGCCATATCGAGAATCTTGTTTACCGATTCTTCTTTAGCAGCGTCGATGAATCCACAGGTATTGACGATGACCACGGTTGCTTCGTCTGGATTATCAACCAGTTCATAGCCTTTTTCATCTATCAGATGGGCCATCATGTCAGAATCGACCAGATTCTTTTCACAGCCCAGCGTAACAATCGCTACTTTTTCTCGCGTGCCTACCTTCTCTGCCATCTTTTTTCCTCCAATTGGTCACACCAGCCCATATTACACCTACTCAGTATAATATAAGCCTAAAGGAAGTGTCAAAAGTGACAAAAGTACGAAAGGCAAGCTTAGCGCTTGCCTATTGTGTAACCGTTTCTTTTATTTTGAAGTTGATATTGGACGGTTTGAACTTTAATTTCGTCATATCAACTGCTACACCATTTACCGTCATTTCCAAAGCGGTCGGATTACCAAGACGAACATAAGCTGTTTTTCCGAGCTCAATCGTTTTTTCTTCCGTAGCTCCGACCTTTAGCTCACCTTCTGCTACGTACTTCTTCCCTTGTCCTGCCGATACACCGTACCAGCTTCTGTCCGATTTCACCTTGAGATGAACAGTCACTTTGTCGCCGCCTTGCACGGAGTAGTTGTAGATAGAGCCTTGCTGGGACTCAAAAGTGATAGTCGCCTGAGGAGTTTCAGGAGTGGTTTCCGGTGGTGCTATCCCCGGATCTGGAGTTGTTGGTGTGCCGGTTGGCGGTGGAGTTTGGACAGGCGGAGCCGGAGTTGCACCACTGCCAGCTTGACCAGGAGTAGTGATTTCGGCTCCGGGGTTCACGGTTCCACCTGGCAAAGATGGTGCGGTCATTTCTCCGTTGCTATTTACAAAAGCGATGTAAATTACTCCAATGATCAATGCAATAAAAAGTACCAGCAGGGTTTTGGTTACCCACCGGCCTCCTTGCAGCGGATTATTAGCCGAAGCTACTCGACGTCTGCGCAGTCTCTCCACTTGCTCAGTAGGTGGCTGTGAAGGCAGATCCGACTGAAAATGACTCATGATGTGATTCGGATCGAGACCTACAGCCTCTGCATAGCTTTTTATAAATGCACGCGCGTAAAAGTGGCCAGGAAGTACATGAAAATGCCCCCTTTCAATGGCTTCCAAATATCGCCGCTGTATCTTGGTGATTCGTTGGATGTCGTCGAGCGAGATTCCTTTTTCCTCGCGGGCTCTTTGTAGCACTTGACCTAGCTCAGACACAGCTGCCCCTCCTTAATTCATGTCAAAATTATCAAAGCCGCGATTGTTGATTAACTCGTATGTAATTTCTTCGTCTGGATGATGGCGCAGCTCGATAATGTAATGAAAATCAGATAACTCATACTCTGATTCCCTTACAAAAATATCGGGATGCTCAATAATTTTCGCGGCAGGAAAGTTCATGATCTCCCGGAGCAAGGTGTAGTGCTTCTCGGTTGACCGCATAGTAGAAACAATTCCATCAATCAAATATACATGATCATCGGACAATTCATCAATGGCTAATGAACTGCGGACCGTTTGCCGCAATAGCGTTGACGAAATAAACGTCCACCTTTTATTGGCCGAAACACTGGCAGCAATCATAGATTCCGTTTTTCCTACACGAGGCATTCCCCGGATTCCGATCAGCTGGTGCCCTTCTCTTTTGAGAATTTCCGCCATAAAGTCAACGAGCAAGCCCAGCTCATCACGAACGAAGCGAAACGTCTTCTTGTCTTCGCTGTCGCGTTCGATGTAACGACCATGGCGAACTGCCAGTCGATCGAGCATCGTGGGCGGACGCAGCCTCGTTATGGTTATGTTGTCCATCTTTTGCACAACGTTGCGCAAAACCTCAACTTTTTCATCATCATCCGTCAAAAGCAGCATGCCCCGGCGCATCGTATCTACACCGTTAATCGTGACGATGTTTATGTTCAACATACCCAGAATAGAAGCTACGTCCCCTAAAAGACCAGGACGGTTACGGGCAATTTCGTACTCCATATACCATTCTTTTTTTGCTTCCATATGCAATCCTCTCCGCCACCCAAAATTCTCTTCTTATGTAGTATAACATGTTCCGAACAATCGACAATCGCGAAAAGAAAAATCCCCAAAAGAAGGGGATTTCAAAGCCTAATTGCCACGGCTTACTTCACCGGGATTCTGAACAAGCTTCACCATGAGCGATGCCAAAGCTTGCTGCTGCTGCTGATCGCCCGCGTCCCAGAGCTGCTTCAACAGACGCTCCTGATCGTTTTTCGGGTCTACTTGCTCAGCCAGATAGCCGCCAATTTGGTAGGCAACGTTTTGTAATGTTTCACTTTCCATCCCAGCCTGTTTCGCTTGTTCTACGCGATCTCCGAGAAATTCTTTCCAGTCGCGAAAATTGTCAAGAATCGACATAGCGAAAATCCCTCCTTTTGTACGTTGCGAACAGGTTTGCTGCCCACACAAAAGGTAGATTTCCATCTTTTCACCTAAATTATTCATGCTTTTGCTGTTACGTATACCAACCACCATTTGGACTAATAATTTGGCCGGTTACATAGCTCGCTTCTCGTGTCAAAAGAAATCGCACGACGGCAGCTACTTCTTCTGGTCGTCCCAAACGATTGGCAGGGATTTCTTCGGCGATCATGGCCAGCTCTTCAGACGAAAATTTTTGCATCATTCCGCCCTCTATGGCGCCCGGAGCTACTGCATTTACCGTGATGCCGTTCGGTGCAAGCTCTTTGGCCAAGGCTTTGGTAAATGTGTTGATCGCTCCCTTTGACAAGGAATAAAGCACTTCACAAGAACCGCCTGTCATACCCCAAATCGAAGAAATATTGACAATACGCCCGTACCTCTCACGCAGCATTGCAGGTAATGCTGCCTGACTCACCAAAAATGAAGAGCGCACATTGAGATTGATCATTTCGTCAAACATGTCTACCGAGACATCGGAAAAAAGTCCGACGTGATCGACCGAAGCGTTGTTCACGATCAACAGAGGTGCTATTGGCATAGCATTAAACATGCCAGCAATCTGCTGTGGATCTCGTAAATCTGCTTGCAGCTTGCAGGCAGGCACCCCTAATGAGTGACACTTATGTAGGAGTGAATCCAGTTTTAATTCGGCTTGATGATAATGAAGATAGAGGGGAACTCCCACGTCAGCCAGGCAGGAGGCAATCGCCTGCCCGATCTCGCCGGAAGCTCCCGTAATCAACGCCCATGGCGCATTTTGCTGCATAATTGCTCACTACTCCTGTGGCGAAGCAGAACGCACGATCGAAACAGCTATTTGTTCGGGAACAAAATGTTCTTTCAACCGCTCGTAGGCATCTTCGCGGGTGATCGACTCGAGAGTCGGCACCACGGAAAACAGATCGTTACCATTAAACTTGAAGCTGGTAAACTGGTTGGCAATAAATTCAACAGAATTTAGCGAACGCAAGAAGTTACCGATTTTCTTTCTCTTCGCCCGCTCGAAATCATCCTGCTCGATACCTGCTTGCTTCAATTGTTCAATCTCCACTTTGATGGTCTCAACCAGCCGTTCCGGATCAGGTGTATCGCCACCAATGATGGTATACGCATAATCCTGCTCGCTGCTGTAGTCAAAATCAAAGCTTTCCGTTATCAACCCACTGTCATACAGACGCTCATAAACAGCGGAGCTGGTGCCAAACGCAAGGTCCAATATCAGTTTAGTAGTCAGCTCACGTTTTAACAAGGCTTCCTTGGTAAGTCCATTTTCCCGTTCTTTAATTCCGATCATGCATTTCGGGAGCCCGACTGTCAGAAACGCTTCTACTTTTGCCTGAGCAGGCGCAGCTGGTTCTTCTGGAAATACTCTTGTAATTTGCGGTGCAGGCGGAAATTCCTTTGCCGACTGGTTCTCGCGGATCAATTTCATCATCGCTTCCGGCTCAAAGGAACCGACCACGAGCAGAAGCATATTGGCAGGGTGATAAAACGTCTCGTAGCATTGATATAGATATTCCTTGGTAATATGCGAGATGGTTTCAATCGTACCCGCGATCTCGATATTGATCGGATACTTTTGATACATGGCCTTGAGCAGATTCATGTATACTTTCCAGTCCGGATTATCATCGTACATCGTGATTTCCTGACCAATGATCCCCTTTTCCTTTTCTACACTGGCATCCGTAAAATAAGGTTCCTGTACATAGTCAAGGAGAAGATTCAGGTTGTCATCGAGTTTATCCGTGCACGAAAAAAGATATGCGGTCCGATTAAAGCTCGTAAATGCGTTACAGGACGCGCCATTTTTACTAAACTCGTGCATGACATCTCGATCTTTTTTCTCAAACATCTTGTGCTCAAGAAAATGGGCGATGCCATCAGGAACATTGATTTCTTCCCCGCTTCTCGTGCGGAAATGGCTGTCGATGGAACCATAACGAGTAGTAAAGACGGCATAGGTCTTACTGAACCCTTGTTTCGGAACTAAATAGACTTGCAGTCCATTCTCCAGCTTTTCATGATATACAGTTTCGTTTACTTGCTCAAAAACGGTCGTCTGCATTATTGTGCCTCTCCCTTCTTGTCCCGCAGGAGATAGATGGTGTCGATCTTGACTTTATCTGCGACTTGCTTGATCTCATCAATCGTCACGTCGTTGATTGCTTGCAGCAGCTCAGTTAATTGGCGCTTCCGACCACTAATAACCCCATTGTAGGTAAAGTCAATCATGCCGCGAGCACTATCTGTCAGCTCTCTGAACTGGTTGCTCAAGGTAGCGCGCGTAAGCCCCAATTCTTCTTCAGAAATACTTCCTTTTCCCATCAAATCGAGTTGCTCTTTGATAATCTCGACAGCTCTTAGATATTTATTGACATCAATGCCGGACATCATCATCAGGATGCCCTTGTGGCTTTCTAGCCGGGAAACAGCATAATAAGCGAGGCTTTCTTTTTCACGCACGTTCACGAACAGCTTTGAATGGGGAAATCCACCCAATACTCCGTTGTACATAAGCAAGGCAGGATAATCATCGTCTTTGTAAGTAATTTGCGTACGGCACCCGATGTTGAGCTTCGCTTGATTGACATCCAATCGATCGATCACTTCATGCTCTGCTGAAACTTGTTTCGGTGTACTGGTTAACTGGAGCGCTTTTACATTCGTGCGCTCAAGAGGAACCTGGGCGCGTATGATTTCAGACACATTTTGCGGCTCCACATCGCCCACTACGAACATATTAATCGGATTGGATGCTGTTAGTTCTTGGAAATACGTATAGAGATCCTCGCCAGTTATGTTCGGCAGGTCTTCTACCCTACCTTGCACAAGCAATGAAAATGGCTCTCCCTTGCACATTTCTTCTGTCACTCTTTGATTGGCATACTTCATTTTGTCGTCGATCAGGCTCTCCATTCGCTTGCGGAGAGTCTCTTTTTCCTGCGTCACGAATTTCTCCAGGAAGGCACCGTTTTCAACAAGTGGCCTGGTCAGCATGTCGCCGACAAACTGAATGGCGGCTTCCAACAGAGTCGCATCCTTTGAGAGATATTTCTCGTTTGGCACCTCCATATAGATTTGTAGGACTTGACGCTCCCCTTTTTTCATCACGTCTACGTCAAAGATGGCACCGTACAGAAAATCAAGATGCGCACGCAATCGTTTCGTTTCGGGGAACCTGGCAGTAGCCCGTTTCATTACCATGGCGAGTAACGCCGTTTTTGTCACGTGTTCCTCCGACAGTGCCTGTTCAATCATTGTCACAATGGTGGTTGTTTTGAACTTGGCGGTCGGCAGGATATGTACGTTCATCCCGTTTACCTGGGAGCTTTGAAACGCAATTTCGGTTGTTTGCCCACTCATATCCCATTCTCCCTTCTCCTTCAGCTTACCCCTCTATTGTAACCAATTGGCAGGCCATCAAGCATCAGAATCTTCCAATGTCTTCTTCTTTTTATCAGCGTATGCGTGCAAGGCTAACGCTACCCCTTATCACACACTCGAATGTGCTGGTAAAAAAACCTCTATCGATGCCTCAACAAGGAGGAACGAATACGTTTTAGCTATAAAAAAGAACAAGCCGCGCTGCTTCAATCCAGCACGACTCGTCCCTCACCAATTACAAATCTGTATAGTCCCATTCTCTTGTGTCATCCTGCATAACATTTTCCTCGACAAAGCGCCCACAGTCGGATGTCAGACAAAGCATGCCGTCCAACTGCTCGTCATGAAACGGCAACCCATGAGTTCCCCCACAATAAGGACATGTCCACATATGAAGTCACACCTCTCTTAAAAAAGGATGTTCTTCATCTAGTTTGTCCCATCAGGAAAAAGGGCTTGCAACTTTATTTTGTTCCCAATATCGCAAGTAATCATAAGCATCGATGGCACGACCGTCGTCGTTCCGGTAAAGCCCGAAATGTAGATGAGGAGCAAACATACCAACTGTTCCTGCCCCACCGTAGCCGGTATCACCTACAAACCCGATCAATTGTCCTGCCTGTATAGTATCGCCAATGCGCAAACCAGGAGCATAGGCACTCAAATGCGCATAGTACATGCGATATTGTCCCGCTGAGTCTGTAATATTGATACGCCAGCCTCCATAAGTGTTCCACCCGATCCGATTAATCGTCCCTGTCGATACGGAATAAACGGGCGTACCTTTTGGCGCCATGATATCAATGCCTTCATGACTGCGTACACTACCACTGTTACTTTCGGTCCATTCACGATCAGAGCCAAAGCTGTCACCATAAGGCTCGTACCAGCTGCGATTATTAAATGGAAAGTGATAGCTGCTCCCGAGTAATTTACTATCTCCTACTTTTTTGGAAAGTGGGTTTAATGCTTTTCTCGATCCATCCGGTAGAAACAAAATTTGATCAATTGTCAGGTTTTCCGAGGACAAGTAGTTATTTTTTTTAATCGCACTCATCGTAGTGCCATGTTGGCTGGCGATTTCACTCATGGTATCTCCAGCTTTCACAACGTATGGATTCGTTCCTGTCTCCACAACTGCTACTGAATCGTCTGGCTCCTGTGACTCAATCTGCGCGACCCGTGCGATTTGATCCCAATAGACCCGATAACCAAGCGCCTCACTGACAAAACGGATGGGAATCAGCGTACGATTGCTGACAATTTTCGGCGGCACATCAAGTGTATAGTGCTTTCCGTTCACACAGGCGATATTTTTCCCTACGATTAACGATACACGCCTTCCCTTTTGTTCGAGCGTGACCTGATTACTCTCTGCGTCGTACCCCACCTGAGCACCTGTTGCTTCGGCAATAAACCGAATGGGTACAAGCATGCGTCCGTTTTCATTTTGCGGCTGTACATCAGAAAAAATACCTTTTCCGTTTACCATCAAAGATACGATAGGGCCTGGCTCTTCTGCCACAGCTTCCTCGCCTGCACCAAGCATCCCAAAATATAGGCTCAGACAAATAAAAAAAGCGCCTAGAAGTCTGGGCCAATGAAGACTGCTGCTCTTATGTAGACAGCGGTTCATTTAATTCCCTCCCCGCACGATTTCACCATAAAAATTATCGCACAAGGAGAGAGCCAGGTTCTAGACGCTAAATTATGTCAACTAGCGGGAGCCAGTATCGTATGGTTTACCCAAGGCTGCCGGAGCACTTGAACGACCGACCAAACCAGCCATGACGAGAATCGTCAACACGTACGGAAGCATGAAGATAAACTCCGTTGGTACATATTGGGTCAATCCGAAGATTTGAACCAACGATTTAATCGCTTGAGCAACACCAAAGAACAGTGCGGCTCCCATCGCACCCGCAGGATGCCATTTTCCGAAGATCAAAGCTGCAATCGCAATAAAGCCTTGTCCCGAAACCGTATTATGCGAAAAGTTACTTGTTGTCGTCAAAGAAATGGTTGCTCCACCCAAAGCAGCAAGAGCACCACTGATCATGACAGCAGTATAACGCATTTTCTTTACATTGATTCCTACAGTGTCAGCTGCACGCGGGTGTTCCCCAACTGCACGCAGTCGCAAGCCAAACGGAGTCTTGAACACCAAAAACCATGTCAAAAACACCATGATGAATGCGATGTAGCTGGTAGGATACGCTTCAAAAATAGCATGACCCAAGTATGGAATGTCGTGCAAACCTGGGATGCTCCATTTGCCGAATACTTGGCTCAATGTCGTTGTTTGCCCAGCACCATTGAAAATGATTTTGGTCAAGTAAACGGACAAACCTGCTGCCAAGAAGTTCAAAGCAACGCCACTCACTGTCTGGTCAGCTTTAAAAGAAACGGAAGCTACCGCATGTGGTAAGGCAAAAATGGCTCCGCCAATTCCTGCAGCTATAAAACCTACCCATGGTGCCAAGCTCCCAAGTGAATCCTGGAAGGCATAGGTCATGACTGCACCAGTAAACGCCCCAATAATCATCATGCCCTCTAGTGCGATGTTCACTACACCAGAGCGCTCAGAAAACAGTCCACCCAATGATGCAAAAATCAAGGCAGTGGAAAACACGATGGTATCATGAACGAGGTTGCTTAGAATTAATCCCCAATCCATCAGTTTCCACCTTCCTTTTTCTTCTTCAAGATTGGTTTTACAAAAATCTTCACAATCCCGTGAGCTGCTACGAAGAAAATAACGGAAGCGATTACTACGCGAATCAACTCAACAGGAACACCAGCGCCGAATTTCATACCTGCGGAACCGAACGTCAAAATACCAAACAAAATGGCTGCGAGAACAACGCCCAATGGAGTATTGCCACCGATCAGTGCAACGGCAATCCCATCAAAGCCATAGCCAGGCTGTGAAGTCATGATCGCTTGATAATGGAAAACGCCCAAGATTTCGCATGCTCCACCGATACCAGCAAACATACCGCCGATAAACATTGCTTTCACTACATTGCGATTTACGTTCATCCCTGCGTATTCGGACGCATGTGGATTCAATCCTACCGCACGCAATTCATAACCGGATTTCGTCTTCCAAAGAATGACGTAGAAAAAAATAGCAGCAAGAATAGCAATGAGAGTTCCCCAATGCAAACGCGCACTGTCAAACATAGTGGAAAGCCAGCTGATCGTGATCACAGCGGAATCCTGGATCATTTCGGAGCGCTGCTGACCGGCCGGGATAAAGAATGCATTCATTACCCAGTTCGCAAAGTAGAGCGCTACCCAGTTCAGCATGATACTAGTAATGACCTCGTTTACTCCCCTTGCTGCTTTTAAATAACCAGCAATGGAGCCCCACAAACCACCAGCTACTGCCCCTGCAATGACTGCGAGTGGCGCATGAATGTACGCTGGCAAATCAAACGATACACCTACCGCAGTAGAAGCAACCATCCCAACGATAAATTGCCCTTCTGCACCGATGTTAAACAAGCCTGTCCGAAATGCAAATGCTACTGCCAGACCCGTAAAAATGAGCGGTGTAATTTGCCGTATCGTTTCCCCAAAGTTATACGCGCTGCCAAATACTTTCTCCAAAAGAGCCACATAGGCTTTGACAGGATTGAAACCTCCTGCAAGCATGGCCACAGCCCCAGTTAAGAGACCGAGAATGATTGCAACGAGAGGAACGAGGAACGATTCTTTTGTAAAGACGGCAATCACTTTATTCATCGTTTCTCCCCTCCATCTAGCCCTTTTCCGCCAGACATCATCAAGCCAAGTTCTTGCTCGGTTGTAGATTTGGCATCGACAATCCCTACAATTTGACCCTCATAAATGACAGCAATCCGGTCAGATACATTAATAACCTCATCCAGTTCAAGAGACAACAACAGTACAGCTTTACCATTGTCACGTTGCTCGATCAAGCGACGATGGATAAACTCGATCGCACCAACGTCCAGACCGCGCGTAGGCTGAGCTGCGATCAAGAGATCTGGATTTTTGTCCACTTCACGCGCAATAATCGCCTTCTGCTGGTTACCGCCGGAGAGCGCACGAGCCGGAGTATAAATGCTCGGGGTACGGACATCAAACTCTTCGATGAGCTTAGCCGCATGCTTGTCAATGGCGCCATAATCGAGAAAACCGTTTTTATTAAACGTTGGATGGAAATACGTTTCCAATACCATATTTTCACTCATGGTGAAATCAAGAATCAAACCGCGCTTATGTCTGTCTTCCGGGATATGGGACAATCCGGACTCCGAGATGTTGCGCGGAGGTTGGTTGGTGATTTCTTTGCCATTAAGAAGGACACGCCCACTCGTTGCTTTACGCAACCCAGTCAATACTTCGATCAGCTCACTCTGACCATTTCCATCTACACCAGCAATCCCTAAGATTTCGCCAGCACGTACTTCTAAGCTCAGGCTGTTGAGCGCATTAACTCCACGATTGCCCATCGCCGTTACATTTTCTACAGACAAAATCGTTTGCTTCGGCGAGGCTTCAATCTTGTCGACACGGAAGTTGACTTCACGGCCCACCATTTTCGCTGCCAAATCATCCGGATTCGTGTCTTTGACCAATACGGAATCAATCACTCTTCCTCTGCGAATAATCGTAACTGCATCACATACGGCCATGATTTCCTTGAGCTTGTGTGTGATCAGGATAATGGTTTTTCCTTCTTTAACCAAATTATGCATGATTTCAATAAGTTCATGGATCTCCTGAGGGGTCAATACGGCGGTAGGCTCGTCAAAAATCAGGATATCCGCTCCGCGGTAAAGCGTTTTCAAAATCTCCACACGCTGCTGCATGCCAACAGAGATATCTTGAATCTTTGCTCGTGGATCTACTTTCAATCCGTAGCGGTCAGAAAGCTTCTCTACTTCTTTCTCAGCGTGTCGAATATCTATCTGCAACCCGTTTTTCGGTTCGTTTCCAAGAACAATATTTTCAGTTACCGTAAAGGTTTCAACTAACATAAAGTGCTGATGCACCATTCCAATGCCAAGCTCATTCGCTACATTGGGACTTGTAATCTTAACAGACTTTTCATTAATGAGAATCTCGCCTTCTTCAGGCTGATACAAACCAAATAGAACGTTCATCAAGGTAGACTTGCCAGCGCCATTTTCGCCAAGAAGCGCATGAATTTCCCCATGCTTCACGGCCAAGGTAATATTGTCATTTGCAACGATTCCTGGGAAACGCTTGGTAATACCACGCATTTCAACAACATTCTTTACCGGATTCAACCATGTTCCCCCCGTTTTTGTGGGTCTAGTTTGAAGGTAAAGAACAAGGCTAGTTGCTCGAACTAGCCTTGTCCGTTTGCAGCTTCAACGTATTTTACTTATCAGGTACTGTGATTTCACCTTTAACGATTTTTTGCTTGTATTCTTCAGCCAGTTTCAAAACGTCTTCTGGAACGTTTTTCGTGGAAGTGGAAGCCAAGCCTACACCGTCTTCAGCCAGACCAAGCCATTTGATTTTACCGCCCTCGAATTTACCTTCAGTCAGGTCTTTGGAAACGATGTATACTGCTTCATCTACACGTTTTACCATGGAAGTCAAAGTGATCTCATCGCCGAATGTCAGGGATTGGTCTTTGTCAACACCGATTACCCATACATCTTGACCTTTTGCTTTGCGGTCTTTCGCTTCGTTAAATACGCCATCACCAGTTCCGCCGGAAGCGTGGAAGATGATGTCAGCGCCTTGACCGTAAATGGAGGAAGCAGTGGATTTACCAACATCTGGTTTATCAAAAGCACCAGTGTATACTTTGATTACTTGAACGCTAGGATCTACTGCTTTAACACCAGCTTCAAAGCCCAATTCGAAACGTTTGATTACAGGGATTTCAACGCCACCCACAAAACCGACTTTTTTCGATTTGGACATTTTCGCAGCTACTACACCAGCGAGGAAAGAACCTTCGTGCTCTTTGAAGAGAACGGATTCAACGTTTGGTGCGTCAACTTCTGCGTCAATGATCGCAAGCTTGGAATCTGGATTCTCAGTAGCTACTTTTTTCAGGTGGTCACCCATCAAGAAACCGATACCCCAAGTCAGATCCCATTTGTCTTTCACAAATTGAGTCAGGTTTGGTACGTACTCAGCATCACTTGTGGATTGCAGGTAGTTTACGTTGTCTTGTGGGAGATTCAGATCTTTTTGCAGTTTTTGCAGACCTTCCCAAGCACTCTGGTTGAAGGAGTTGTCGTTTACCCCACCAACGTCAGTAACCATACCGACTCTAGTAGTTGGAGCGGAACCAGTTGCTCCTCCGTTTGCACCAGTTTGACCTTGAGGTTGTGCTTCTTTGCTACCGCAACCAGCCAAAACGAGAGACAGGCTAAGAGTTGCCACAGAAAGCACGGATAGAACTTTCTTCATCTGAGAATACCCCCTGTTTATTGTAGAATGAAATTGTTGAGTGAGGTTGCCCCCACGGTTACAACCGTCTTCGCATGACGTGGAAGTGAAATTTGTCAGCCCTGAAGTAATTGTGGGAGTATAGCACCGGCCGTTCACTTTCGTCATAATGAATCTGCTTTAGCAAGAGCAGCGGTGTAGATTTATCGCAGTGTAGCAGATTGGAAACCTTTTCATTGTATCCCATGGGTTCAATCTCTGCGATAGCATAAGCGATTCTTACACCTGTCACACTCTCCAGCCACTTGAAGATAGACTCTCCACCTGCGGCATAGCCTTTAGGTACCAGATGAGCAGGGATTCGGTCAACACAATAAACCACTGGCTCTCCATCTGCCGTCCGAATGCGTTCTACCATCAATACGCCTTCGCCCGGATTTAAAGAAAGTCGTTTTCTCTCTTCTTCCGCAGACTCGCCAAAGGATGTCTTCAGGATCATCGTTCCTGCCGTGTATCCTTGACGCTCAATTGCATCCGTCACACTAAAGAGTTCCCCAATTCCCCCGGAAAAAACAGGCTTGGAATTGATAAAGGTACCTACTCCGTGTCTCCGAATGACAATTTTCTCCTCTTCCAGAAGACGAAGTGCCTCGCGAAGTGTTGCCCTGCTTACACCTAACTGCTTGGACAGCTCGGCTTCGGAAGGGAGGCGTTCTCCTGAACGTAGCTGCCCCGATTCGATATCACTTTTGATCTTATCCATGACCAAAAGGCAAAGTGATCGAACATTCCCTTTGATGCTCATTGTCATTCACTCCTGCTGTCCTTTAGCCATCCCAACAGGTAGGACGTCAGACCTCTGATTCGTATGAGACGTGATAACAACAATTTCCTTCAATCTCTAAGAATTTTAACCTAGGGGCGAGTATCATGCAAGCCAAATATTTATGAATAAAAGTGCACATTCATAAAAAGATGCATGACTACTCGCCTACTAGAAAAAAAATTTTACTAACCGGCTTTTTTCACTACGAGATATTGCTTTCGATAGACGGTCGTGGCAAGCGAACCTCCCGTGGCTTGCTGCCCTCATAAGGGCCCACAACCCCTCTTGCTTCCATCATGTCAATCAATCTTGCCGCTCGGGTATACCCTACACGCAAGCGCCGCTGCAAAAGTGATGCCGACGCCGTCTGCGCTTCGGAAACAACTTGTACGGCTTGATCGTACAGTTCATCATCAACTGCTTGAGGCTGTTCTTCCTGCACTTCACCCGGAATCATTTCTTCGTTGTAGCGGGCTTCCTGCTGTTCCTTTACAAAGCGCACCACTTCCTCAACTTCCTTGTCGGATACAAATGCCCCTTGGACACGAACCGGCTTGGAAGCGCCCATCGGCAGAGAGAGCATATCCCCTCGACCTAATAATTTTTCCGCTCCGCCCATATCCAGAATGGTCCGGGAATCCGCCATTGAGGATACGCCGAATGCGATACGGGATGGAATGTTGGCTTTAATGACACCCGTGATGACATCAACAGACGGACGCTGAGTGGCGATAATGAGATGAATTCCGGATGCCCGGGCCATTTGTGCGAGACGGCAAATGGCGTCTTCCACTTCACCTGGTGCTACCATCATCAAATCGGCAAGCTCATCGACAATCACTACGATATACGGCAAAGGCGTGCCTTCCACCTGTGAATTGTACATTTCAATATTTCTGCTTCCGGTTTTGGCAAATAAGTTGTATCTGCGCTCCATCTCTGCCACAACTTTTTTCAGTGCGACAGAGGCACGGCGAGGATCAGTTACAACTGGTGCCAGCAAATGGGGAATCCCGTTATACACATTCAACTCTACCATTTTCGGGTCTACCATCATCAGCTTGACTTCATCGGGCTTCGCTTTGAACAGAATACTCATGATGAGTCCATTAATACAAACAGATTTCCCGCTTCCCGTTGCGCCCGCTACTAAAAGGTGGGGCATTTTGGTCAAATCAGCTACAATCGGCTCGCCAGAAATATCCCGACCAAGGGCAACTGTCAGCTTTCCTGATGCATCCTGATACTCCGGTGCTTCCAATACTTCACGCAAGGAAACTACCGCAACCTCGGAATTCGGAACCTCGATCCCAATCGCTGATTTTCCTGGAATCGGCGCTTCTATCCGAATGTCTTTTGCTGCGAGCGCGAGTGCCAGGTCATCCGTTAAGCTTACAATCCGGCTTACTTTAACACCAGTGGCAGGCTGCACCTCGTAACGGGTAACCGCAGGTCCTCGATGAACCTCGGACACCGTGGCATTCACTCCAAAGCTTTTTAGTGTTTGCACCAGCTTCGCAGCATTGGACGTATGGTCCACATCTTTTCCCGTGTTTCCTCCCCGTGGACGCGTAAGCATTTGCAGGCTAGGAAGCTCGTAAGGAATAGCTGGCTGTCCTGGATCCGTCTCGAGTGTGCCTAATATCTCCTCATCCCCCTCCAAAGCAAACACGATTTCCTGACTTGCTTTTGGAGCTGTTGGGGTTGATACTGGCTTTTGCTCATTCTCAACGGACGGTTCCTCCACATCCATCGCAATCCTGTCAGCAAAATCGCGGATAACTGGTATGACAGGGGTTTGCGAAGAATCGTCCTCATCTGAGTAAACATGCTGTGAGGGAGTTTCTTTTAATGCCGTGACAGGCATCGCTCGCTTTTCTTCCTCCTTTTTTTGCTTGCGGGCTTCCTGCGCGTCTTTTTGCTCTTGCTTCCGTTTCTCACTTTCCTCTTGCAGCAGCTGAACAGAATCTTTTACCGTATCCTTTGCCTTGCCATACATTTGCGCTATTTTGTCTCTTAGGAACATTAGGATGTTCACATAGGACAGATTGAACAAAAACATCAGACCGACCAAGAACAGGAATACGATGATCAGCCCAGTACCGATTATCCCTACCAATCCATTGCACACAGCAAACACGAGGGCACCAACCATGCCGCCGCCAACACCGGTGGTCGATACTTTCTGACTGTGGTCAAGCCAAAGTCGATCCCATGTCACTCGGACAATACTTTGCTCGGCAAATTTCCCGTCAGCAGTAATTTGCTTGAAGAGCATCATATGATCCCACGTAAAAATACCAACAGCAATTAATACGATTCCGAGTACTCGATACGTAAGGCTCGGTGCTTTACGGGTAAACATCATATGTACGGCCATTCCGATCAAAAGTACAGGAATGATAAAGTCCCAGGACCCTGCGATAAAGCGGAATACAAAAGCAAGGACATTTTTGCCCAGCCAACCACTCTCCAACAAGCCAATTAGGGATAAGACAATAATCAGAAGTCCCAGCAGCTCTATTTTGACAACTGAGGCCAATGCCGCTTGCGACTTCTCTCGTTTTCTCCTACTCAATGGCACGCCTCCTCCTTGTGTTAACAAACTTATGTACCAAAAATGGTAAAAAGGCAGCCGTCCGCTGTTCGGCTGCTGTTCGTACCTATCTAGTATAACACAGGAAATTCATAGAAATACAGGACTTCTTAGACTAGCCATTCCGGCTGAAAACGAACCATTTGTCCTGGTGCATAATGCGGCTTTAAGTAGTCTTGGGGGTCAGGGCTGATGAGCCTTACGATCCGACCTTCAAACGGTCCCGTCTGCTCTACCAGCATGGTTGCATGGCCATTCACGATCTCTTTTAGCTCCTGCTTCTCTACTTGCTCCATATTGGCAAGAACCGTTTCCAAAGGGATGATCGAATGCAAAATCATTGCAATACCTCCTCCCCACCATTTCTTGCTTTCTCTATCAATTCATTCAGTTTTTTCAATGACTTGCCCAATCCGCCAACCTCGTCTATCAGGCCATATTTTACTGCGTCTACTCCAATGACATTCGTTCCGATATCCCGCGTTAATTCCCCTGTTCGTGTCATCAGCTCGCGGAATTTTTGTTCTGTTATATCAGAATGACGTGCGATAAAGCTGACTACCCGATCTTGCATCTTGTCCAGATACTCAAACGTTTGCGGAACACCGATGACAAGTCCTGTAAGTCGGATCGGATGGATCGTCATCGTTGCCGTTTCTGCGATAAACGAGTAGTTACCTGCTACTGCGATGGGAACTCCGATGCTATGACCGCCGCCGAGCACCAAAGTAACTACCGGTTTGGACATAGAAGATACCATTTCAGCAATCGCTAGACCTGCTTCTACATCTCCCCCCACTGTATTCAGGATCACGAGAACGCCTTCAATTTTGCTATTCTGTTCAGCTGCGACCAGTTGAGGAATGAGATGCTCATATTTAGTTGTTTTGTTTTGTGGAGGTAGTTGAATATGACCTTCTACTTGT
Organism: Brevibacillus sp. SIMBA_040; assembly: GCF_046535075.1. Taxonomy (NCBI): domain Bacteria; kingdom Bacillati; phylum Bacillota; class Bacilli; order Caryophanales; family Paenibacillaceae; genus Brevibacillus; species Brevibacillus sp. SIMBA_040. Next base: position 181,547 of record NZ_JAWRXI010000010.1, read on the forward strand.
CCAATAATGCTCATGCAATAAATATTGCTTTCCAGCTGTGGTACGTTCGTTTGACCCAATTGGGTAATCGAGTCTAGCAGCTTCTTCTTTGGATCCTCCGAGGCAGGGGCTTCAGCAGGCGGTTCAGCTGCCGGCTCCTGCTCTTCAGCTGCGGAAAGCAGCGGTGTAGGGCTTTTCCTATTATTCAATTGCTCACTCGCAAAAGGCGGCCGATTTAAGAAATCGGTAAATTGTTGCTTCGACATGGATGATCCTCCCTCGCTTTCCTCTGTAGTATGGTTAAGGAAAAGGGAAAAAATGCACTGATTTACCACACGAGTTACGTAGGTGAAAGAGCAGCTTGTGCAAATCTCAGCAGCTTGAGCTCTGCGACTATTCTATGGATGTATACATATAAAGCTTACGCCTCTTTTCTTTTCGACAATAGGAAATGAATTCCTTTCGCGTCACACGGTCTTTCCTTTTCACATGAGAGCTTGTTTGCCTTGCTCATCTCCATGACTGCCTGGCTTGAAAAATCAAATGTAGCCGAGACTCCTTCTCGCGTTGCTTTTGCCAAGATTTTGCACGCCTCTAACTATTTCAAAATAGCCTGCGCATGAGTACTCGTTTTAGCCAAAACCCTACAGGTGCATAACAACTAAAAAAGGAGTCGCAAACCTTTATGCAAGGTTTAACGACTCCTTTTCAATTCGGTTACGATTATACTTCCATGATGATCGGCAGGATCATTGGACGGCGACGCGTCTGTTCGTACAGATAACGACCCAGCGCCTCTTTTACATTATTTTTCAGAGAGGACCATTCATTCACATTTTCTTCCATGCATTTGACAAGTGTTTGGGTCACTATGCGATTCGCCTCGTCCAAGAGTTCCTCCGATTCGCGCACATAAACGAAACCACGGGAAATGATGTCTGGACCAGACAAAATCGTGCCATTTTGTTTGCTGAGTGTAACAACAACTACCAGAATTCCATCTTGAGATAGTAATTTACGATCTCGAAGCACAATATTTCCTACATCGCCAACACCCAGGCCATCTATCAAGACATTGCCTGCATGAACTTTGGGACCATAACGGGCTTTGCCTCCTGCGATTTCCACCGTATCGCCGTTGTCCAGCAAGAAGATGTTCTCCGCAGGAATACCCACTTGTTCACCGAGCAACGAATGTGTTTTCAGCATGCGATATTCGCCATGAATGGGGATAAAGTACTTAGGCTTCATGAGATTCAGCATGAGACGTAGTTCTTCTTGGCTGCCATGACCGGAGACGTGGACGGTTCCGTTTGGTCCATGGCCGCCATAAATGACGTCAGCGCCAATTCGTGATAATTGGTCAATCGTGCGAGCTACGTATTTTTCATTCCCTGGAATAGGGGTAGCTGCAATAATAACAGTGTCACCTGGAAGGATGTCAATTTTCCGATGGGCGGATCGGGCCATACGAGTGAGCGCAGACATTGGCTCTCCTTGGCTTCCAGTAGACAGAATGACTACCTGCTCTGCAGGCAGCTTATTGATTTCATCGATTTCCACAATCAACCCTTCTGGAACTAAGAGATAGCCAAGATCGCGGCTGATGTTGATGACGTTTTGCATACTTCTTCCGACAACAGTCAGTTTTCGGTTAAACTGAGCGGCTGCATCTACTACCTGTTGAATCCGATGAACGTTTGATGCAAAGGTAGAAACGACAATACGTCCAGTCGCCTTCGAGAAGACATCCTTTATGGCAATGCCTACAGAACGCTCAGATCCCGTAAATCCGGGACGCTCAGCATTGGTACTGTCCGAAAGTAGGCATAATACACCCCGGTCGCCAATCATCGCCATTTTAGCCAAATCAGCTACTTGATTGTTTACCGGCGTCTGATCAAACTTGAAGTCACCCGTATGAACTACGTAGCCTTCCGCTGTATCAACACAAACCCCTACACAATCAGGGATGCTATGATTCACGCGGAAAAACGTCGCTTTCATTTTGCCGAGAACGATCTCCGAATCACTGTTGATCAACACGCGCTTGGTATCGTTTAGAATGCCCGCTTCCTTTAATTTTGCATCAATCAAACCAAGGGTGAGTTTTGTTGCATAAACAGGAACGTTCAAGTGCTTCAGCACATAACTGAGTCCACCGATGTGGTCTTCGTGTCCATGCGTAATAATAATACCCCGAACCTTGTCCCGATGCTCCTCCAGATAGGTAATATCTGGAATCACCATGTCAATTCCCAGCATTTCCTCCTCCGGGAATTTCAATCCGGCATCAATAACGACGATGTCATCGTCGCATTGCACCACGTACATATTCTTCCCAATTTCGCCAACTCCGCCCAGGGCAAAAATGAGAACAGAGTGATTCGATTTTGCCAAAACGTGTAACCTCCTATATTTAGTTGTCATGTCCACTCAAATAAACCGCCCCAAATCACTTATTATCATTATACCCGAAGTGAAAACCTTAACACAAGGAAAAAGAGCCACCCCCGCAGGAATGGCTCTTTTTCTTTCTACCCAGTTAAACAAGCAAGAAATGAACAAACGCTTTTTCTTCGTCGTTTAGTTCAACTAGCGGCAGGCGAACACCGCCTGTTTCGATGCCCAGCTTTTGCAAAGCCACTTTTGTAGGACCAGGGCTCGGATAAGCGAAAAGTCCTTCAAATACAGGCATCAGCTTGCGGTGCAGGCTCGCAGCTGCAGCGTGATTTCCAGCTAAGAATGAATGTATCATTTTGGTCATATCACGGCCTACTACATGGCTCGCTACGCTGACGATCCCCACTCCACCAATAGCTAGAGCTGGCAAAGTTAAACTGTCATCTCCGCTGTATAGCTCAAAGCCCTCTGGCGCGTGCTCGATGATCTGAGCCATTTGAGACAGGTTACCAGACGCTTCCTTGACGCATATCACATTTGGCAGCTCAGCGAGTCTCAGGGTCGTTTGCGCAGTGATATTTACCGCAGAACGTCCTGGAACGTTGTACAGCATGACTGGCAACTCAGTCGATGCAGCAATTGCTTTAAAATGCGCGTAAAGACCTTCTTGCGATGGACGGCTGTAGTATGGTGCAACGACCATCACGGCATCTACACCTGTTTCCTGTGCTGCCTTCGTAAATTCCATACTCGAAGCTGTGTCGTTGCTGCCTGTTCCAGCGATAATATGGCATTTTCCTTTTGCATAGGATACCACATGCTTGAACAGAGCTAGCTTCTCGGCGCTTGAGAGGGTGGGTGATTCACCTGTTGTTCCAGAGATGACAATCCCTTCGCTGCCCGTCGCCACCAAATGATCAATGAGGCGCTCTGTTTTATCATAATCAATCTGTAATTGGTCATCAAATGGCGTTACCATAGCGGTAACCAGTCGGCCAAATCGTGCCACTGCCTCTACAACTCCTCTTATCGTGATCAGTAGGCATTATCTCTCGACTATGCTTGTCGATCACATATGGTGTACATGCAGCTTAAACTGATGGTGAAGCGCTCGAACCGCCTTGACCATGTCCATCTCATGCACAAGTACCCAAATGGTCGTATGGGAGTCAGCCGATTGAAGAATTTGGATATCTTCTTGTGTCAATGCCTCTACGATTTGTGCCATTACACCTGGCACACCCGTCATCCCTGCTCCAATCACCGATACTTTTGCACAATGAGGCAATAACTGAGGCTCATAATCCAGCTCAGTCAAAAGCCCTGCTGCTTTGGAGGCCATCTCATCATGTACAGTATAAGCGACACCTAGTGGATTCACATTAATGAAATCAACACTGATATTATTCGTCGCCATGGTTTTAAAAACTTGCAGCTGTGTATCGTAGTACCCTTCCTTGTTAGCGACTTTAATCTGGGTGATATTAGGTACATGGGCAATCCCCATAACAACGCGATCATGAACCGAATACTCTAGTTTTCCAATTTCGTGCATCGTGGTAACGAGAGTCCCGGGGTCGTCCGAAAACGTGGAACGGACGCGAATTGGTACATTAGCCTGCATCGCAATTTCCACGGCCCTGGGGTGAATTACCTTCGCCCCCAGATGTGCCATATTGCAAATCTCCGTGTACGTAACCATGGAAAGAGGCTGCGCTTCCTCCACAATTCTCGGGTCAGCAGTCATAATGCCCTCTACGTCGGTGAAAATATCAACCATTTCAGCTTGCAGGGCAACCCCAAGAGCGGTTGCAGTTGTATCACTGCCACCGCGGCCCAGAGTCGTAATCTCCCATTCGGCCGTTCTGCCTTGAAAGCCTGGAACGATTACGACATGACCCGCTTCTAAGTCCTGCAGGATGCGGCTTGGATCAATCGAGGTGATTTGCGCATTGGAAAAATCATCACTCGTGATAATGTTTGCCTGACCACCTGTTAATATCGTCGCTTTGATCCCGCGTGCATGCAGCATGCTGCACATGACTGTCGCTGAAATGATTTCACCGGTATGCATGAGCATATCCGTTTCTCGACTTGGCAGTTGATGTCCGTTACTGCGTACTAACTGTAAGAGTGTATCGGTGGCATAGGGATCACCTTTCCGTCCCATTGCCGATACGACAACGACTAAGGCGTAGCCTTCATCGATCGCTTTTTCCATATGGTAGATTGCCCTCATCCGGCAATCTTCCGTCGTCAAGGAAGAGCCACCGAACTTCTGGACGAGAATCTTCACAAACCTCTCCCCTATGCTCTTGCTTTGATGAGTTCTTCTGCGATTTGCACCGTATTCCATGCCGCACCTTTGAGAAGGTTGTCAGAAACGATCCACATATGCAGCCCGCGAGGATGATGGAGATCGCGTCGCACCCGGCCTACAAATATGTCGAGCTTGCCGGTTGCATCAGTAGCAAGCGGATAGCGTTGCTCTTCTGGCACGTCTACCAATACGACACCCGGAGCATTTTCCAGCAGAGCTTTTACTTCTGCCAAATCATAGTCCTGTTTCAATTCAACATACACGGATTCGCTGTGTCCATAGACGACCGGAATGCGCACGCATGTAGCAGAAACCAACACGTTATCATCATTGAAGATTTTTTTCGTTTCGTTAATCATTTTCATTTCTTCATAAGTAAATCCGTTTTCAGTAAATACATCAATTTGCGGAATAGCGTTAAAGGCAATTTGATGATGAACAGGCTGTGATCCGACAGGAAGGATCTTACATTCTGCTTCTTTGCCATCCAGGACGTCACGGCTCTGAGTCAACAGCTCATTAATCGCAGATTGACCTGCGCCTGATACTGCCTGATAGGTGGAAACGATAATTCGGTCTATACCAAAACGATCATACAAGGGTTTCAGAGCGGCTACCATCTGAATTGTCGAGCAATTCGGATTCGCAATGATTCCTTTATTTGCAAGCGCGGCATCCATGTTTACTTCCGGAACCACCAACGGAACCTCAGGGTCCATACGGAATGCACTGGTGTTGTCGATGACGACTGCACCATGACGTACAGCGTGGTGAGCAAGTTCCTTACTGATGGATCCACCAGCACTAAACAAGGCATAATCAACTCCGGCAAAGCTCTCAGGCGTTGCTTCCTCCAGTACAATTTCTTGTCCCTTGAACGTCACTGTCTTACCAGCAGAACGTCCGGAAGCAAGCAGCTTGAGTTGTTTGATCGGAAAATTGCGCTCTTCAAGAATTCGAATCATTTGCTGTCCGACAGCGCCGGTAGCGCCTACTACAGCGACATTATAAGTCAGTTGGTTAGCCATCTCTTACTCTCCTCCTAATCGCGAAAAGCAGATTAATTGTTTTTTCTGTAGTGTTTTTAGTAGTTGAATCTCTCGATGAGCAAGGGTTGCAGTTGTCGACCTTCCATGGCAGCTGTGCATGTCTCCAGCAATAGATCCATGCGTGCTACTAGCGAATTCGGCTTTTTGTCAGGAGCATCTTGCCCGAATGGAACGAAATAAATGTTTTTCGCTGCCAATAGCTTGGCAATATTCGCTGCATTTAGTCCCAGACCGTCATTGGTAGAGATTGCGATTACAAGTGGTTGCAGGTTTCGCATAGTCGCTTTGGCTGCCATGAGAACGGCACTATCCGTTATCGCATTCGCCAGACGACTTGTCGTACTACCTGTGCAGGGCGCAATCAGCATGACATCCAACAGCTTTGAAGGTCCCAGCGGCTCCGCTTGGGGAATCGTTGAGATCAGCTCTTCACCTGTCAGGTCCTTGATCTGTTGCTGCCAGCTCTGAGAAGTACCAAATCGGGTATCCGTAGTCATTATCGTATTGGATACGATTGGAATCACTCGTGCTCCCGCATCCACAAAGCGCTTAATTTGTGGCATGGTTTCCTCGAACGTGCAGTGCGATCCTGATAATCCAAAACCAATGGTCTTTCCCTGAAGCATACTCATGCCCTATCCCCCCTGGTTTTCCTTTGCTCCGCAATAAGACGAGACAAGGTTTGAGCCAAGATTTGTCCTGCGGTTTTTGGCGCAACGATTCCAGGTAATCCGGGAGCGAGAAGCGCTTTGATGCCTCGTCTTTCGGCATAACGAAAATCAGTGCCCCCTGGCTTGGATGCGAGGTCAAGGATAAACGCCGATTGTGGCATCTGAGCGATTACTTCTGCTGTGAGTATAAGCTGTGGGACAGTATTAAAAATGAAATCAGCATTTGTCACCTGCTGCCTTACTTCGCTTATATGGAAGGGAGTCAATCCCATCTCATAAATGCGTGCCAAGTGTTCCTGACGCCTAGCCCCTACCCTGACTTTTGCTCCCAAAGCGTGCAGCGCCCGGGCCATGGACAAACCTGTACGACCTAACCCCAGAACAATGGACGAAGATCCATGAATCGTTATATCCGTATTTTGAATCGCCATCATAAGGGCTCCCTCCACAGTGGGGATGGAGTTGTAGATAGCTACGTCATCACGATCCAGCAGTTCCACTAGAGGAATCTGGTGTGGAGCTATTAGGTTCTTCAGGTACGGTTTAGCCATTCCGGTATATACGACGCAATGCTTAGGCAAGCTGGCTACGTGTGCATCCTGCAATTGCAGCTGTTTGGAGCAAAAGATGCTTTCCACAAAGCCTTGATCATCTGTCCCTACGATAGGAAGGATGAGGGCGTCAACGTCTTTCAACACATCGCATGTTAATGGTCTCTTCGTTGCCCCTGTAAAATTGCTTTCCAGGTTGTCGAAGCCAACTAACGTGACGCTAGCATCCAGTTGTATGCAACGCTTGATTACTTCCAACTGGCGAGCGTCTCCGCCGATGAAGGCAACATGTATGCCCGTTAGCATGCTGCGTTCCCCTTTCCACACATTTTACTGCATTAAATGATCGAAACGCAAAGGTTTTCCATTTGAAAAAGTTGACTGGTATTCATACGGTCTACCCCCATCCTATTCGCTTCCTAATCGTTAGGTGACAGAAGCGCCTACTTTTGAGAAGCTTGTGTCTCCTGTTGATTTAATTGGATGATTACCATATCTGGCCCAATTTTCACAATGGAATTCCAAGGAATAATTAAATCCTCTCGTTTCTTGCCGAATCCGAAGAAACTGCTTCCTGGCAATATGATGGATTGAATGCTTCCATTTTCCGCGTGAATGACCAAATCGGAGTCGCTGATAACCCCCATACGCTCTCCTGTATCAAGCCCAATGATTTCTTTCCCTCCCAGCTCACTAAGACGCATAAAGCTACCCCCTTTGTCCATCGTTTTACTGTTGATATACGCAAAAAAATCCGGGCTATGCCGGATTTTTAAGGGGTTCTCATCGCTCCTACAGGAGGATGTCATTTTTCACATTTTCAGGGAAGCCATCCAGTGGACTAACCATTGCCATAGCCAGCTTGGAACGGAACAGCTGCTTAGCAACCTCATGAACGGACTCATGGGTTACTTTGTCAATTTTCGCGATCATCTCATCCAACGTGAGGTGGCGTTCTACCAACAGCTCATTTTTACCAAGACGGCTCATACGGCTGTTTGTGCTCTCCAAGCTTAGCATTAAGCTTCCTTTTAATTGCTCCTTGCCTTTGTTCAGCTCTTTGTCTGTAATCCCGTGATCAGCCACATCACGAAGAACATGAGAAACGATATCGAACACTTGGCCTACATGCTCCGATGCTGTGCCCGTGTAAATCGTAAAGGTTCCCGCTTCTTTGTAAGAAGAGTGGTAAGAGTAAACCGAGTATGCTAATCCTCTTTCTTCACGAATTTCCTGGAAGAGGCGCGAGCTCATGCTTCCACCTAGCACGTTGTTCAACAAAATGAGGGAGTACACATCTGGATGTCCTACCTGAAATCCAGGGAGAGAAATGCACAAATGCGCCTGTTCAGTAGCTTTGTGCTGTGAAATAACGTTTGCGGTAAAATCAGGTGTGGTCAAGGTAGCGTCATTGGATTTGCGGTTGAATCCAGAAAAACGCTTTTTAATGTCTTCGATCAGACTCTCCTCGAAGTTCCCTGCAACCGTAATCACTGTATTGGTCGGCAAATAACGCTGATCAATATAGCTTAACAAATCATCACGTTTCAGGCTCTTCAAGACTTCCTCTGTACCCAAAATAGAGTAGCCTAGTGGATGCTTGCCATAGGATGCTTGGGCGATCAGATCGTGCACAAGATCATCTGGTGTATCTTCGTACATGCTAATTTCTTCGATGACTACATTTTTTTCTTTTTCCAATTCCTCGGGGTCAAAAACGGAGTTGAAGTACATATCCGATAATACTTCTAATGCAATTGGAGCATGTTGATCAAGTACCCGTGCGTAGTAGCATGTATACTCTTTGGAGGTAAACGCATTGACGTTTCCACCGATCTCATCAAAGCTTTCTGCAATTTCCTTCGCAGAACGAGTCTTTGTACCCTTGAAAAACATATGCTCCAAAAAGTGGGAAATCCCGTTATTGATTTCGTTTTCATATTTGGAACCGGTCCCGACCCAGATACCGAGTGCTACAGATCGAACAGATGGAATTCTCTCTGTTACGATTCTAAGACCGTTATCACATGTATGACGTAATATCACGCAAATCCTCCTCAGTTGATCATCTGTCTCTATCCTAACTTCAGGGAAATTGTAGTAAACACGTTTAACTATAGCAAACTTCCCTTGTCTCCACAACAAATGAAGCATATTGAGGCTACGGGAGACGGCTGCTCGAGATCACATCCGAAACTGTCGTTGGCACTAGCCCTTTTTGCTTCGCATTTGTAAGCAGCTGATCGAGGCTTTTTTCTGATGTTGCTGTTGGATGCATAAGGACCAAAACCCCATTGCCCATTAGACCGGTAATTTTCTTGATCACGAAAGCAGGAGATGGTTTTTTCCAATCTACTGTGTCAGCAGTCCACATGATGGTTTGCATTTGAAAAGGGTCATGGGCAATTTGCACGACTCTTTGATTAAAAGAACCTGAAGGAGGGGCAAACAAGGTAGGCTTTATTCCTAATGTTTTGCCTATAACCTCTTGTGTTCGATTCATTTCTTGATGAATGAGCTGGGTGCCCAATGTTTTCATATCGGGGTGTGAATAAGCATGATTCCCAATTTCATGTCCGCGTGCTGCAATCTTTTTCGCATCTTCTGGATATCTTTTTACCCATGAGCCGTCCAAGAAAAAGGTGGTTTTGACCTTATGTTTGTCTAATGTATCCAGCATGGAATCGAGATACTCGTTCCCCCAAGCTACATTAATCATAAAAGAGATGGCTGGCTTTTTCGGATTTCCCCGATAGACTGGTTGTGCTCCGAGATCCTTTAGCGTTACCGCTGGAGGAATTTCTTTATATACCATCATTTCGGGACTCGCCGCTCCCACTGCCAACATTTTGTTTACGGAGGCCTCTACATCTACAATACGCCCGTTGTATCCAGGTATTGCTTTCCAAGTAGGATCTACTACAGCGTTAACAGGCAAATCCTCTTTGCCTTCCTTCCACTGTTCAATCAGAGTCAGAAGTCGCCCCCTCTCATCAAGGGCACCATCCGCAGTCACTGCCTGTTTATTTTTTACCACACTTATATAATGCTGGATCGGCTGATAATTTAACAAAAGAATAAACAATGCCGCGCAGATGATCGTAAACCATACTCTTCTTTTTTGGGCTGCCATTGGAGCGCTCGCCACCTCCCGAACGTACAAGTCCTCTCTTTGTCCAATGTATGAGCGGGGTGGCTATCTTAGACGAAAAAAGAAAAAGCTTCCGTACGCGAATTTCTTCGAGTGACGAAGCCTTTTGCTCGTATCTTATTCAGCTTGTGTTGGAGCGGCGTCTGCTTGAGCTGCAGCTGCTTGTTCCTTCAATACTGCTTTGCGAGAAAGATTAATGCGGCCTTGGTCGTCGATTTCGGTAACCTTCACTTGTACTTTATCGCCGACTGCGACAACATCTTCTGTTTTCGCTACGCGTTCTTCAGCCAGTTGCGAAATATGGCACAGACCTTCTTTACCCGCGAACAATTCGATGAAAGCCCCATACTTCTCTACACGTTTTACTGTTCCCAAATAAGTTTGGCCGACAGCAACTTCGCGTACCAGGTCTTCGATGATTTGCTTCGCACGCAGGTTAGCCTCTTGGTTAATCGATGCAATGAAGACACGGCCGTCTTGTTCAATATCAATTTTTACGCCGGTTTCTTCGATAATTTTGTTGATGACACGACCTTGAGGACCAATAACATCACGGATTTTCTCCGGATTGATGGTCATCGTCATGATTTTCGGCGCATATGGAGAGAGGTCCTTACGCGGCTGTGAAATGGTGCTCATCATGTGCTTCAAGATGTGCAAACGCCCTTCACGTGCCTGCTCCAATGCGATCTCCAAAATTTCGCGATTGATACCGGAAATTTTAATATCCATCTGGATCGCGGTTACACCAGCTTCAGTACCAGCAACCTTGAAGTCCATGTCACCCAAGTGGTCTTCCATGCCTTGGATGTCAGTGAGAATAGAGAAGGATTTCTCGTCTTTGCTCATGATCAATCCCATGGCAATACCAGCAACAGGTGCTTTAATCGGTACACCCGCATCCATCAAAGCGAGTACGCTCGCGCAAATCGATGCTTGGGATGTAGAACCGTTGGACTCGATTACCTCAGAAACCAATCGAATGGTGTATGGGAACTCGACTTCAGATGGAATGATCGGCTCAATTGCACGCTCACCCAATGCTCCGTGTCCAATCTCACGACGTCCTGGTGGTCGAAGTGGTCTTGCTTCCCCAACGCTGTAAGGTGGGAAGTTGTAATGGTGCATAAAGCGCTTGGATTCTTCCAAGCCCAAGCCATCCAGAATTTGAACATCACCCAATGCACCTAGCGTACAAATGCTCAATGCTTGTGTTTGTCCACGTGTAAACATTCCTGATCCGTGTGTGCGGGAAAGAATGTTTACTTCACTGGAGAGCGGTCGAATTTCACCTAAAGCTCGTCCATCCGGGCGGATTTTTTCGTCCGTAATGAGTCGACGAACTTCATCTTTTACGATATTTCCAAGAACTTCCGCAATCATTTTTTCCTGATTTGGGTAGGTTTCTGGATTGAGCGTAGCGAAATGCTCTTTGGTTTCCGCCTTGATATCATCAATCGCATCGTAGCGTGCTTGCTTTTCTTCAATACGGACAGCTTCCTTCAAGCGTGCTTCCGCATATCCGCGCACTGCCTGATCAATTTCAGGATCGACCTCATGCAGAATCACCTGCATTTTTTCCTTACCAATTTCTGCTACGATCTGGTTTTGGAATTCTACCAATTGCTTGATCACATCATGACCAGTCATAATCGCTTCTAGCATGACGGATTCAGGTACTTGGTTTGCAGCTGCTTCTACCATGTTGATCGCTTTGTGAGTACCTGCTACGACCAAGTGGATGTCGCTTTTCTCAGCTTGCTCCACAGTAGGGTTGATAATGAACTGACCGTCAATACGTCCTACAATTACTCCTGCAATCGGCCCTTCGAATGGAATTTCTGACACGCAAAGCGCAGCAGAAGTACCAATCATCGCAGCCATTTCTGGCGAGCAGTCTTGATCAACGGAAAGAACAGTATTTACAATTTGTACGTCGTTACGAAATCCTTCTGCGAAAAGTGGTCGAACTGGCCGGTCAATCAAACGGCTAGCCAGGATCGCCTTTTCACTTGGGCGTCCCTCTCTTTTAATAAAGCCGCCGGGAATTTTCCCAACCGCGTAGAGACGTTCCTCATAGTTGACAGTCAACGGGAAGAAATCAAGAGCTTTTGGCTCTTTGGAGACTGTCACTGCAGACAGGATTGCTGTATCGCCGTACCGAACCAAGACCGAACCATGCGCCTGCTTGGCCATTTTGCCAAACTCAAGGGTCAGTTTACGGCCTGCCAGTTCGAAATCATATGTACGGTATTGTTGCTCCATGATGCTAGCAGTCCTCCTTCACTACAATGTGCATTATCTACACTTTGTTTTCTACCAGTATGTATTATTTCCTGCCACGATAAAAATTAAATGGGTACCATTGGCAGTCGTTCTAGATAATAAAAAAAGCTTCCTTTGAAGCTATCACCATCGTGTTGATTCACCTGTTTGTGTAAACGTTTCGGAAAGCTTAGCACGATGCTGTGCTAAGCCCTCCTACACGCTAGAAAAAGCGGGACAGACCCGCTTTTTACAAGACGCTGATTAGCGACGCAGACCCAGACGGTCTACAACAGAACGGTAGCGTTGAACATCAGATTCACGCAGGTATGTCAACAGGTTACGACGTTGACCTACCATTTTCAAAAGACCACGACGGCTGTGGTGATCTTTTTTGTGCGTACGCAGGTGTCCGTTCAGATTGTTAATGTTTTCGGTCAAGATAGCGATTTGCACTTCCGGCGAACCGGTGTCGTTCTCATGAGTACGGAACTCTTGGATCAATTGAGTTTTACGTTCTTGAGTCAATGCCATCATGACTCACCTCCTTATTTTGTATACCGTTCGCCGAGTCTGCCGTCGGTGAGCATCGGACAGCCAAGCTACGGTTATCTGTACAACGTTATGAATTATAGCACAGGGAATTTTGAAAAGCAAAGAGAATCCTTTAAGAGATTCAATCTGCAAATTTTTGCTTGGCAGTCTGTACGTCGCGTCCGATTTGCGCAATTAACGCATCGACTCCAGCAAATTTCTGTTCCTCTCGAATGTAGAAGAGGAATTCTACTTCTACTTCTTTGTCGTAAATTTCACCAGAGAACTCAAAAATGTGCACTTCTAGTGATTTTTCTTTCTTCTCCAGCTCAAATGTAGGCTTTATCCCTACATTCATCACACCATAATAGCTCTGTTTATCTACGGTAAAACGTACACCGTAAACCCCATTCTTGCCGATCAGGTAAGGCTCGTTTACTCGTACATTGGCAGTTGGGAAACCGATTGTCCGTCCCCGCTTATCTCCGTGTACCACTGTGCCGCGCACCTTATAAGGGCGTCCGAGCAAATGACGCACCTGCTCTACATCCCCATGGTGCAAATACTCACGAATGATGGTACTGCTCACTTTTTCACCCAGACGATTTACCGGACCAATAATGTCCAATCCGTAGCGTCCTTGACTCATCTCCTGCAATGTATGAGCCGTACCCATACCTCGATGGCCAAACGTATAGTCAAATCCGACGACAACATGACGACACTCTAGAGGGAGCATACACTCCGCAATGAAGTCTTCTGGATAGACCGCTGCGAAGCCAATATCGAATTTCATTACGTAGGTAGTATCTACGCCCATTTTTTCGAATTGCTCCAGTTTGTCAGCAAGGGGAGTAAGATAACGCGTATATCCGCTTTGTCCCAGAACTTCACGTGGATGAGGATCAAAGGTCAACACCGTGCTTTGCCAACCATTTGCCTTTGCTGTATCGATCGCCTTTTGAATGACCCGGCGATGACCAATATGTACGCCATCAAAGTACCCCAATGCAATCGCACAAGGACTTGCTTGCAAATCATTTGGTAATGGATAGGTAAGCCAGATCGTTTTCACGGTTACACCTCTGCTGGAAAGACTTTTTCTGCTTTGGCGAACAAGCCTTTATCCCCACGGCATACACGATGGATACCGAGCAATTCGTCTCCGGAGAAGAGGCAGATCAGACTGCCTTCTTCGGCAGTGACCCCCGGAAGTGCAGTAGCCAATCCATTTCGCACTGCTTTTGTGCGCTCCGGTTTTACTTGAAAGGACGGTAAAAACGAAATTGCTTGTGGGATTGAGACTAATTTTTGGGTAATGTCTTTTCCCTCTGCAGCCTGTTGTTCCAATTGTTCGAGCGGGATGGATTCTCCTTCTACGAACGGGCCGCTTTTAATTCGCCGTAACAGCTTCATATGGGCAGGATAACCCAGTGCACGCCCAAGGTCAACACATAAGGTGCGCATATAGGTTCCTTTTGAGCAGGTGCAGGTAAATGATACATCTACCGCATCGCCTTCCACCCGGATGTCATGCAGGGTCAACTCGTACAGTGTTACCTTCCGTGCCTGTCGCTCAATTACGGTGCCTTCTCTGGCCAGATCATACAGTCTTTTTCCGTTGACCTTAACCGCGGAATACATCGGTGGCACTTGCTCGATTTCTCCCAAGAACGAACCGAACAATTCTTCGATACGCTCTTTTGTTATCGTAGTTGGATCAACTGCCGCATGTTCGATAACTTCACCAGAAGCATCCTCTGTTGTCGTAGTTGAGCCGAGTCTCATGACAACATCGTAACGCTTTGGCAGCTCCTGCAGGTACTCTACGAGCCTCGTTGCGTTCCCTACACAAATCGGCAGTACTCCAGTCACATCAGGATCAAGCGTGCCTGTATGCCCTACCTTTTTGGTTCCATATAATCGACGAATACGTGCAACACAATCGTGTGAAGTCATACCTGCCGGCTTGTCGATGACCAGCACGCCGTTTATGTTACTCATCACTTTTCACTCCTACTGCTTCTTCCAGGACGCGGCTTACTTTTTGCTTTACCTCAGCCAGAGAGCCGCGGATTGTGCAGCCAGCCGCTTTGGCATGGCCTCCTCCGCCGAGCTGTTTTGCCACGAGGGAAACATCCACACGATCACGAGCACGCATGCTGACCTTTACTACACCCGGCTCGGATTCCACAAAGGAGACGCCTACCTCTACTCCCTCGATATTACGGCAATAGTTTACCAAGCCGCCTGCATCCTCCCGCTCCGCATTCGTTTCTTCAAAATCAGTCAGAGAAACCGTAATGGAAGCAATCTGGTTTTGATGGGAGAGCTCCAGTGTTTGCAGAGCGCGTCGGAGGATTTTTACATGGGCAAAGGTGATCTCTTCCAGGCAACGCTCCGCAACCTCACCGGGCTTAACACCGTAGCCAAGCAGTCTTGAGGCGATCTCCATCACGCGTGGAGAGGTGTTGGAATAACGGAATCCACCTGTATCCGTGAGCAAGCCCGTATAGATGCAAAGAGCAAGCTCCTCGTTAAATGTAACTCCCAATTCCTCCGCTACCTCAAACAAGATTTGTGCGGTTGCCGCCGCATCCGTTTGAATCAAATTGACATCACCAAAGCCATCATTCGTTGGATGGTGGTCAATATTTAGCAAGCGAGCGCCAGAATCAAATAAAGACCGTACATCGCCCATCCGCGACTCATCTGCGCAGTCTACGGCGATTACGGCCCCGAACTTTTCCTCCAGCGGTTGTTTTCGGAGATTACGAAGGCGATTGAAACGCGGCAAGAACGCAAACTTGACTGGTGTTTCTCCTTCATTGACTACTACATACTCTTTGCCTAATTGCTCCAGTATTAGCACAACACCCAGAGCAGAGCCTGTTGCATCTCCATCCGGGTTGATATGAGAAAGAACCAGGAAGCGGTCATGCTCCCGCATGAAAAGGGCCGCTTCCCGAACAAATTGTCGATTAGGATTCATTCTGCTTTTCCTCATCTGTAGAGATTTCCCGTAGGATTGACTCAATCTTGCTGCCGTAGTCGATCGACTCGTCCAGCTTAAATACAAAATCAGGAATATGGCGCAGTTTTACTCGCTTACCGATTTCTGTGCGAAGATATCCCTTCGCTTTTGTCAGACCAGACAAAGATGCTTTGCGCTGCTCTTCACTACCAAAAATGCTGACATATACTTTTGCCAGTTGCAGGTCGCTGCTCACTTCTACGTCTGTTACTGTAACAAAGCCTACGCGAGGGTCCTTCAAACCGCGTTGCAAAACGAGGCTGAGTTCTTTTTTGATCTCTTCTCCTACGCGGCTAATCCGTGTTTTATTCATTTCTTTCCACCTCCACTGGCTGCATTAGTCGTAGTATTCCGTATCCACGTGAATCAACTCCACGCCGGGATGAATTTCCACTAATCGGATTACAGCCTGTAACTCTTCTTGTAAAAAGGATATTTCATTAGCAACGGCAGCGATACCCAAAACGGTACGCTGCCATTGCTCATTGTAAGCCACCTCTGCCGCGGAGACATTAAAGCGGCTCCGCAGCTTACCGATCAGACTTTTGACGATGGCCCGTTTCTCTTTCAAGTTTTGGCAAGCGGGCAGAAGAAGTTCGATCTGCACCCCTGCTACCATTATTGCTTCACTTCAACCATGACGAATGCTTCGACTACGTCGCCTACCTTGAGATCCTGGAAGCGTTCCAGGGTCAAGCCGCACTCGTAACCCGCAGCTACGTCTTTGGCATCATCTTTGAAGCGTTTCAATGTGTCAAGCTTACCTTCGTAAATCACGATGCCTTCACGGATCAAACGAGCACCAGCATCGCGGCTCAATTTACCTTCCGTTACATAGCAGCCTGCAATGTTACCGATTTTGGAAACCTTGAACACTTCACGAATTTCCGCTTGACCAATGATGTTCTCTTTGTAGACTGGATCCAGCATGCCTTTCAGTGCTTGCTCGATCTCTTCAATTACAGTGTAAATAACACGGTGCTGGCGAATATCGATCTTCTCTTGTTCTGCCATGCTGCGTGCATTCGGCTCAGGACGTACGTTGAAACCAATGATAATCGCATTGGATGCGTTTGCGAGGGTCACATCGGATTCGGTAATCGCACCTGCACCTGTGTGAATAATTTTCACGCGAGTACCATTGACATCGATTTTTTCCAAGGAACCACGCAGGGCTTCTACCGAACCTTGTACGTCTGCTTTCACAATCAGATTCAGCTCTTTAATATCGCCTTCCTGAATGTGTTGGAACAGATCATCCAGCGATACGCGTGTGTTTTCACGACGCTCGGATTCCCGCTGCTTGGATGCGCGCGCTTCCCCGATTGCACGAGCCTTTTTCTCATCTTCAAAGACACGGAATTGATCGCCTGCTTGTGGTACATCGTTCAAGCCTGTAATTTCTACAGGAGTAGATGGACCTGCTTCTTTCAGACGACGGCCCTTGTCATTAACCATCGCACGGACACGACCGAAAGCGGAACCTACTACGATTGGATCTCCGACACGAAGTGTACCTTGTTGAACCAAGATCGTAGCGACAGGACCGCGGCCTTTATCAAGCTCTGCCTCAACTACAGTACCACGGGCACGCTTGTCAGGATTTGCTTTGAGCTCCTGAACCTCGGAAACGAGAAGGATGTATTCCAGCAGTTCCTCGATACCCGTACGCTGTTTTGCAGACAATGGAGAGAAGATTGTTTCGCCGCCCCATTCCTCCGCTACCAATTCGTACTCAGTCAATTCTTGTTTGATACGATCAATGTTTGCTTCCGGCTTATCTACCTTGTTCACAGCTACGATAATCGGAACGTTCGCTGCCTTCGCATGGCTGATCGCTTCTACGGTTTGTGGCATTACGCCGTCATCCGCTGCGACAACTAGGATCGTCACGTCAGTAATTTGCGCACCGCGAGCACGCATAGTGGTGAACGCTGCGTGACCTGGTGTATCCAGGAACGTGATTTTCTTTCCTTTGATTTCAACTTGGTATGCACCGATATGCTGTGTAATACCGCCTGCTTCACCTGCAACTACGTTTGTAGAGCGAATGGCGTCAAGCAAGGTTGTTTTACCGTGGTCAACGTGACCCATGATTGTAACAACTGGTGGGCGCTCAACCAAAGTCTCAGGTGCATCGACTTCTTCCAGCGTCTCAAAATTGGTTTCGTCAATAATGATTTTTTCTTCTACTTCGATGTTGTATTCTGTACACACCAGCTCGATGGCATCGCGATCCAAATATTGATTGATCGTAACCATAATCCCCAAATTAAACAACTTTTTGATGACTTCAGCCGGTTCTTTGCGCAGTTTAAGTGCGAGTTCATTGACCGTCAAAGAATCAGTGAACGTAATCTTTGTTGGTGGCTCCAATACAGGACGTGGTGCTTTTTGTTGTCCACGCGAATTGTTTCCACGGCGATTGTTTTGATAACGGTTGTTTCCACCACGGAAAGGCTGGCTCTTTTTATTGTCTTCAAACGTTTTTTGAGTCTGCGGACCTTTTTTGATTTTCTCGCGCTTTTCAATTCCAACGTTTGACGGGAGTTTTACTTTATCTTCAAAATCTTCACCTGTGCGTCCTTCAGTTTGATTCGCAGCAGTGGACGGTTGTTGTTGATTTTGAGGACGCTGCTGATTTTGAGGACGTTGTTGGTTATTATTCGGTCTTTGTTGATTCTGTGGTTTTTGTTGATTCTGTGGTCTCTGTTGGCTATTCGTCTGCGGCTTACGGTCAGTCGGTTTTGCGGGTTGACTTCTCATATTGTTTGGTTTTCTCTCCTGATTCTTCCCCTGATTTTTTCCATGTTGAGGACTTTGTTGATCGGGTCGGTTGCCACTGGTGCTGTTTCCAGCAGGACGATTGTTGCTCGGGCTATTACCTCCACGATCACGATCTGCCGGTCGTTCAGTTCTAGGCTGCGCTGATGCAAGGCCTTGACCCGATTGCTGCTGGGGCCGTATCTGTTGTCCTCTGGAGTCGTTGGGGCGTCGTTGATCGTCCGTTTGCTTTGGTCTTGTATCTACAGGCGTACTGCGATTTTCCGGCTTCGCACTGGATCGCAATTTGGCCATGTGATCCTCGATCCGCTTGATCGTCCCTTCTTCCATGATACTCATATGATTCGCTACTTCTATGTTCAAACGCTTTAGCAAATTGAGGATTTCCTTACTGCTCATGTTGTGCTGTTTGGCATATTCATACACACGTGTCTTCAATAGATCTTCACCCTTTCGAAAGTTAGGTGAGCAGACGCTGAATGCTTTCGGCCAATTTCCCATCGGTTACCGCCACAGTAACGCGCCCATCTTTTCCGATTGCGTGTCCCAGTGAATGTCGGTCGCCAGTGGTTACACACGAAACACCGTAATAGGAACATTTATCCTTTACCTTTTTAGCGGTATTCTCAGATGCATCGCCAGCGAGTAATACGATATGAGCCTGACCGTTCCGAACAGCTGTGATGACTTGTTCTTCTCCAGTAACGACCTTTCTCGCTCGCATAGCCAATCCGAGTAATTGAGCTGCTTTAGGAATCATTGTCCCATCATCTCCAGCCATTTTTCACGGAAAGCATCATATTTCTCTTGGGAGATGGACATATTGAGGGCACGTTCCAGTACTTTTTTCCATTTTCCCGATGCGAACGTATCCGGCTTCAGACAGCTATCCTGCCGACACACATAGGTACCGCGTCCTGCCGCCTTTCCCGTCAGATCAATGACGATCTCTTCTTCTGGCGTCCGGACCACGCGGATTAATTCCTTTTTTGGGAACATTCCTTGGCAAACAATGCATTTACGCAAAGGGATTTTTTTTTGCTTCATGATTATTCGTTGTCCGCCCCTTCATCGCCCTCTACAGCCTTTGGATAGACGATGCCTTCTTGATCTGCCTGAGACTCGCTCTTGATGTCGATCTTCCAGCCAGTCAGCTTGGCAGCCAGTCGAGCGTTTTGACCGCGTTTGCCAATTGCCAAGGACAGTTGATAATCCGGCACGATGACACGCGTCACTTTTTCACTCGCGTTTACTTCTACATGAAGGACCTTTGCAGGGCTAAGTGCATTCGCTACATATTCCGCCGGATCTTCAGACCAGCGTACGATGTCGATCTTCTCACCTTTTAGCTCGGTGACGATTGTTTGTACACGCATGCCTTTTGGACCTACACATGCACCTACAGGATCTACATCCTCATTGATCGAATGAACCGCAATTTTTGAACGGTCTCCAGCTTCGCGAGCAACCGATTTGATTTCTACCACGCCATCGTAGATTTCTGGCACTTCTAATTCAAAGAGGCGCTTCAAAAGTCCTGGATGGGTACGGGATACGACGATTTGCGGTCCCTTTGTGGTTTTTTCTACCTTGATGATATATGCCTTCACACGGTCTTGTGATTTGAATTCTTCTGAAGGCATTTTTTCAGTGAGCGGCATGACTGCTTCTGCCTTGCCCAAATCAATGTAGTAGTTGCGAGCGTCCATACGCTGAACGACCCCGGTTACGATATCGTCTTCACGCTCGATGAACTCGCTATAGATCAAACCGCGCTCCGCTTCACGAATGCGTTGGGTAACGACTTGCTTCGCTGTTTGAGCGGCAATACGTCCGAAGTCACGAGGTGTTACTTCGATTTCCACGATATCATCTAAACGGAAGTTAGGATCAATCTCCTGCGCTGCATCCTGTGAAATCTCGAGCCTTGGATCAAGTACTTCCTCTACTACGTTTTTCCGTGCGTACACGCGTACCATACCAGAATGACGATTTACATCCACCCGCACATTTTGGGCCGAGTTGAAGTTACGTTTGTATCCTGAGATAAGAGCCGCTTCGATGGCCTCGATCAGTACGTCTTTGGTGATGCCTTTCTCTCTCTCAATGGCTTCTAGAGCCTCGATAAAATCGCCGTTCATGACTTTCGTTGCCTCCTCCTTTACTTACCACCGGCCTAGACTATAAGAAAACCTCTATCGAAGCCTCTTCATGGAAGTACGACCGCGTTTCAGCGGAAAGTTTCCATGCGCTCCAGAATTCATAAGCATCTTGCTTATAAATTCTTATACGTTAAGAAAACCTCTATCGAGACCTCTTCATGGATGAACGTCCGCTACTTAGCGGAAAGTGATTCTTGTGTATCGGTTCTAACAAGATGCTTATCAGTTCCGATACGGTTAAAAAACGATTGCCATGCGGGCTGTGTCAATTTGCTCTAGGGAAATGACATACGTTTTCTTTGGTTCTTTTACAGTCAATTTTCCGTCCTCGAAGGATATCAGTTCGCCCTCGAACACGCTAGCTCCTTCTATCGGCTCTTTGGTTGTAATGTGTACGTGCCTGCCGACAGCCTTTGTAAAATCCTTATCCTTCCGCAACGGGCGCTCTGCACCCGGTGACGATACTTCCAAGAAGTATGCAGTAGGAATCGGATCTACTTCGTCTAGTTTTTGGCTCAGCTTCTCGCTGACAAGGCCGCAGTCATCAATGTCGATGTTGCCAGTTTCATTGTCGATAAACACGCGCAGAAACCAGTTGCTGCCTTCCTTTTTGTACTCGATGTCAACCAGTTCCAGACCCAATTCGTCAACAATGGGCGTGACCAGTTCGGTGACGATGTCCGTTACCTTGCTCAAGCAAGTACCTCCTTATCGTTTGAACCATGAGGTGTATCCAGAAAGAAAGAGTGGGTTTCCCCACTCTCGATCTGCCATGCGTATAAAACCAGTATTTCCAAAAAAATTATAGCATAACAGCCCTCCGCTGACAACCTTTGGATAGTTGCAGGCGTCCCGACCCTGCATCAGAACAAGGATAGCTGATTGGACTCTGGCAATCCTTTCAAAGCGCCCTGCTCCTCTAAATACTCCAAAATCGTCTTGGAAATCCGGGAACGTGACAAAAGGTCCTCCTTGGAGAGGAACTCACCTTCTTTTCTCGCATTGACTATGCTGATCGCGGCGTTTGTCCCGAGTCCAGGCAGTGCATTGAAAGGAGCGATCAGGGAATCCCCGTCAATTAGGAAACGGGAAGCATCAGATGCATACAAGTCCACATTGGCAAAGCGGAAGCCCCGCTCGACCATCTCCAGCGCCATCTCCAAAACAGTGAGCAACGCTTTCTCCTTCGGTTGTGCGTCGTGACCTTTACCCTCGATCTCCTCGATTTTCTGTTTGATGGCTGCTGACCCTTTTACCATGAGTGGAATGTCAAAGTCATCGGCGCGAACAGAAAAATACGTAGCGTAAAATTCA
Source organism: Brevibacillus sp. SIMBA_040 (assembly GCF_046535075.1). Taxonomy (NCBI): domain Bacteria; kingdom Bacillati; phylum Bacillota; class Bacilli; order Caryophanales; family Paenibacillaceae; genus Brevibacillus; species Brevibacillus sp. SIMBA_040. The sequence goes on from NZ_JAWRXI010000010.1 coordinate 203,764, forward strand.
AGCGGACGGTGCACCTTGAAATACGCGATCCGCACAGCCATCATCACGTATGCCGTGGCGTGGGCCTTCGGGAACATGTATTTAATCCGCTGGCAGGACTGGATGTACCAATCCGGCACGTTGTTATTACGCATTTCCTCCTGATCCTCTTCCGGAACGCCTTTCCCTTTACGAACCGACTCCATTATTTTGAAAGCACGAGACGGCTCCAGCCCTTTATAAATCAAGTACACCATGATATCGTCACGACAACCAATAACTTCAGGCAGCTTGCACGTTCCGTTACGAATCAAGTCCTGTGCATTGTTTAGCCATACGTCAGTACCGTGGGACAGACCAGAAATCTGAACAAGCTCCGCAAACGTTGTAGGCTTCGTATCCTCGAGCATTTGACGAACGAACTTGGTACCGAACTCTGGAATCCCCAGTGTCCCCATATTGGTTCCGATTTGCTCAGGTGTCACGCCGAGTGCCTCTGTTGTACTGAAAATGGACATCGTCTTTTTGTCATCGAGCGGTATGGTTTTCGGGTCCATGCCGGTCAAGTCCTGCAGCATCCGGATAACGGTCGGATCGTCGTGACCGAGAATATCGAGCTTCAACAAGTTATCGTGAATGGAGTGAAAGTCAAAATGTGTCGTGCGCCATTCTGATTCATTGTCGTCTGCTGGGAACTGGATTGGACAAAAATCTTCAATTTCCATGTAGGAAGGAACAACAATGATTCCCCCTGGATGCTGCCCAGTCGTTCTTTTCACGCCGGTGCAGCCGTTCACAATTCGCGATATCTCCGCATTGCGCAGCGTCATTCCGCGCTCATCCGCATACTTGCGAACATAACCGTAAGCTGTTTTCTCAGCTACCGTACCAATCGTTCCGGCGCGATAGACGTAGTCCACCCCGAACAGCTCTTGGGTATATTTATGTGCTCTTGGCTGATAGTCACCAGAGAAGTTCAAGTCGATATCGGGAACTTTATCCCCTTTAAATCCAAGGAATGTTTCAAATGGGATATCCTGCCCATCCTTCGCATAGCTAGTACCGCAAGAAGGACATTCTTTATCCGGCAAGTCAAATCCCGAAGCGATCGAACCGTCCGTGATGAATTCGTTATGCTTGCAATTTGGACACCGATAATGTGGTGGCAGCGGGTTTACTTCGGTAATTTCGGACATCGTTGCAACGAAGGAAGAGCCTACGGAACCCCGTGATCCTACGAGATAACCATCATTCAGGGATTTTGTAACAAGGCGCTGTGAAATCAGGTAAATAACGCCGAAACCGTGCTTAATAATACTTGTCAGCTCTTTTTCCAAACGGCTCTCTACAATCTCAGGCAAAGGATCCCCGTAGAGATGTCGAGCCTTGTCGTAGCACATTTGTCTTAGCTCGTCATCGGCACCTTCGATGATTGGCGTGTACAGCTTGTCTGGAATCGGACTGACATCTTCGATCATGTCAGCGATGGCATTCGTATTTTTTACGACGATTTCATGTGCCAGCTCTTCTCCCAAGAATGAAAACGACTCCAGCATTTCATCTGTCGTGTGCAGGTAAAGGGGCGGTTGGTTCCCTGCTACTGGGTCCCCTTTTGACAGCAGGAAGACGTCACGGAAAATTTCATCCTGCGGATTGAGGAAGTGAACATCACCGGTCGCAACGACCAGCTTGTCCAGTTCTTTTCCCATGTCCACAATCATTTTATGGTAGCCTTTCATCGTTTCCAGTGAAGGAATCTCTTCATTACGTAAAAGCGGCGAGTACTGCGCGACTGGCTGTATTTCCAGGTAGTCATAAAATGCAGCCACTTCTTTCAGTTCGTCGATAGATTTTCCGCGCAAAATCGCTTGCATCAACTCGCCGTCTTTGCAAGCAGTTCCGATTAACAGCCCTTCCCGGTACTTGATCAACTGACTGCGCTGAATGCGGGGCCAACGATAAAAGGTTTCCACATGAGAACGACTTACCAGCTTGTACATATTTTTCAAGCCTTCTTTGTTCTGCACCAAAATCGTAGCATGGAATGGTCGTCCACTCTTGTAATCCGCCTCTGCATTGCTTCTTTCGTTTAGCTCTGCCATCGTTTTGATCTGCGCTTCCTTGATGTCCTTCAGCATTTGCTGAAAGATGTGCGCTAGCGCGACAGTATCGTCCAAGGCTCGGTGAGCATTAATCAGCTCCACGTTAAACTTCTTCGCGAGTGTCCCTAATCGGTAGTTGCGCATGCCCTTGTACATCATGCGTGCTAAAGGTAATGTGTCCAAAAAGGCATTATTCCAAGGTTCCATTCCGATTCTTTTGGCACATGCATTGATAAAGGCTTTATCGAATTCGGCATTATGTGCGACAAGAACGGCATCACCCGTAAACTCTTTAAACTTGCGCAGAACGACATCCAGCGTATCTTTGCCCCGCAGCATTTCATTCGTAATACCCGTAATCTCTGTTGTTTTCGGACCAATCTCCAGTTGGGGATCGATCAGCTCTGTCCATTGGTCGACAATTTCTGCGCCCTTCATCTTAACGGCTGCTACCTCGATAATCGTATGTTCAGCGGCGTTCAGACCAGTCGTCTCTGTATCGAATACAACATATTCGGTATTTTCATCAATCGCATAATTGTTTTCGGCATTCAAATTGTAGACAACATCAATGCCGTCTTCGATGACGTACGCTTCCATACCAAGAATGCACTTGATGTTATTCTTCTTCGCCACAGAATACGCTTCCGGGAATGCCTGGACAACTCCATGGTCAGTAACGGCAATTGCCTTATGACCCCATTTTGCTGCAGTAGAGACGAGCGATTTTACCGAGGCAACCGCGTCCAGCGCACTCATCGGAGTATGGCAATGGAGCTCTACCCGTTTTTCTTCGGCTGTATCCTTGCGTACGATTTGCTGCTCGATTTGATTGAGATCGTTTGCGTTCATGACCAATTCGCGAATAAACGTATCGTGTTGGACACTACCGCGCGCTTTTACCCACATACCATCCTTGAGGGCTTCTAGCATTTTGACGTCTTCCTTGTCACGAGAGAACATCTTTACAGTCAGAGAGTCTGTGTAATCGGTTATGTTGAATGTGAGCAGATGACGTCCGCTACGCAGCTCCTTCACTTCTACATTGAACACGGTACCTTGGATAACAACACGGCGTTCCTCTTCCTGAATTTCAGTAATAGGAATAGGAGCGTCTTTGATTTCGTAGCCCATCATGAGCGTTGTGATGGCCTCTGCTTTATCTGAGCCCTTGCTGTCCTGCTGCGCTGTAGTCATTACAACTTCCACCAGAGCTCGTTCTTCCTCAGCACGTTGTTCTACGAATGCCTTGTACGCTTCGTCGCTTTCTTCCCCATGGAACGAGAAACGCATCGTACAATCCGTCGCTTTTTGAAAAGCAGCGATCAATTCATTGTCCGCTCTTTTACGCTTCGCTACTTCTACCGTCATCTCCGTTGGCAGGTAGACTTTCACTTCATTCTGGTCGACCTGTTTTCGAGCGGAACGAAGGGTAACTGCCAAAGAGTTCAAGCTTGGCTCCAGCCCCGCAACCAAAAGATCCCAATATTCATTCACAACCAGATCCAGCTGCGGCTTTTGCAGGTACCGATAATGAGCATCGACCTTAGCTAGATGTGAAAAGGTTTGTGTCAGTCGCATGTTAAATGCTGCAAATACATCAGCTGGAACTAATCTTTGCAGTGTGAAGTGAAAAACCCACTCTTTGTTTTGCTTGTAAAGCTCCAGCTTGTCGATTTGCCCATCAAGAAAAAAACGCTCCACCCACTCATCTGGTAAGTCCATTTGCTTCACCAGCAGGGAGAAACGATGTTTTTGCTCTTGTAAACGGTCCACGGTTTTCCCACCCTCCCAAAGATAAAAAAACCCTTCATCGGTGCCTCCGCATGGAGGTACGACCGCGTTTTCGCGGAAAATCCCTATCTAGAAAAGAAAAAGAGGCACTCCCTTAGATCAGGGGAGTACCCCGGTAAATTTCGACAAAATCCTTCTACATTCCTGCTAGATATTAATTGCCGAAGAGTTCTGCCCCCGTGCGATCAACACATGCCAGCATCGCTTTTACTTCGGTGACCAGATCTTCCAGTTTAACATCTTGTGATTCCCCATTTTTGCGAACACGCACTTCTACAGTACCTTCTTGTGCAGCCTTGTCCGAAACAGTAATGCGGAGCGGCAGACCGATCAGGTCAGCATCTTTGAACTTGACGCCAGCGCGTTCTGGTCGATCATCAAACAGTACTTCCACGCCTGAACGACGAAGTGCTTCCGTAATTTGTTCGCATGCTTGACGCTGTTCTTCTACTTTAACATTGACCGGGATCACATGCACATGGAAAGGTGCTACAGCAACTGGCCAAATGATTCCATTTTCATCGTTGTTCTGCTCGATCACAGCTGCGATGGTTCTGGATACCCCAATACCGTAGCATCCCATGATCATTGGTTGACTGCGGCCATTTTCATCCAAGAAGGTAGCACCGATCGCTTTGGAGTATTTTGTTCCCAGCTTGAATACGTGACCAACTTCGACCCCACGCGCAAACTTGATTTCACTGCCAGTACGAGGGCATTCGTCACCCTCTGTAATGTTGCGCAAATCAGCATAACGAGATACCGCAAAGTCACGACCAGGAACTACATGCGTCAGGTGGTAATCTGCCTCATTCGCACCCGCTACTCCATCGTAAACGTCTTGTACAAAGTTATCGGCGATGATTTCCACTTTTTCTGGATCAATGCCTACTGGTCCAACAAACCCAGCCGGTGCTCCAGTTACTGCGAGAATATCAGCTTCCGACGCCAGACCAACTTGGGTAGCATGATACATATTTTTCAGCTTCACGTCATTGAGCTCATGATCTCCGCGAATCAAAACCATAACGAGCTTGTCATCTACACGATATAACAGACTCTTGATGATATGTTTCGCTTCCATTTGCAGGGCTTGTACTAATTGCTCGATGGTTCTCACACCAGGCGTATGTAGCTTTTCGCGTGCTGGTGCTTCGATAGCAGGTTTTTCAGAAGGCTTGAAAACAACCTCTGCCTTTTCCAAATTCGCAGCATAATCGCCATCTTCGGAGTAGGCAATCGTATCTTCCCCGATCTCACACAATGCCATAAACTCGTACGTACCTTTACCACCAATCGCTCCTGCATCTGCTTCTACTGCACGGAAATTCAGCCCTACGCGAGTGAAAATATTGGTGTAGGCATCGTACATTGCTTGGAAATTACGATCCAGACCTTCTTGTGTCGTATCAAACGAATAGGAATCTTTCATAATGAATTCGCGGCAACGAATCAAACCGAAACGAGGGCGAACTTCATCACGGAATTTGGTTTGAATTTGGTACAGATTGATCGGCAGCTTTTTATAAGAATTGATTTCATCACGCACCAAGCTCGTAATTACTTCCTCGTGAGTTGGTCCTAAAGCAAAAGGACGATCATGACGGTCGCGCAGACGAACCAGCTCCGGGCCGTATACATCCCATCGACCCGTTTGGTGCCACAGCTCTGCTGGCTGCATCGCAGGCATCAAAAGCTCCTGGGCTCCCGCGTTGTTCATTTCTTCACGCACAATGGCTTGGATTTTATGCAGCGAGCGGATTGCCAATGGCAAATACGTATAAATCCCGGAAGCCAATTGGCGAGCCATACCAGCGCGGAGCAGCAACTTATGGCTGGCAATCTCCGCGTCAGCAGGTACTTCTCGCAAGGTAGGAATCAACATTTGACTTTGCTTCAACACGTGCGTGTCCTCCTTATGCCTCATCAGCAAGTGGCGCTCTTTACCCTACCGTTGTAGGTTTTTGCTCGCCGACCATTTCGTTAATTTCTTTCATTAATTCTTCGAACAGTTCTGTTTCCTTTACCTTCCGAACAATCTCACCATTACGGAAAATAAGGCCCTCCCCGTTTCCACCTGCCACACCTACGTCCGCTTCTCTTGCTTCACCAGGGCCATTGACAGCGCACCCCATGACTGCTACTTTGAGTGGCACTTTCAGAGTAGAGATCGCATCCTCTACTTTGGTAGCAAGACCGATCAAATCGATCGCGCAACGTCCGCAAGAAGGGCACGCAATAACTACAGGATCGTTGTTGACAATATCCAGGCTACGAAGAATTTGCTTCGCTACCTTGATTTCCTCCACTGGATCAGCAGTAAGCGATACACGGATGGTATCGCCAATACCCATCGATAGAACCGTACCGATCCCCACCGCTGATTTAATACTTCCGGAGAATTGAGTACCTGCTTCCGTTACCCCTACATGCAACGGATAATTACGCTTTTCTGCCATCAAGGAATACGTCTGGATCATGGTTGGTACGTCAGACGATTTCAAGGAGATAACGATGTTGTCGTAATTGAGGTCCTCCAAAATTTGCACGTGATCAATTGCACTCTCTACAATCGCTTCTGGCGATGGATAACCGTATTTTTCAAGCAGTCGTTTTTCAACAGAACCGGAGTTTACTCCAATACGAATAGGGACATTGCGCTCACGGCACGCTTCAACGACTCTTTGCGTTTTTTCTTTGGAGCCAATATTCCCTGGGTTGATGCGGATTTTATCGATTCCACTCTCCAAGGCAATCAGGGCCAACTTGTGGTCGAAATGGATGTCGGCAACAAGCGGCAGCGGTGAACGCTCCTTGATCTTCTTGATGGCGCGTGCTGCATCTTCATTGATGACGGCCAGGCGGACAATTTGGCAACCGACATCGTGCAGTCTTTGAATCTCGGCCAGTGTCTTTTCTACATCACGCGTATCCGCTGTCGTCATAGACTGAATCACTACGCTTTTTTGGCCCCCGATTTGCACGCCTCCTACAAAAACCGGTTTCGTCTCCTCGCGCTTGTACATTTTGCACCATCCTTTAAGCTTTTTCTGTTTTCTTTCTACCGAGTTAGTACGTTATTGAAAGAACAATCGTTGCACATCGTTCCAGGTTACTACCAAAATGAGCAGCATCAAAAATGCAAAGCCCAAAAAGTGAACCATCCCTTCCTTGTGTGGGTCAATGGGACGTCCTCGCAATGCTTCTACAGCCAAAAAGGCTAACCGTCCACCATCAAGTGCAGGGAGCGGCAAAAGATTGAACAATCCTAGGTTAATGCTTAAAACGGCAGCCCATTTCATCAAAATCGCCATACCTTGCTGTGCAAATTCACCCGTCATCTTGAAAATACCCACAGGACCGCTCAAATCATTCAGTCCAACAGCACCGGTAAACAGCATGCCTAAGCTTTTCAAAATCATCACGGTAAATTCGTAGGTTGACGATACCCCGTATTTTAGCACTTCTCCGGGAGCATATGTGAGTGAATTCGTTACCATGATTTTGCCGATGTTGTTTTCGTCTTTTCCTACTTTTACAGGAACCGTGTTTACCTGTCCATTTCGCTCATACTGAAAAGTCAATTCCTTGTCAGGAGCTTGGCTAATAATTTGAACGACATCTTTCCATGTGGAAACCGCTTTTCCTTGAATCGCGATCACTTTGTCGCCTTCCATGAGTCCCGCTTGGGCAGCAGGGCCACCTGCCCTCACTTCTCCAAGGTATGTCCCATTCGGAACACCGTACAAAAGACCGATCATCACAAACAACAGGAAGGCCAGCAGGAAATTGGCAAAAGGTCCTGCAAAAATAGCCCAGAAACGCTGCGATACGGTTTTGCCTTTGAACTGTCTATTTAATGGAGCAATCTGAACCTCTTGTCCATCACTCACTAATTGTGCCTGAGGATGTACCGAGTAAGTACGCTGTTCTCCATCAATTTCGAGGGTCAAGCTCAATGCTTGTTCCAGGTCAAAACGTACGACAGTACCCGAAATAGCTCGCTGAGAGCCTGCGTTCGGCCCATCTAACAGGATATGCGTTACCTTTCCAAGCGCATCACGTTCGATACTTACTTCCATGTGCGGCTTGAGCATATCCATTTCCGGATCTTCACCCGCCATACGGACTAACCCACCAATGGGCAGCAGGCGAAGGGTATATTCCGTTTCACCACGCTTCACGCGAAAAATCTTGGGACCCATTCCAAGCGCAAATTCCCGACAAAGTATCCCAGCCCTTTTGGCCAGAAGGAAGTGACCCAGTTCATGCACGAATACGAGTGCCCCAAAAACAACTACTATCGCGAGAATTGATTCAACGGAATCCAGATTGGGAAATGGCAAGTGAACAGCCACCTTTCTTTCGAGTATCTAAAGCTCATATCATGCTTTAAGCGAATATGAGCGCCTGAGAGCGTGCCCACGTATCTGCAGCAAAAATCTCCTCCAGCGTAGGGTCTTGTATGCCTTGATGGGCTTCGCATGTTTTGCTCACGATCGTTTCGATATCAAGAAACCCAATCGAGCCCTTCAGAAACAAATCAACAGCTACTTCATTGGCTGCATTCAGTACAGCCGTGTAAGTCCCACCAGCTTTTCCACACTCATAGGCCAATTTTAACAGAGGGTAACGGTCAAAATCCATGGCAGCAAAGTGAAGAGTGCCCACTTTGACTAAATCAAGTGGCTCTGTTGGCAAGGCCATTCTACCCGGGTAACTCATAGCGTACTGGATTGGAACCTTCATGTCCGGTGTCCCCAGCTGAGCCATTACCGCTCTGTCTTTATATTCTACCATAGAGTGTATGATGCTTTCATAATGGAGTACGCATTCAATTTGCTCGTAAGGCAGATCAAATAACCAATGCGCCTCAATTACTTCAAAGCCCTTGTTCATCATCGTTGCAGAATCAATCGTAATTTTGGCACCCATACTCCAGTTCGGATGTGCCAATGCTTCGGTTACCGTTACCTGCTTTAAGTCTTCTCGAGTCAAATGTCGAAAGGAGCCTCCAGATGCCGTCAGCATGACTCGCTCTACATCCTGACGCCTCTCTCCCTGCATGCATTGGAACACGGCAGCGTGCTCGCTATCTACCGGGATGATTTGGACGCCTTTTTCTCTTGCCTTTTTCGTGACGACCGATCCAGCACAAACCAATGTTTCCTTATTGGCAAGTCCGATTGTTTTCCCTGCTTCAATGGCAGCCAGAGTCGGGGCAACACCTACACTCCCGACAACAGCCGTCATCACAAAATTGGCAGCCTCATATCGAGCTACTTGCTCAAGGCCTGCGGCGCCGTATACAATTTCTGGTTTTACCTGACTACCAAGGCGTTCTCTCAGTTCAAATGCTGCTTGTTCATTCCCTACCGAAACAAGCTCTGGTCCAAACTGCACAACCTGCTTGGCCAGCAAGTCCACATTTGTTCCTGCAGCCATCGCTACCACAGAAAACTCCTGCGGGTGCCCTTCGACTACATCCAGTGTACTTGTTCCGATCGAACCCGTAGAACCTAAGAGTGCTATTTTTTTCACTGCCTTCACCTTCTATATCTCTTTCTATATATGCAACAGGTTTCAGACGATACCTAGTAGATGCAAAACCGGAAAAACAAGTAGAAAACTATCAAAACGATCCAGCACGCCGCCATGACCAGGAATGAGCTGTCCAGAATCCTTTACGTGAAAATGGCGCTTAAACGCTGATTCCACCAAATCTCCCAATTGACCGACAATCCCTGCCACAAAAGCGATCGTCAGTGCCTGTGCCAATGTCAAGTTGCCCAGCAAAGCATTGACACCAAGGACAACGATGACTGCCGCCAGCAAACCACCAATGGAGCCCTCTATCGTTTTATTTGGGCTGATCTCTGGCCAAAGCTTTCGCTTACCGATGGCTTTACCGACAAAATAGGCGCCAGAGTCAGTCGACCAGATTGCCAGAATGACGAGCACAGTTAGCATAAACCCTTCCGGAAGATTGCGGGCAGCGGCCATATACGTAAAACCATAGCCTATGTATAACGCCCCCACTAATGTAAGGGCGATGTGTTCAATGTGAAACTGATTTTTCCGCAGTACGGAGTAAATCAACAAAAGAAGGAGCACTGGTAACATCAGATCCGGCATACTGATGTTCAGCCAACTCGAAAATGCAAGGGATGGCCACAAAATACTTACCATCAACACATATCCAAGTATCCCTGCCGCATGTAATGGCTGTAAGCCAGCCATCCTCATGAATTCAAACAGGCCAATGACGGCCAGTAAAAAAACCAATAGTGAGTACCAGGCTCCTCCTGCATAAATCAAGAGAAGAAAACCCGCCCCACCAATCAGGCCAGTAATTATTCGTTGCTTCAACTGATTCCACCTCTCGGCTATACCGCCCCGTAGCGACGAGCTCGGCCTTGGTACTCCACAATCGCTTGATAAAAGTGTTCACGGGTAAAATCAGGCCAAAGAACGTCCGTAAACCACAATTCCGTGTAGGCCAATTGCCATAGCATGAAGTTGCTTAAGCGAATCTCTCCACTCGTGCGAATCAAGAGGTCAGGGTCGGGAATATCGCTTGTGTACAGGTAACGGGAAATGACTTCTTCATCCAATTTCTCAGGGTCGAGTTCGCCCGCTTTTACTTGGGACGCCATCATTGAAAATGCTTTAACTATTTCGTCGCGGCCTCCGTAGTTCAAGGCAAAATTTAGTTGCAGACCAGTATTGTTCAAGGTGCGCTCTTCTGCTTCTGTTAACGCTTTTAACGTATGCGTCGGTAATTCATCCTTGCTCCCTAACATACGAATTCGGACGTTTCGTTCAATTAATTCTTTTAATTCTGTCGACAGAAATTCCTGCGGAAGCTTCATGAGAAAATCAACTTCGTCTCTTGGACGCTTCCAGTTTTCGGTAGAAAAAGCATACATGGTCACATAGCCAACTCCTAGATCGTCTGCAACCTTGACCACTTCTTTTACTGTTTTCATTCCTGCCCGATGCCCGGCGACCCGGGGTAAATTGCGCATGTTGGCCCAACGACCGTTCCCGTCCATAATAATCGCAACGTGTTGCGGAATTTTTCCGGTACGATCCAATTCCTCTGGTATTGGTTGATTCTCTTTGCGGGCCCATTTGCGCGCCAGATGTTCTAACATAAAGTGTTCCCCCGTAATGAGAGATATAGACGTACATCCCCCTCACCAGAGGGGGATAACCTTGTGTTACACTTCCAAGATGTCTTTCTCTTTATCCTTAACGATCTTATCAACTTCTGCGATGAATTTATCTGTGGTCTTTTGGATGCTTTCTTGATGACGGCGAGATTCGTCCTCGGAAATGGTTGCAGCTTTTTCTAGTTTCTTAATGTCGTCGTTAGCATCACGGCGGATGTTGCGAATCGCAACCTTACTGTCTTCTCCGCTTTTCCCAGCTAATTTAACCAAATCCTTACGGCGTTCTTCTGTCAACGGCGGGATTACCATGCGGATGACTACGCCATCGTTTGAAGGAGATATACCGAGATCAGATTGTTGAAGAGCACGATCAATTTCTTTCAGCGCTGCTTTATCCCATGGCTGAATAATCAACATCCGTGGCTCCGGAACACTAATATTTGCTAATTGGCTAATAGGCGTTGGTGAACCATAGTAGTCAACCAGTACACGATCCAGCATGGCTGGATTTGCACGACCAGCACGGAGGCTGGAAAGATCTTTTTTCAACGTAGCGATCGCTTTGTTCATGCGATCTTCCATGTCTTTTAGCACGGATTGTGGCATGATTATTCCCCCTTAACCAGAGTACCGATTTTGTCGCCCATTACTGCACGGCGAATATTGCCTTCTTCGGAAATGTTAAAGACGATGAGTGGAATACTGTTGTCCATGCACAAGCTAGATGCGGTGGAATCCATCACACCCAAACCTTTGTTCAGTACTTCCAGGAAAGTCAGCTGGTCGTACTTTTCCGCGGTCGGATCGAGACTCGGGTCTGCTGAATAAACCCCATCTACCTTATTTTTTGCCATCAGGATCACTTCTGCTTCGATCTCAGCTGCGCGCAGGGCTGCAGTAGTATCCGTGGAGAAGTAAGGATTGCCTGTACCCGCTGCAAAGATAACGACACGCATTTTTTCCAAATGACGAATCGCTCTACGGCGTATGTATGGTTCCGCTACCTGTCTCATTTCAATCGAAGTTTGAACACGTGTAGGGACGTTCACCTTTTCCAGCCCATCCTGCATGGCGAGTGAGTTCATAATCGTTGCCAGCATTCCCATGTAATCGGCTGTTGCCCGATCCATCCCTTTGGAGCTGCCGGAAAGTCCGCGCCAGATATTACCTCCTCCGACGACTACTGCGACTTGTACTCCCAACTCTACGATTTCCTTGATCTGGTTCGCAACGGAAGAAATTACTTTTGGGTCAATACCGTACCCGAGGTCTCCCGCCAGTGCTTCCCCACTCAGCTTTAACACAACCCGTTTATAGGCAGGAAGTGGCATGTGAAACGGCCTCCATTCATGAATCATTCTCTATTACCTGTGTGCAATCCTTCTTACGCGTATGCTCACACTTGCTTTTTACATGCAGAGAGTTTCACATGGTGTGAAACTCTCGTTTTGAAAATAGGGAACACGGAGGTGTTCCCTATAAGTCAATATTATTGCTTATTTACTTGCGCCATAACTTCAGCTGCGAAGTCTTCTTGCTTCTTCTCGATACCTTCGCCTACTTGGAAGCGAGCGAATTCTTTTATGCTTGCACCCGCTTCTTTCAACAGAGCGGATACTTTTTTGTCTGGATCTTTTACGAATGGTTGCTCAACCAGTACGTATTCTTCGAAGAATTTGGAGAGGCGGCCTTCCACCATTTTTTCAACGATGTTTGCAGGCTTGCCTTCAGCCAGTGCTTGGTTTTTCAGAACTTCGCGCTCGCGCTCAATCTCATCAGCAGAAACTTCTTCGCGGTTAGCGAAGCGTGGGTTGGACGCTGCTGCGTGCATTCCCAGATCTCTTGCCAAAGATTCGTCCTGCGTACCTTCCAATGTTACGAGAACACCGATTCTTCCGCCCATGTGCAGGTAAGCACCGAATACGCCTGCATCCGATTTTTCGGAAAGAGCGAAACGACGGAAGGAGATGTTTTCTCCGATTGTGGAGATTTTTTCGTTGATGACATGAGCGAGAGTCTCGCCAGCACCTTTGAACGGTTGCTCCAGAGCTTCCTCTACAGTTGCAGGACGCTGGGAAACTACGTGCTCAGCGATGTCTTTAACAAGTGTTTGGAACTCAGGGTTTTTCGCAACGAAGTCAGTCTCGCAGTTAACTTCTACTACAGCTGCTACGTTACCAGCAACTGCTGTTGCTGTCAGACCTTCAGCCGCAATACGACCGGATTTTTTCGCTGCTTTTGCAATTCCTCGTTCACGGAGCAAGTCAATTGCTTTTTCCATATCTCCGCCAGTTTCTTCCAGCGCGCGTTTGCAATCCATCATTCCTGCGCCTGTACGCTCACGCAGTTCTTTAACCGATTGTGCACTAATTGCCATTTGGTTAAACCTCCTAAGGAAAGTTACGATCTCATTATAATGTACATAGAAGCCATCTGTTAAGAAAACGTTTCGGCAACCTTATTCTTTGCTGAATATGAGGAAGGATTCTCCTCGAGCTCAGTTAGAATTCTAGCTTCATCATGACTATGGTACGGCCTAGACTACGCTTATACTAGATAAGATATTGTAAATTCCTATCTGTACAAAAAAGGGTGGACAGGGGTTCTGACACCCTCAGTCCACCCTTTTACACTTGCTTACGCAGTTGTTGTTGTAGTTGCTTGTTGCTCTGTACCTTGGTTGCCTTCTTGCAGAGCATCTGCCATTTTCGCAGTCAAAAGCTTAACTGCGCGGATAGCGTCATCGTTACCTGGGATCACGTAGTCGATTTCATCTGGATCGCAGTTCGTGTCAACAATTGCAACGATTGGGATACCCAATTTACGAGCTTCTGCAACAGCGATGCGCTCTTTACGAGGATCGATGATGAACAGAGCATCTGGAAGTTTATCCATATGAGCGATACCGCCCAAGAATTTCTCCAAGCGATCCATTTCTTTGCGAAGAACGATTACTTCTTTCTTCGGCAATACTTCGAAAGTACCGTCTTGTTCCATACGTTTCAGATCAGCCAAGCGACCTGTACGTTTTTTGATGGTGCTGAAGTTAGTCAAAGTACCACCCAACCAACGTTGGTTGATAAAGTAGTGACCAGTGCGTTCTGCTTCATCTTTAACGGATTCTTGTGCTTGTTTCTTCGTACCTACGAAGAGCACTTTACCGCCGTCTTGAGCGAGTTCACGTACGAAGTTGTACGCTTCCTCTACTTTTTTAACGGTTTTTTGCAGGTCGATAATGTAGATTCCGTTACGTTCGGTGAAGATATAGCGAGCCATTTTCGGGTTCCAGCGACGAGTTTGGTGACCAAAGTGTACACCAGCTTCGAGCAACTGTTTCATCGAAATTACTGCCATATTTCACACCTCCTTCAAAAATGGTTTTTGTGATGCGTCCCTCCGTCACACCGCATGTTCCAAGCAATTCTGCCAGTTGGCAGCACCGTTGCCGGAATTGGTGGACGTGCGATTTCAACACCGTTAATGAATATATCATACGGGACTTTCAATTGCAACAAACAAATACCATTTTTTTCGCAAAAAAACTCCGCCTTATTTCTTTGGCGGAGTAGTTATCAGCTTCGCTATATCCGCTTCCGTGACCGAATCGCTCACTTCGTATGTACCTACACGAATTCGATTCAGTTTGTTTTGGGACCGTAGTTGATCAACGAATTTATTGTCTGCAGGGAGAATTCCTTCATCCACGAGAATACGAGCTACCTGCTCGGCAGTTGCCTTATACGGAACAGTAAACGAAAGCTTTTTTTCCGATTTGGGCGCTTCTACAACTGGAGCTGCAGGAGATTGTGTTGGCGTAGGAGCCGATGCCCCTGTCACAGAATTCGACTGCGCAGGCGGCTGTGTCGTTGCCTTTTCAACAGCACCAGGAGCCTCAGGCGCCGCTGTTTGGCCTACAATCGTCTTTTGCGGAGCATTCGGATAATTTGTCTCCGGTTTTGTTGTTTGCCCGGGCGCAGGCGACTGCGGCGCTTTTGTAGCTGTAGGTGCTGGCTTTACACTCACTTTCTTTTCCTGCTGCCACTGCTCGTACTCCTCAGGCGTAAGGATGACCATCTGCATTTCTTCTGCAGATTTCTTGACTTGTTCCTTTGTGATAACAGGGTGTGGCTCTACTTCTCGCGATGCAAGCATACCAAGAACGGAGGTTGCGACTAGCAGACCAGCACCAAAACCGAACAGTAGTTCTTTTTTATGCATCTGCTTGACCTCTTTCATTCTTGGCTGCCAATGAGAATATCAGTTCGATTTCACCGCGTCCCGCTCCAAGCCGTTTGGCGATTTCATCATAGGTAAGCCCCTCTTTGGCGAGCTCAAAGGCACGTCGGTAGCGTTCCCGAAGGGCGAGCATGTCTACCTCCATGACTGGCTCCTTGGGCAAGGACGTAACTTTTACTTCTGTCGTTTCTACGATTGGTGGTCGCTCTTTCGCTTGGTTTTCTAGCTGCTCGACCCGTCTTCGGAGTTGCTGTACTTCTTGCAGCAAATCTGCCCGGGTATCTTGAACATCAGCAGACAACCGCTCATTTTCCTGTTTCAGTTGCCTGCTGATCTTTTGCATGCTCTTTTCCAGCTCTGCTTTGTCAGTTGTGCGAACCGTTTGTGTGGCAGAATCGGAATCAATAGGTGACTTCCTCTTGATAAACAAGGCAAGTATCATGCTAATGACTCCAGCTCCAATTAGGATGGGGTACACTACGTCCATGTTGGTCACCTTTATTTCTGGCTTATCTTTTCCTATCCTTCATTATAAAGATATATCAATAAAACGTCCGCGCAACGGGTCTCTCATCGAGACAACTGAAGCAGAAGATGTGCTTTCAGCTGAACCAGCTTCCCTCTCCTCCTCTGAAGAAGAGGCTGATTGTTCGAAGCCATCCTTGCCTTGTCTTTGCTCCCGCTCGCGAATCTGATTTTTCTGTGTATGTTCCACATCATGTGGCCGCTGACGCAAATGCTCATCCAATTCTCTTCGCTGGTTAATCATGGATTGCTGCTCATGCATGGTGCGCTGCTGTTGTTGCTCTTGTATACGCGTGACTTCTAGGGTACGGGGCAAAGCAACCTGTAATTCAACCGTTTTCAAGCTCATCAGGCTACACCTCTCTTCCCCACAATTCTATCACTAGATTGTATATTAAAGGAGGGTAGTGCTGCCAATTTCTCCGTCAATCACCATGAAACGTGTACGCGCATACTCATGCTTGATAAAGTGGACAAGCCTGCCAAACGTCATTTTGATCCCGGGATACATGACGTGATAAGCGTCAATCGCTGCGGGACCTTCTCCTAATAATTCGGCTTCCACATCTTTTTTACGGGATTCCAGTGCCTTGCTCTCTTTTTCAAGTACCAAACGTGTGTTCGTTAACTTGATTTGCATGACTCGTTTATCAGGCGGCAGCTCTCCCGCTACTTGCATCATTTGATTGAGCACGCCTAAGCCCTGATCAGTTTTACGCAAATTTTCATATACGTCTTGCAATTCTTTTTGCAGGGAGGCTAGTTCTTGACGCAGCTCCGGCTTGACCCCAACCTCTAGTACTGTTGGAGTAGCACTATTGTTGCCAAAAATACGCGCTCCGATTTTCTCCCCGGCTTGCAATACACCACCGATAATAATACCCTTTGCGCCCTTGCATATAATTTGTTTACCTGCACGCACGGTGGAGAACATAATGCTTTGTGAAACTAACACTTGATTTCCTGCGGTTACATTAGCGTTTTGGATAAAGGAAGTACGAATGTCCTGCCCAGCAATAATAGAGCCCTTATCTTGCGCTACGATTCCACTCTTAATCTCAATGGACCCTGCAGCATCTAGTTCTGCGCCTTCCACACTGCCCAGGACACGGATATCCCCAGATGCTTTTACACGAAAACCATTTAATACGTTCCCGCGAATGACCACCGTTCCCACAAAATCGATATTGCCGACGCCAAAATCCACATCCCCGTTTACTTCAAACACGGGAAATACATTCATCTTTTCCTGGTCAGTAAATGAAACTTGCCCATCTATTGCAGCATAGATCATGGTTCGTTCTTGATTTTGCACCACATTTTTTCCAGGCTTAAAGATAGCTTCCTTGCCGGCTTTGGGAGCGATGGGCTCTCCGGTAACTGCTTTCCCTGGTTTACCTTGGCCAGCCGGAATTTTTTTCGCCAACAACTGTCCTTTGATCACGTTCGGAATGCTTGTCACATTGTAAAAATCTACACGTCCATCTTCCAGCTCTTTAGGGCCTTGATCTTCCTGTATGGTTTTTAAATACGGATACTCAATGTATCCATCTTCTCCAACCACTGGAGGCGTACCAGTAGCAATCGTTACATAGGTATTGGCAAACTTCGCAGGTGTCGTACATAGTGCTTGAACGATTTCGTTTTTAATGCCAAAGTTCACTTTCTGTGTTTGAAGTGCTTGAAGCACGTCACTTTCCATAACCACGATCTGATCAAGCTCAGTTTCATCCACTTTTAGAATGACTCCTGCTTCCAGCTTATCAGCAGACATTTTGACCTCAAAACGATAATTACCGATGCCTTCCATCATTCTACCCCTCTCAAGATTGGGTATTGTCGTACCTACATCAATTGCGTCTTCCATCTAGATAACGCAGAACGCAGACGGAATAGAGCCTTGGAATGAAGTTGTGAAATACGCGATGGCGACAGGCTCATGATTTCAGCGATTTCCGATAATGTCATTTCTTCAAAATAAAATAACGAAACGACAAGACGTTCTTTTTCAGGAAGCTTATCAATAACCGTAACCAACACTTCCTTTAGACTGGTTACCTCCGCAACCGTTTCAGGACGTGGTGTTACATCATCGACAATATAGGAGTGTCGTGCCGTCTTTTGTTCATCTTCGTCACCAACTGCTTCATCTATAGACACCATGGAAGCTAGGGACGTTTCCAAAAACACTTGCTGCAGATCTTTCTCGCTTATCCCGAGATAATCGGAAACTTCTCGATCGGTTGGCATACGTAGCATTTGCTGTTCCAAAGTGGTATACGCTTCTTCGATTTTTTTAGCCTTGTCCCGCACTGTCCGAGGAATCCAGTCATTCTCACGCAGCCCGTCAATCATTGCCCCCCGTATGCGCCACATCGCATATGTTTCGAATTGTAGACCCCTTGTATGGTCAAACTTGGCTAAAGCATCTAAGAGACCAAAACGGCCGTAGCTAATCAAGTCATCCTTATCTACATTTGCAGGTAAGTTAATCGCCAATCGATTCGCTACCTTGTCAACCAGTGGTAAAAAGCGCGTGATCAAATCGACTTCCGCTTCGCGACTGCCTTCTTGCTTCCACATAACCCATTTATCAAATTCTTTTGTTTTCTCTTGACTTGTTAGCCGTGCCACGATTAGTCACCAACCTTTACTCATCTGATAAGCGTCTAACGACCTCTGCAACGGTGGTGGGATCCTCAATTGGTTGAATCCTCTCCATCTTGGACAAGGAAAGTGGGGAAAACGGTTCCTCCGGATCCTCCTGCTCCTGATCCTTTTGAGGATTTTCCAGAGGAGCCACTGGCTCCCCTGACACGGCTTCCCCTGCTTCACCAACTGGACTCGCGGATGTATGCGTGATGAATGCAACCACCCAACGGATTGGAAATGCGACGAGGAAAAATACGACGAATGCGATGCCAGCTCGTACTAAGGAGACTAGCCATACATTACCCGCCCCTGCTGCAACCAACGTCACGACAAATGCAAGCAATCCCAAGCCTATATTAATCCAAATGGTTCCCAGCATACTTATACTTCCTTCACACCTTGATTTACTGTACGGATTTGAAGCATCCCGTTTGTGGCATCGAGTTCTATTGTCCGACCGCAGTTTCCCCCTGTATCCTCCGCCACTATCTTTATATGGGCATCCTTCAAAGCCAGCTTGCAAGCTTCCACATTTCTTGGTCCGATCCGCATCGTGTCATTGTTCCCTAAGAATGCAAACATTTGAGCGCCGCCGGCCAGCTTTGCCACGATATAGCGCGTCGATGCACCGGCACGCTCCATCAGATGAATAAGGTGAGGAATAGCGGTGTCCGCATACTTCCCTATGGATAGTTCCCCACTTTTTGCCAGAGATGATTCGGGCAGCATCACATGTGCCATGCCAGCAATTTTATGAGTGCTATCGTAGAGGACAACCCCCACGCATGAGCCTAAACCGGTGGTACGCAGCCGACTCGGAGGCTTTGCCACACCGAGATCGGCCATACCAATCTTAATAATCTCCATCAAACGGAACTCCTAGTGAATGAAATAGAATGGGTAGCGATTCTGGATCAGGAATCAGAAAAAAATTTCCCTTCACTTGCTCATTACCTTCAAAAAAGGCTGTGTCAATCGTGAGGGCAAAGTCACCCGCTTGACCCAACTCAATCAATCCATAGCTAAGAATGGCACCCGCCATATCTACAGCCAGTGCAGGAACTGATGGCTGTAGATTCAGCTTTGTTAAATCTGCCAATGAAGAGAGATAAGACCCTGTTAAAATGTTTCCAATTTCGTGCAGAGCGGAGACCTCAAGCTCTCCCCACTCATACACGTCCTTGTCGATACCTGTGATTTGCAGCAACAGATACTTAGCAGAATCCACATCAAGGATAAAAAACATGTTGCCCGGGCAGTCTCCTTCTACACGGAGAAATACTGTAACCACTACCGTTTCCGCCCCACCGACACAATCAGCTACTTCATCGAAGGGAATAATGCTCACCTGCGGCACTTTCATATCGATTTCTTTTTGCATGAGCTTGGAGAGGGCTGTAGCGGCATGGCCCGCACCAATATTCCCGATTTCGCGCAGCACGTCAAATTGGAAATCGCCAAACTTGGTAAAATAGACCATTTTATTATCCCTCGATTGCGTCCAACTGCTTTATTTCCTCAGTGCTCAAAACTTTATCTAGATTCAAAAGGATCAGTAATCTTCTATCTAGCTTTGCTACACCACGTAGATAAGCCGCTTCGACACCACCGACAACTTCTGGAGGCGGTTCGATTGCATTTACAGGAATGTCGATGACATCATTGGCTGCATCTACAATTAATCCAACTTCAAGCTCACCTACCGCAACGATGATGATGCGGGTTGCCTCAGAGTATTCGCTGTCTTCCAGACTGAAGCGATTCCGCAGATCAATAATTGGAGTGACCACACCACGCAGATTGATAACCCCTTTGACAAACTTCGGTGTGCGCGGAACTCTTGTGATATGCTCCAGCTTTTCGATTGATTTTACTTGGTGCACCTCTACTCCGTACTCTTCATCCTTCAATCGAAACACGATCACTTTGACTTCGCTTACGATTTCTTTTTGATCGAGCATCTGGCTGCCCCTCCTCTACTTAATCAATGCATTGCAGTCAATAATGAGTGCGACTTGTCCATCACCCAAGATGGTAGCACCGGAAATCGCAAATACATTGACCAGATATTTACCGAAAGATTTCAAGACAATTTCCTGCTGACCAATGAATGAATCTACGACGAGACCAGCCATTTTTTCTCCCTTGCGAACAATGACCACAGCCACCTCGTCATCGCTTGCGTTTCCACTACTCGGAACCTGGAAAATATCCTGGAGAGATACAAGCGGCACTACACGGCCCCTGAAGTCGATCACTTTTTGGCGGTGAGCCATCATAATCTGATCTTTCTTGAAGACTGCCGTTTCAATAATGGAGCTGAGAGGAACGGCATATTTCTCATTTTGCACCTGTACCAGCATCGCAGAAATGATTGACAGAGTCAGAGGAAGCTGGATCAAGAAGGTCGTCCCTTGGCCGCGTACAGAATCAACTCCTACACTACCGCCCAGCGATTCGATCTTGGATTTCACTACATCGAGTCCGACTCCACGACCAGAAATGTCAGAGATCACATCTGCTGTACTAAAGCCCGCTGCAAACAGTAATTCATGAATTTGCTTGTCGCTCATGCTGTCTGCGATGGCTTGTGTAACGACGCCACGCTCCAGTGCCTTTTTCAGTACCTTTTCCTTATTAATTCCGGCACCGTCATCTTTTACTTCAATAAATACGTGATTTCCGCTGTGGAACGCACGAAGCTCAATCGTTCCTTCTTCGGGCTTGCCAGCCTTTTTCCGATCCGCAGGAGACTCGATCCCGTGGTCGAGAGAATTGCGCAGCAAGTGGTTGAGCGGGTCGCCAATTTCGTCAATTACCGTACGATCCAGCTCTGTTTCCGCACCAAAAATTTCTAAATTGACTTTTTTGCTCAAGTCTTTTTGTAAATCTCGAATCATACGTGGGAAACGATTAAATACTTGTTCTACGGGAACCATGCGCATGGTCAGAATGATGTTTTGCAAATCGCCACTGATTCGGCTCATGTGCTCAACTGTTTCCTGGAGCTCGCTCTTGCCAATCTCACGTGCCAATTGCTCCAGACGACCACGGTCAATGACCAGCTCACTGAACAGGTTCATGAGAATATCGAGACGATCGATATCTACACGAATCGTTTTTCCGCCTGCTCCTGTCTTTCTAGCAGCTGCTGGCTGCGCCTCTTGTGCTTTTTGAGGGGTCGAAGCTGCCTGTTCTTTCACGACAGGTGCTTCCTCAACCTTTGCTTTGATCACAATAGGCTCGGCCGTGACATCCTGAATCTCGGAAATGTTAAGAATTGCACTGCGAATTTTTTCAATCGGATGCATGGTGACATACGCGATTTCAAAAGATTGTTCAAAGCGTTCGTTTTCGATATCTTCAACGGTTGGTTTCGTTTTAATCACTTCGCCAAGGGATTCCAGCTGGTCAAAAACCATGTATGCACGAGCAGCTTTTAACAAGCAATTCTCGTTCAACGTCACTTTAATCCACAAAGCCTGATTGCCCAATTCTTTGGACTGCTCCATGACCATGAGTGCAAAATCATCGAGGTCATACTCTTGAGGCTGTTGAGCTGTCTCTTCCGCCGAAGGAGCCTCATCCAGCGCTACGGCTGTAGCAGCAATTTCTTGTTCTACAGAAAAATCTCCAGCCACAATTGCGCGAAGCTTTTTCACTGGAATAGAAACATCTGCTGATCCGTCTCCGCCTTCGGTAATATCAATGACCATACCCTCAATCAAATCGATGCTGTGAAAAATGACGTCCATGATATCGCTGTTGATCGTCAATTTATCATTTCGGATGAGATCAAGCACATTCTCAGCTTCATGGGTCAGACTAGCCATGTCCTCGAATCCCATTGTTGCCGACATTCCTTTTAGCGTATGTGCAGAACGGAAAATTTCTTTCACATGAGCAATATTACCTGGATCGTTTTCGAGCAGCAACAAGTTGGCGTTAATTGCTTGCAAGTGTTCTTTTGATTCTTCAATAAACATGTCCAAATACTGATTCATATCCATAGGTGATCCACCTCCCAAAATCAGTGCAAGAGCTTGCACAATACCTCTGGAATCTTTTCCAATGGGGCTATATGATCTGCGAGTCCAGCTTGGATAGCTGCACGCGGCATTCCGTACACGATACAACTCGACTCATCTTCGATAATACTCGCAACAGGTCCGATTTCTTTCATCAATTTCAGACCTTTTGTCCCATCATTTCCCATGCCTGTCATGATAATTGCCCATTTGTCTACATTTGTCAATCGACTGACCGACTCAAAAAGAACATCTACAGAAGGTCTATGTCCGCCTCGGGGCTCTTGTTGATGCAAGTGGGCTTGCAATCGACCATTTACGGAATGCACTTCAAAATGATAACCCCCTGGCGCAATATACGCGGTTCCCGGTTGCAGAATTTCACCGTCTGTGACTTCGGTGACTTTTATTTGACACAGTGAATCTAAACGCTGTGCCAGTGACTTTGTAAACCCAGCGGGCATATGTTGAACGATTGCAATCGGAGCTGGAAATTTGGCAGGGAGCTGTGTCAATACCGTTTGCAACGCTTTTGGTCCACCCGTCGAAGTACCTAATACAACGAGCCTTGCTTTGGTTGTATTGGGCAGCCTAGTTAAGATCGGCGGCGTACTTGTTACAACAGGGCGAACAACAGGCTGAGCAGCAACTGGGCTTATACTTGCTGGCTTGCTCGCTTTGCCATCCGTTCTGCGGATTCTACCTCTTGCAGAAGCAGCAGCCTTCACCCTTTCAATCAACCGATTTCCCACTTTATGAATATCGAGTGAGATTGGACCAGAGGGTTTCGTCACAAAGTCAAAAGCGCCCAGCTCCAGAGCCTGAATGGTTGCCTCCGCTCCCTCACGCGTCAGACTGCTCAGCATAACCACTGGGATTGGATACTCGTTCATCAGCTTTTCCAAAGCGTCGAGGCCATTCATAATAGGCATTTCAATATCAAGCGTAAGGACATCCGGGGTGAGCTGTTTGCATTTCTCAATGCATTCGAGACCGTTCTTGGCTCGCTCAATCACTTCGATCTCCGAATCAGTAGATAAAATATCAGTAATAACTTTACGCATGAATGCAGAATCGTCCGTAACCAGTACTCGAATTTTACTCATGGAATGTCGCTCCCTTCCTACAACATGTTGCCTTATCGAATGAAGTTTTTCAGCTTCGCAAGAAATCCTTTTAGTCCATTCGTTGAAACATCAGTCATGGTTGAACTCTCCAGATAACGGCCAACCAGATTACGAATGCTCTTTGAGGCTTGCGCTTGCGGATATGTAAGTAGAAAAGGACGTTGCTGCTTCACTGCCTTGGATACCTGTGGATCATCTGATACATATCCGAGCGAATGAAGGTCCATATTCAAAAATCGTTTGGCTACCATCGCCAGTTTATCCGCAGTCATTTTTCCCTCGCGATCTGAGGTTACCCGATTGATGACCAATCTGATAGTGATGGCCGGATTACGTGAATGCAGCAGCTTGATCACTGCATACGCATCCGTTATGGCTGGCGGCTCTGGAGTAGTCACCAGAATCACTTCATCAGAAGAGAGCATAAATCGTATCGACTCGTTGGAAAAGCCAGCTCCCGTATCAAAAATGATCGTCTCCGCGTAGCCTTGCAACGGATTCAATTGCGTGAACAACCGATCCAGCTTGTCTTCATCCAGCTGCATAATCTGTGTGAATCCCGAGCCACCAGCTATAAACTCCAGTCCCCCTGGTCCTTGCTCAATGATGTCCCATACCGTCGTATTCGGCTCTAGCAGATGGAACAAATGCTTTTTGGGGGTAATTCCCATCAACACATCCAGATTGGCAAGTCCCAAATCCACATCAAACAGGACTGTTTTGTGTCCCTGCTGATTTAGCCCGAGACCAAAGTTGAGACTGAAGTTTGACTTTCCTACGCCGCCTTTTCCGCTCGTAACGGTGATTAGCTTCGTTTTTCGGTCTTGCTTGCTTTGTTCCATACGTTCTCGAAGTCGTTCAGCCTGATCCCGCATTCTCATTCTCCCAAGACCATCGCTGCTACCATTTCTGGAGTAGCGAGAGCGATATCATCTGGAACATTTTGTCCTGTCGTCACGTAGGAGAGATCGAGGCTTGAATTTTGGCAAACATTCACTATCGAACCAAAGCTTTGTGTTTCGTCCGCCTTAGTAAAAATCACATGCTTCACTGGTACATCCCCAAAGTTGTCAATGATCGTCTTCATGTCGTTGTACTTGGTCGACAAGCTGAGCACTAAATAATTCATGCTGTTTGTCCCTTGCTTGACAAGCTCGCGAATTCCTTGTACATATTCATCATTACGAAAATTACGTCCGGCTGTATCGACAAAAATTAGGTCGCAATCACTTAATCGTTCCATCGCTTGCTTCATTTCCTTTGGTGAAAAGACTACTTCCATGGGAACGTTTAAAATGTTAGCGTATGTCTTCAATTGCTCGACAGCGGCCATCCTATACGTATCCGCCGTAATGAAGCCAATTTTTCGTTTTTCCTTTAGCATGCTGTTCGCTGCAAGCTTTGCAATCGTGGTCGTTTTGCCGACCCCAGTCGGTCCAAAAAAGAAGGCGTATTCTACACTCTGATCTAATTTGGCTGATCCTTGCAATCTGGGCTTAACCAGCTCGGAGATGATCTGTCGACATGCCGCATGTGCTTCTTCTTTGGTCCACTCCTTGCCTGCCACCTGGCTCTCCATCAATTGACGAATAATCTGGGCCGTTAGCTCTTCTGTTACTTCTTGATCCACCAATCGTTTTCGTACATCTTGAATTGCCTGCGGGAGTTGATGACTCAAATCGTTGACCAACAGCTTTTGAAACATTTGCCGCATACCTCGTACTTCATTGGCAAGCACCTCATTTTGCCCGATCGGTTGTGCCTCCTCTTTCAACGGGACTACAGCAGCTGCTCGTTGCTTCGCTAACGGCTGCTCCGTTGCTACAGCCGTCTCTTCTCGTACAAGTTGATTTGCTTGTGCAATGGCAACTGGCTGTTCAAGGAGTGGCTCCTGCTCCCTCGTCTCGGAATTCGGCTTATCCGCTGGCGGTCTGGGTACGGTTGGTCTTCGATAGGCTTGCTGTGCTGTATACGTACCCGTCTGTTGTCTGGAGGAAACGTCCTTTTGTCGATCGGATGCCGTGAAGCTCATGTCCTCACGCTGGGACCCTTTTTCATCTACTGCCGCGATGACTTCGATTTGCTGTTTGCTGAACATCCCGAAAAAGCCACCGGATTTAAAAGGTTTTGAGTTTAATATGACTGCATCCATCCCTAAATCCGCTCTGATTTTTTCCATCGCTTCTGGCATCGTATCGACTATGTAACGTTTTACTCTCACGAAATGTTCACCATCCCTACGCTTTGCACTTCAACATGTGGTTCCAACTCGCTGTACGACAAAACAGGTACATCTGGCATCATCCGGTCAAGGAGCTGTCGTAAATACATCCGAATAGCCGGAGAGGAAAGAATGATAGGTTGTTGCCCTGAATTAATCATTTTTCCAACTTCTGTCGACATGATTTGGAAAATTCTCTGAGATGTTTCCGGGTCCATTGCCAGATAGCTGCCTTGCTCGGACTGCTCGACGCGATCTGAAATGACCTTTTCCAAGCCTGCGCCTGCTGTCAATACGCGTAGCGGCTGCCCTGGCTCTGTAAATTGCAACGTGATCTGTCTGGCCATTGCTTGTCTGACGTACTCAGTCAGTACATCCGTATCTTTTGTAAACATGGCGTGGTCTGCCAAAGCTTCGAGAATGACCTGGAGATTACGAACAGATACTTTTTCACGCAGCAATTTTTGCAATACCTTTTGGACATCGCCGATCGAAAGCAATCCAGGAATCAGCTCGTCCACCAAAACAGGTGCCGTTTCCCTTACGTTGTCTACAAGTGCTCTCGTCTCCTGACGTCCCAACAGCTCGTGTGCATGGCGCTTGATGACTTCTGTCAGGTGAGTAGCGACGACGGACGGCGGGTCGACAACTGTATAACCGGAGAGTTCAGCAATCTCCTTATTCTCTTCTGTTACCCATAAAGCAGGCAATCCAAACGCAGGTTCAACGGTTTCAATCCCAACAATCGAATCGTCTTCGATGCCAGGGCTCATCGCCAAATAGTGATCAAGCATAATCTCGCCTTTTGCTACCTGATTGCCCTTGATTTTAATCATGTATTCATTCGGTCTGAGCTGAATATTGTCGCGGATCCGAATGACCGGAACTACGATCCCCATCTCCAGCGCAATCTGTCTGCGGATCATAATTACCCGGTCAAGCAAATCGCCGCCTTGCTTCACATCAGCCAATGGAATCAGGCCGTATCCAAATTCAAATTCGATGGGGTCAACTTGTAAAAGATTGACCACACTTTCTGGACTCCGTACTTCTTCGATTTGCTGTTCTTCCACATCGTCCGCTGATTTTTGAATCTCCATACGCTGCTTCCGATCAAGTTTCCACGCTGCAAACGTCATGATTCCCGCAACTGGAGCAACTGGCAACAATCCAATCGGAGTAAACAGACCCAAGAAGAACATGCATCCAGCAACGATATACAGAAGACGCGGAAAACTGAACATTTGACGGGTGATATCTTCACCCAGACCTTCGCCGGATGTAGAACGGGTAACAATAATACCAGCTGCTGTGGAAATCAACAGGGCAGGAATCTGGCTGACGAGCGCATCCCCGACTGACATCGTCGTGAAGCGGGAGGCTGACTCAGCAAAGCTAAATCCATGTACGAGCATCCCGATGATGAAGCCGCCAATAATATTGATAATAAAGATGATAATACCAGCAATAGCGTCCCCTTTTACGAATTTACTCGCACCATCCATCGCTCCGTAAAAGTCCGCTTCGTTTTCGATCTTTTTCCGTCTAGCCCTCGCGTCTGCTTCTGTGATCATCCCTGCGTTCAAATCAGCATCAATACTCATTTGCTTACCAGGCATGGCATCCAGGGTAAAACGTGCTGCTACCTCTGCTACACGTTCGGAACCTTTCGTAATAACGATGAACTGAATGATAATCAGAATCAGGAACACTACGAAACCTACTACCTGGTTGCCACCTACAACAAAGCTTCCGAACGTTTCAATTACTTTCCCGCCTTCACCATGCGACAAAATGTTTCTCGTCGTCGATACATTCAGTGCCAGGCGAAAGAGTGTCGTAATGAGCAAGACCGTTGGGAAAATGGAAAACTCCAGTGTTTCCTTTGTATACATGGACACAAGCAAAATGGTCAATGCAAGGGAGATGTTCAGAATCAACAGTAAATCGAGCAACTCCGAAGGGAGTGGGATTACCATCATGACCACAATGCTTATGACGAATAGGATCGTGCCTATTTCCTTGAATTTGAATCCCACCGTTTATCCTCCTTCCTCTTATTTCACTTTCCCCTGCAACTTGTATACGTACGCTAGAACTTCCGCGACCGCTTTAAACAACTCTTCGGGAATTTGTTGTCCGATCTCAACCTGACTATAGAGAGCCCGGGCCAAGGGCTTGTTTTCCATCGTAATGATCCGGTGCTTTTTGGCCACCTCTCTTATTTTTAAAGCAAGGTAGTCTTGTCCTTTGGCCACTACTGTAGGAGCACTCATCGCATTCGAATCATAGCGGATCGCCACAGCAAAGTGCGTCGGGTTCGTAATGATTACATCCGCTTTGGGCAACTCTTGCATCATCCTTCGAATCGCCATGCTGCGCTGCCTTTCGCGAATCTTCCCTTTTATGAGCGGGTCCCCCTCAGCCTGCTTGTGCTCATCCTTGAGATCTTGCTTTGACATCCGCAAGTTCTTTTCATGTTCATATCGCTGGTAAGCGTAATCGAGGATTGCTAGGATCAACAGGAGCACTCCTAGATATAATCCTAGTTTGGCAACCTCTGCTGCCGTAAAAGAGAGAACATTTCCTAGCGATTTTAAAGATAGCTGCAAGATTTGATCGATTTCGTTCCATAAAATGGTGTACGCAACATAAATCCCAGCGCTGATTTTCAATATCGATTTAAGCAATTCAACAAGGGAACGTAACGAGAGGATTCGTTTTGCCCCTTTAATGGGGTCTATCTTCTCGAGTTTCATTTGTAGCGTTTCTGTACTGATATGCCAACCTACTTGCATGTAATTGACTCCAAATGCAACCAGGAATGACAGGGCGAGTACAGGGCCCACAATCTTAACCGCCTCAAAAGCCATTTGAACGACCAACAGCTTCAAATTCTCTTCGTTAACCTGCCAGCTCGTATATGTAGTTAATGATTCTCGCATCAGACTTTGGAAAGTCCCTAGCATAGAAGAACCGAGCATCATCAGCAAAAAAAAGAATGCCGTCAAAGCAATACTCGCAGACAAATCCTGACTTTTTGCAACTTGTCCTTTTTTGCGAGCGTCTTGCTTTTTCTTCGGCGTCGCTTTCTCCGTCTTTTCCCCGTTGAAGAATTGTAGGTCGATCGGATAGGCAAACCTTATTTGCTTCATGGTGAGCCTCCGAGTGCTTTGATCATTTCGGCAAATGCCCGGAACATATTTTCAAACAATCCATTTAATGTAAGCAAAAATGCTGGCATCACGACAATCAGCAGTGAAAAGCTGGCGAGTAATTTTAATGGCAATCCGACAACAAAGATATTAAATTGAGGGACGGATTTGGCGATAATACCTAGAGAGAGATCTACTAGAAATAATGCCACCACAATGGGTGCTGCCATCATAAACGCACTCAGGAACATGTTCATAAACACGTTTACCACAATCATCATGACATTCTCGCTGCCAATAGCAGCCCACATCTTATCAACCGGAATCACTTGATAGCTGCTCATAATCCCGCGGATGAGCATGTGGTGTCCGTTAATGCTAAAAAAATAAAGAACAGCCAGCATGTTTTTAAAGTTACCCGTAATCGGAATGTAAGCGCCGGTTTTCGGATCGATTACGTTTGCCATGGCAAGTCCCATTTGCATATCCATCATTCCGCCAGCTACTTGGACGGCGATAAACATCATTTCACATATGTATCCAAGAATGAGACCTACTAGCGCTTCCTTGATTACGTACACGACAAAGGTCAAATCCATGGGAATCTGGGATTGAACAGGCAGATACTGAAAACTGATCAACGCCATAATAAATGCGAGCGCAATTTTAAACTGATTAGGCACGCCTTTAATGGAGAAAAAAGGCGCAGATACGACAAAAGCACTCATTCTAACAAACGTTAGCAAAAATATAGGCAGGTACATCAGAAAGAGATCCATACGCTACCCAACGAAACGATGGAGATTCCCGAAGATATCCATCGTAAAATCAAGCATGACTCGCAGCATCCAAGGCCCCACTGCCAGGATCGTAATAAAAACAGCTACAATCTTTGGGATAAAGGCAAGTGTCTGCTCCTGAATTTGAGTCGTTGCTTGGAATACACTTACAAGTAATCCAACCAGCAAGGCGATCCCGAGAGCAGGTGCCGCAACGATCAGGATCGTGTAAACAGCATTTTGGGCAATCTGCATCAGTAACTCTTGTGTCATGCTCTATACCTCCTAGGCCCCTACGGAAAATCGCTAAAAACTGGTTAGTAGTGATTTCACTACGAGATACCAACCATCCACCATGATGAACAACAGGATTTTAAATGGCAAGGAGATCATCACAGGTGGCAACATCATCATCCCCATTCCCATTAAAATACTGGAGATGATCATATCAATCACAAGAAATGGGATAAAAATCATAAAGCCGATCTGAAAGGCTGTTTTTAATTCACTAATCGCATACGCCGGGACTAAAGCATTTAACGGAATATCTTGAATCGTCTTCGGTCTTTCTGCTTTCGTAAACTCGAGAAACAGCGCCAAATCCTTTTCCCGTGTCTGTTTCGCCATAAACTCCTTGAACGGGATGACCGCCGCATTAAAAGCTTGTTCTTGTGTCATTTGCCCCTTCATAAAAGGCTGCACTGCCGTTTCATTCACTTTACCAATCGTGGGAGCCATAATAAAAAACGTCATGAATAAAGCGAGTGCGATAATGACCTGGTTAGGAGGCATCTGCTGCGTTGCCAAAGCATTTCGAACAAATGACAACACAATGACGATTCTCGTAAAACTGGTCATCAAGAGCAAAATGGCTGGAGCAACAGAAAGTACTGTTAAGATCAGCAGAATTTGAATCGCCGAGGATGTTTCCTGAGGTGTTCCATTCCCGCCGCCTATTTTCAAATCAATGCTCGGAACGAGTGGTGTTCCCACAGGAGCTGCCAGCACCATGTTTGGTACGGCTAACAGCACGATAGCAAGCACGAGCACCTGCAAAACATATTTCATTTTCGGTCCCCTCTGTCCTGAGCTTCCTCTTTGGTCCAAGCGTCCATTTGAACTGGCCCTTTATTCATATCTTTCCATTGTCCCTTTAACAGCTCTTGAAAGGTTTGTCCATCCACATCAGAGGAAAATAACAGCTCTTCATCAGCCTGCTTTTTCTTTCCAAAAGGCAACCAGCTGAACGTGAACGGGTTTTTCAACGGCTTTATCTCTGCATCGGACAGGATCAGATCGACTTCATCCCCTGGTTCAATCTGCCTAAGCAGTTGAACGTTGTCACCGACACCAATGACGTACAAAGACTCTCCGATCATCACAACCTGCAGAGTCTTCCCATTCCCAAGTGCAGCGGCGCTAATTATTTTAATTGGCCCATGACTTTGAGCAGTTTGTCGCTTACCTAGAAATCTTAGTAATAAATAGATGAGCAGAACGATAAAACCGAGTGAAAAAATAACCTGAACGAGATAGCCAATCATACTTCCTGTTCCGGTGCCCGGAATGGCCGCCGGCTGTTCGCCGCCGGCAGGCGCATTGCTTTTTGGTACATTCCCTTGATTGTACGAATCTGCCACAGTGTCTTCTGCGAGGGTCGCACCTGGGAAAACAAGCAGCAACAGGAGTAGACTCAAGACCCAGATGATCCCTGTTCCTGCATTCCGGATCTTCATCATTAGCTCAAGGTCTTCTTGATCGCTTCCAAAACGCGATCGGCCTGGAATGGCTTCACGATGAAATCTTTTGCGCCTGCCTGAATCGCATCAATAACCATTGCCTGTTGTCCCATCGCAGAGCACATAATAACCCGCGCGTTAGGGTCCATCTTTTTAATTTCTTTCAGTGCAGAGATGCCGTCCATTTCTGGCATCGTGATATCCATCGTTACCAGATCAGGGCCCAATTCCTTGTATTTTTCAACAGCTTGGGCACCATCGCTTGCTTCCCCTACGACACTGTAACCGTTTTTCGACAGGATCTCCTTGATCATCATGCGCATGAATGCTGCATCATCTACGATTAATACTTTGTTAGACATGAATAGTTCCTCCCCAATGCATAAGTGTTGATTGGTTTATTGTAATTTTTGAACACGATCGATCTGACTGATGATATCTGTAACACGTACACCGAAGTTCTCATCGATAACGACAACTTCCCCTTTGGCAATCAACTTGTTGTTCACCAAAATGTCAACGTGCTCACCAGCCAGCTTGTCCAACTGTATGATAGAGCCAGCAGACAAGTCAAGGATATCTCTGATTAACTTCTTGGTGCGTCCTAGTTCGACTGTCACTTGGAGTGGAATGTCGAGAAGTAGGTTAAGATTTTGTTCGTCTCCTGTGTACATCGGAGCCCCGCCAAGTGGAGCAAATTGTGCCGGCTGTACATTTGCTTGGTTCGCAACTGGACTGCCATAATGCTGGGGTGCCGGTGGTGCCATTGGTGGCTGTTGTTGATATGCTGGCGGGTAAGGTGCATAACCAGGCGGCATCGCATGCTGTGCATAATAATCCGGATACATCGGTTGTGGCGGATACCCCATTGGTGGCGGTGCGTAACCCACTTGTGGCTGCTGTTGATACATTTGCTGCGGTGCAGCAGGTGCTTCAAGCGGAGGGGCCACTGGAGGCGTCTGTACAGGCTCTGGCTGCGCCATTTGTGCAGGTGGTGCCGAATGAGTGATTGCTGGTATAGCTGGCATCTCCACGGCTTCCACAGCTGCTGCTGCTTCGTCCTCAGAGCCTCCAACCAGTCTATCAATCATTTTCTTCGCAAAAGAGAGAGGGAGCAATTGCATAATGTTTGAATCAATCAGTTCTCCATGTTCTCCTACCTTCAATCGGAAGGATACTTTTACGAGTGGGCTATCATCGTCAGAAAAGCTGTCTCCACCCTTGCCTTGTGCCAAGTCCATCACATCAATGCCTGGCGGAGTAATGTTGATAAATTGATTGAAAATCGTGGACATGGACGTAGCAGCCGAACCCATCATTTGATTCATGGCTTCTTGTACAGCACTAATATGTAGCTCAGACATCTCAGTACTCTCTGGTCTACCGTCGCCGCCCATCATCAAATCAGCAATAACGGCAGCGTCTTCCATACGGATTACAAGCAGATTGATTCCTTTAAAACCATCTGTGTACTCAACGTGAACCGCTACGTGAGGAATTGGAAATTCGCTTTCTAGCTCGTTAACATTTACAACAGTAACAGTAGGGGTTGTAATGTCTACTTTTTGGCTCAACAAGGTTGATAACGCAGTAGCCGCACTACCGAATGAAATGTTCCCAATTTCTCCGAGGGCATCTTGTTCAAACGGGGATAGATATTCGGCAACATCCTGATTTTCTACCGAATCAGCTTCCTCTTCATCCTCAACCAAGTTGTTTGCGCGAAGCAGCGCGTCAATCTCGTCTTGAGAAAGCATGTCTCTACTCATTTTGTTCCTCCCCCTCCTCTATGACTTCATCAATCTGAACAGCAACGCGCCCTTTAAGCGTTCCTGGCTGACCCAGGAATTTCAAGTGGTTACCCACTTTAATTTTCAGCTTGTTATCGATTGCTTGATCAAGCTGAATCACATCGCCTTTTTGCAGCTGCAAGAAATCTCCTACGGAAATCGTTGCTGTTCCCATTTCAGCGATAATCGGCAGGTTTGCCGTCTTAACGCGTTCTTCTACACGCATGCGCTCGTCTTCATCACGCGTTTTTTTCTGCTTGGAGAACCAATACTGTCCTGACAATTTTGTCATGATTGGCTCCATCACGACGTGAGGTAGGCAAAGGTTAATCATCCCGGTTGTATCGCCAATCTTTGTACTGAACGAGATAACGACCACAATTTCGTTCGGAGATACAATCTGCATAAATTGCGGATTCATCTCCAAGCCTTCTTGATATGGATCCAACTCAATAATTTGCTTCCATGCCTCGTGGAATGTATCCAGTGCTTTACCGAATACACGCTCCATCACCGTTGTTTCAATTTCCGTAAGTGCGCCCATTTTTTCCGGGAGAGCACCCTGTCCACCAAGAAGCCGATCGAGCATGGTGTAGGCGATGTTTGGGTTCACTTCCAAGACCATACGACCTTCTAATGGAGGGGCTTCAAAGATGTTTAGGATCGTCATCTTGGGAATGGAGCGAATAAACTCGTCATACGGTAATTGATCGACGGAGGCAACCGTAATTTGCACGAAGGTACGGAGCTGAGCGGAAAAATACGTCGTCAACAACCGTGCGTAGTTTTCATGAATGCGTGTCAATCCTCGGATCTGATCTTTGGAGAACCGAAGAGCACGCTTAAAATCGTACACTTTGACTTTACGCTCAGTCTCTTCCTTTTTCAGCTCGTTGGCATCCATCTCCCCTGAAGAGAGGGCAGCCAACAACGCATCAATCTCACTTTGTGAGAGAACCTCGGCCATATGTCGTCACCTCCTTGCTATGTATCCATTCATCGCTTCCTTACGACAAGACTCGCTTGGTAGTTACCACTTGAACGATCTTACCTTCTTGCATGAGGGAGCTGATTTCATTCATGATTTTCGCTTCCAGTTTATTGACGCCTTCTGTCCCTTTGATATCTTCTGGTGTTAACCCAGCAAGTGTTTTAATAATCACTTGATTGACCTGTGGCAAACGCTGCTCAAGCTCCTCTTTTGCAGAAGAATTCTCAGCGGTAATGTTAAAACGAACAATCATGTAGTTATTCGTGAGCAGGTTGGTCGTAATCTCACCAGTGTCAACGGAATACTCTTTCATTTCCTTAGCAGTCAACGGTTTCATCTGCTTTTCTTCCGAAGAAGCTGTCTGTGCTCCCGGAGCGAGATAAGTCTGCCAGAGCACAAATGAAATCACACCTAAAAGTGAAATTGCAATAATGATGATTAGAGCCATGTTAAACAAACGATTTTGAAACATCGCACTGCCTCCCGCTATTCATTTGAATCGTCCGGCATTTTGGGTGTTACGGTTGCCGGATGAGCGTTCTGGTAAAAAGCCTGTACACGCTCAGCGATCGATTCTGCCGAATCTTTGACGATGTACTTTCTGTCGTTGAACAAAGTAATAACGCAATCGGGAGTAGCCTCTACCGTCTCAATATGAGTGATATTCAGATAAAACGTGGCGCCGTTAAATCGGGTCAATTTGATCATCGGCTGCTCCTTTCTGGATGAATGGGGGGAAGGACTTTTATGCTTCCCCCGCATTTACCCGTTACCTATTTATCGCTTCAGGTTTACCAGTTCTTCCAGAACAGAGTCGGATGTGGTGATGATACGGGAATTCGCTTGGAATCCACGCTGTGCCACGATCATCTCAGTAAACTCTTCGGAAAGGTCTACGTTAGACATCTCAAGTTGACCAGCGATGATGCTTACATTCGCTTCACCCGGTGCTACTGGTTGATTTGGATCCTCATCTCTAGGTCCAGCGTTCACCGTGTTCTCATACAAGGAATTTCCGATTTTTTTCAAACCGCCTGGGTTGTTAAAGGTCATGACACCCACTGTATTGTCTGACGCAAGCTCTCCTGCCTCATCAACCGTAGTAATTACGCCATCCTTACCAATTGAGTAGGAAACAGCTGTCGCCTGGTCGATCGTAATTACGCCACCGTCTGCGTTCAGCAGCTTCAACCCTTGGGAATTAACAAGGTTACCTACAGAATCACGTGTGAAATTTCCGGCGCGCGTGTAGTAAATGGTTTCTCCATCATCAGGTGAAACCATGAAGAAAGCATCGCCTTCAATGGATAAATCTGTTGGCAGGTTTGTAGTCATCGGGCTACCAGCCGAGAATACTGTATCAACAGCAGCGATAGATGAGCCCAGACCAATTTGCAGCGGGTTTGTACCGCCCTTGCCACCGTCTGTAGGAGCGCCAGCCCCCTGAACGTTTTGGCTCAAAATATCTTGAAACATTACGCGACCTTTTTTGAAACCAACCGTATTCACGTTTGCGATGTTGTTTCCAATCACATCAAGCTTAGTTTGGAAACCGCGCATACCTGAAATACCCGAGTACATGGAACGAAGCATTTTTTGTTTCCTCCTCTTCTATGTCACACGCAAGGGTTACCTCTGTCGGTCGGTAACCGCCTTGGGCTTCCTCTTCGAGGTCCAGCCCTTCTTTTTTGGCGCTATACGATTATGGCGCTATCAATATTCGTAAATACATTGTCTTTCAAGCTACCATCGTCTACGGCGGTAATAATTTTCCGATTCACGATGCTCACGACGTAAGCCACATTATCCATCAGGATGAGAGACTCTTGTGCTCCCTTTGCCGCTGCTTTTTGTACGGCGGATTCTAACCGTTCCAGCTGTGGGGCCTCTAGCGAAATTCCCCTCTGTTGCAGACGGTTGGCTGCATGTTGGCTAAAGCTCAGAGGCGATGTTTTCGCAGTATGGCCAAGCGATTCAGTCAAAAATTGTTGAAACGGTTTACCGCTAGCTGGAGCAGTCTGTACTGTAGCTTTAG
The DNA here is from genome assembly GCF_046535075.1 of Brevibacillus sp. SIMBA_040. Taxonomy (NCBI): domain Bacteria; kingdom Bacillati; phylum Bacillota; class Bacilli; order Caryophanales; family Paenibacillaceae; genus Brevibacillus; species Brevibacillus sp. SIMBA_040. The sequence goes on from NZ_JAWRXI010000010.1 coordinate 240,092, forward strand.
TAACGTGATTCGTTTTCGGAGGAAAATAGGGCTGCGCCACACGAAAATGGTTCATGGTGCTTCCTCCTTTATTCCATTCCTAAACGATATCGTTAATGCCGCTAGTCGTTTCTCGGAGACGATTCCATAAGTCTTCCGTAGATTCGGTATTGTCTACCAATGCATCAAGAGCAAATTCTTGTTCCGATTGCTTCTGTTGTTCCTGCTCTTTTCCTTGCTGTCTTGCCTGCTCTCGTTGCTGCTGGAAGCTGAAAGCCGTTTCCTGCTGCTGGTTCACTTCTAAGCGATCGACTTGCAAGCCTTGTTGAGTCAGTGCAGCTCGAAGCTGTGGCAACTGGTTGTCCAGCATGTCCTTGGCAGCTTGAGTTTCAGCATGGAATTGGGCGGTAATCACGCCGTTGTGAGACTTGATCGTAACGTCAACTTGACCAAGCGATTGCGGATTGAGTACCAGCTTCGCTTCATGGACGCCATTTACTTGCTTGATGTTCAGCTTGTTCACAAAAAGCTGTGTCACCTGTTCTGGCAATTGATTTGCATGAACCTGATGTGTTTGTACGCCTGGCTGTTGGAACGTCTGGCCCGGTTGCGCTTGACTCGTTGTTGTCACCACAGGTGCATTTGTAAACGTTAAGCCTTCGTCACCAGGCTTGTCCTGATTTAGTAAGCCTGCTTGCAAAGATGGCTGGACAGTTTGAGCCTGAATTCCTGCCTCTTGTTTATAAGCGGCTAGTCCGGCATTCACACGCATTGGCTGAATGGCTTTAAAAGCATCCTGCTGCGTTGTGTTTGTCCCAGCCATGACCTCGGAACGAAGATGTACTGCACTTGAACTTGGCTTCCCTGTTTCCCCATTCGCTTTTTGGTTTTTCAGGGCCTCAAGCAGAGCTGCCAGTTTTTCCAGTTTTGCTGAGGCAGGCTCCTCTTGAGGAAGCTTCGCAAGCAGTTGTTTCCACTCATCACTGAGCTTATCGACATTCCCTTGCGTCTTACCTAATAATTGCTCAATTGCTGCTGTCTTTTCCTCAATGTGGGGTATGAGCTCTTCTGGGACATGTTGACCAGATGAAAGCAGCTGAGATAGCAGCGCCATCATTTCTTCCAGCGCTTTTCGTTCCTCTTCGCTCAAGCCTTCAGGTGCTACACCAAGTTCATCTGTTGCTGACATGTTTTGAAATGCCGACAGCATTTGCAGAGAAAAAAGGTCACCCAATCCCGTACCTTCCTTGGATGAAGGCACGCCCTGAGCCATTGTTGCACTGGTAGAAGCTCCAACTACGCTGTTTGCAATCATTTCGTTCACCTCCTTGTTTTTTATTGTTGCTATGAAAAACGATAGAAGAGCAGTATTTACTGTCTTTTATCGAAGCAACTCTTCAGTGATGCGTGCCGCCAGGTTGTCGCTATTCTTCTTGTCTGCTTTGGCAATCGCAGCGAGAGTTTGGGCCCGTTTATCCTCGGGCATTTCAGTCATGAGTTTTAATGCCTTCGCCTTATTTGTCTCCATCAGCGAACGGATGAGCGCAGCTGAATCATCAGGTGCCATCGCAGCAAAAGACTTCGCTAAAGAATTGTTGATATCGCCCGCAGGAAGCTGGTCCTGCCCATTTCGCTGTTCGCTTAAAGCTTCTGTCAATACTTTTACGCGATCTTGAAGGGCAGCGATATCATCGTCTTTGGCTACAACAGAATCTTTTAGCAGGATGGAAATGTCAGCAGCGGTTTTCGGATCCATTTTGGCTAGGATGTCAGCTCTTTGGGCAGGCTTCATCTTGCTCATAACTGTCACTGATTCTGTCAATTTGAGATTTTCGATGATCGCAGCGGCATTTTTGGCTGACATGGTAGTATAAACCTTTGCTAAATCCGCATATTGCTGCTGACGTTCAGCCTCTGTTGTCCGCTTTTCTTCCATCATCTTACCCAGATCTTCTATCTGCTTCTCAAGCGCTTGAATCGTAGAGTCCTTTTGGGCGGATTCAGTTTGCAGTGTTGCCAAAGCCTGTTGATTCTTCGCTTGATCGTTCTGCAGGCCCTTTACCTGTTTCATCAGCTCAGGTTTTTCATCCTTCGCGGGAGCCGTCACATAATCGTCCGGGACCAATTTTTCCACGTACGGTATGGAGTTAGCCCAGGTTAGAACATTGCCGAGCACATTGATCCCCAGTAAGCTCAGAAGCACGCCTCCAAGGATACAAGCGAACAGCGCGGGAATTACAATCATGTAAAAAAACCATTCCCACCTGCCGTACTCCCGTTCTTCTTGGATTTCTTCCATCGTGTACCTCCCTCAGTTGCTTCGACGAAGATAGAGCTGAGTGCCAATCTCGTCCAACTCTTTTTGCTCTCTCAGTTTTTCTGCGTCTAGAAATTGATGGAGAGATCGTTCACGCAGTCGATTCCATAATTGAGACTCTTTCATTCGTTCCGTCAGGTGAGTTTGGCAGCGCTCAACGTCTTGCTCACATCCGTGCAGTGTTCTCCGCTGGTTTTTGATAGATCTGGCGACAGACTGTTGATACTGAGTAATTGAAATGAGCTCTGCAGCGCTGCATGTCTGCTCTTGGACATCCTGCAGCAGATTGGTCATTTGGTCATGTTGTTCATTCAATTGGTACAGCTTCCACTCTTCTTCATTTTTTCGTTGAATGGATTTGCCGAATGCCCACTCTGCCTGCTCTTTTTCTTTTTCCTTCAGATCCAATACCTTTTGAAGATGAAACTGAAACACCTTCACACTAGTTCACTCCTCCGAAATGGGTCGTCAACGCTTTTATAGCACTTTGCAACGTAGAGGGCTCGTGCGTCCCTTGTGCCGTAAATTCACGTATAACATCCCGATAACGAATTGCCGCGTCAATTTCTCGGTTAGTACCTGGCTTATACGCCCCAATATTAATGAGATCTTCTGCTTCACGGAAAGTGGCCAAATGTCTTTTAAGCTGTCTCGCTGCTTCTCCATGTGCATCACTTACGATCTCGCTCATTACCCTGCTGACACTCGCCATCACATCAATTGCTGGAAAATGTCCTTTTTGGGCAATTTTTCGGTCTAGTACAATATGTCCGTCCAATATCCCCCGTACCGCGTCTGCGATTGGATCATTCATGTCGTCAGAGTCTACCAATACGGTGTAAAAGGCTGTAATGCTTCCGCGGTCTGCGGTCCCTGCTCTTTCCATCAGCTTTGGAAGAAGCGCGAATACAGAAGGCGTATAGCCTCTCGTGGCCGGCGGCTCACCAATCGCCAGGCCTACTTCACGCTGTGCCATCGCAAAACGAGTGACGGAATCCATCATGAGCATGACATTCAATCCACGGTCTCGGAAGTACTCTGCAATGGAAGTGGCAATCAGCGCACCCTTAATACGAATCATCGCAGGTTGGTCCGATGTAGCTACAACTACAACCGACCTCTTTAGTCCTTCTTCCCCCAGATCACGCTCAATAAACTCCATAACCTCACGCCCACGCTCACCGATCAGCCCTATGACGTTGATATCAGCCGTTGTATTGCGGGCGATCATTCCCATTAGCGTACTCTTTCCTACACCAGACCCCGCAAAAATACCGACACGCTGTCCTTTTCCAATCGTTAAAAGACCATCGATAGCCCGAACTCCGACACTCAGCGCCTCTTTAATGCGAGGGCGAAGAATAGGATTCGGCGGAAGATTGTTTGTTGGATAAGAAGATAATCCAAATGGGAGAGTGCCTTGATACGGACGTCCTAATCCATCTAAAATCGAGCCGAGAATCTCCGTTCCCACTTTCACTTCAAGTGATTGACCAGTTGCCACGACATCACATCCTGGTCCGATGGACGTCAGCTCCCCAAGTGGCATCAAGAGCACTTTGTTTTCGCGAAATCCAACCACTTCAGCAATGATCGGCTCTTTGCTATTCGTAGGATACAGATGGCAAATCTCGCCGAGCTTTACCTCCGGGCCTTGTGATTCAATGGTAAGTCCTACTACCTGTGTTACTTTTCCGTTTACACGCATCGGGTCCAGACCATGCAGCACCTGTTTGTATTTTGAAAGATCGAGGATGCTCATGTCGTCTCACTTCCTCGCGCAATTTCCAGCAGCGCCTGCTTAATTTCGCTTAGTTGTGTATCCACACGTGCATCTACACTACCCAAGTGGGTACGAATGACACACCCGCCATCTTGAACGGTGTGATCCGGATAAATCGCCAGCTCAGCTTGTCCATCGAGCAATTCAAGTAGCTGGAAGCGATGCTCTTGAATGTAATCAAAGTAATTATGATTGACACACACCGTAATTTGACCGTGAACGCGGGAACGACTCAGCACTTTTTTGGACATTTGGAGGACCTGCTCTGGTGATTGCTTCAGCTCTCCGCCAATTACCTTTCTAGCTACCTCTATACTGAGATCAACTAAAAACGGCTCTGCCTCGGCGATGATTTGCTGCTTTTCTTTGTAGGCTTCTTCCAATAGCTTTCTGGCCTTGGTAATGGCCTCTACTTTTTCTTCATAAGCCTGTCGCTTGCCATCTTCATATCCAGCTTCGTAGCCTTCACGTGCAGCTTCTTCCTGTACTTGTTGAAAAAGAGAAGCTGCTTCCACACGCTTTTGTTCCCACCACTGATTGATTTCTTCTTGTACTTGTTCCTTTAACAACTCAGCCTGCTCAGTCGCCTGCTGCAAGATCTTTTGAGCTGTTTCTTCCGCGTCTTCTATAATCGTTTTTGCTTCTATTTCTGCTTGATTAATAATTTGGATATTTTCTTGCAACCTTTCGGAACTTTCTTCCGTCTTTAATGGTACAGGCGTCACCGAGAGGAGCACGGAGTCCTCTACAGGCCGATAATTGGCCATCTTGATGATCCTAGACAATGATATCATCTCCTCCACCGCGAGCGATGATGATCTCACCAGCCTCCTCTAAGCGACGGATAATAGCAACGATACGGGATTGAGCTTCTTCTACATCGCGTAAACGGACGGGTCCCATAAACTCCATTTCTTCTTTGAACGTATCTGCCATCCGTTTGGACATGTTCCGGAAAATAACTTCCCGCACTTCCTCGCTGGATACTTTGAGCGAGAGCTGCAGATCTGCATTCTCCACGTCGCGGATAACGCGTTGGATGGAGCGGTTGTCCAAAGTAGCGATATCTTCGAAAACAAACATGCGTTTCTTGATTTCTTCTGCCAGCTCGGGGTCTTGAATCTCGAGAGAATCCAAGATCGTACGCTCGGTACCGCGATCCACGCCGTTGAGTACAGCCACGATCGCTTCGATGCCACCGGCTTGCGTGTAATCCTGCGTAACCGTCGCAGACAGCTTTTGCTCAAGAACTTGCTCAACCTGCGCAATAACCTCTGGAGACGTACTGTCCATCATGGCAATGCGCTTGGCTACCTCTGCCTGACTCTCCTGAGGAAGAGCTGACAAGATCATAGCTGCTTGCTGCGCTTCCAGATAAGACAAGACAAGAGCAATCGTTTGTGGATGTTCGTTTTGGATAAAGTTTAGAATTTGACCGGGATCAGCTTTCCTAGCAAAGTCAAATGGCCTCACCTGCAGGTTGGCTGTCAGTCGGTTAATAATATCCATGGCTTTGGTTTCACCCAATGCCTTTTGCAAAATATCTTTTGCGTAGGTAATACCGCCTTGCGCGATAACTTCTTTTGCTACCGCGATCTGATGAAACTCTGCAAGAATTTTATCTTTTTCATCCGTATCGACTTTACGAACATTGGCAATTTCCAATGTTAGTTGCTCGATTTCATCTTCACGCAAGTGTTTGAACACCTGGGCAGAGATTTCCGGCCCGAGTGAGATAAGAAGAATTGCAGCTTTTTGACGTCCTGTCAACTCTTTAGCGCCGCGAGCCATACCTTTCACTCCTTAATCTTCTGCTAGCCACGTGCGAAGCAGAACTACAAATTCATCTGGCTTGCTTCGCGCCAATTTTTCAAGCTGCTTCCTGACCATAACCTGGTCGCCATCCTCCTGATAAATCAAATCGGGAACATCCAACGATTGGGATGGAGTCAGCAAATCTTGAACGTCTTCATTTTCTTGCTGCTGTTTGGCTTGGCTACGTCTGCGAACCAAAAGGAATGCAACTGCTGCAAGCGCCAATGCTGCAATACCACCAACAGTCCAAAGTACAGCAGGGCTAAGAGAATTACTTTCTTCTAAAGCCACTTTTCCTGAGAACTCGCGCGGGAAGACAGAAATATGTTTATCCAGCTCGTCTTGGGTCAAATCAATTGCTTGGTTACTCAAGGTAACACGTACAACATTTCGGAGTACTTGTTTGATGCTGTCAATAGTAGCTGGGTCTAACTGAGTGCCAGCTGGTGGTTCAACACCTACGTTAATCGTCAAGTCTTCGATCTCATATGGACTCTTCACGACATTTCGTGTAATTCGATTTACTTCACGGTTAATTGTGTCATTTAACTCTTCATACTGACTGTTGCTGCCGTTTGGAGTATTTGCTTGGTACTGGGGAGAAGAATTATCGCCCGTACCGGTAATTCCGCCAGGCGGTACACCCTGTCCAGAAAATGCTTTAGATAATTTTTGCGATGAAATGATAAGACCTTCGTTATTTTCTTTATCCGGTGCCTCTACGAGATTTTCCACACGGTTTTCTTTATCAAAATTCATTTTAACAAAAGTATGAACAATGACTTTGTCCCGTCCCATGATGGTTCCCAGAAGATTGTACAAATTCTGCTGTATTTTCTTTTCTACTTCAGCTTTGATATCTTCTTGTTGTTTAAAGCTGCTCAAAGAACCTTCACTTTCATTCCCATCCGTGCGATCCAATGAATTGGAGTACTGGTCCGTAATCGCGATTGCTTCCATCGGCAGCTTCGGAACACTTCGTGATACGAGCAAATAAAGGGAATTGATCTGTTTCTGCTCAAGTGTTGTTCCAGGTTCTACATCAACGATGACAGAAGCGGTAGCTGTATCAGGTGTTTCTGTTACCCACAAGCTTTCTTGTGGCAGGGTGATCATGACCTGTGCACTTCGCACCCCTTTAACCCGCTCCAGCATTTTGCGCAATTCCTGCTGCAATGCTTCTTTTTTCATCACATCGAATTGGCGATCCGTAACTCCAAGTGTGTTTGAAAAGATTTCTGAGTTGATTCCTGCCTGACTTGGAATTCCTTTGGCAGCAAGATCCACAATAACATCTTGGGCTACTTTTTCCGGTACTTCAATGCTAGTTCCATTTCCCGTAATTCGATAAGGAGTTTGAGAGCCTTCCAGCTCTTTCTTAATTGCCCCAATCTCTTGCTCACTCAATTGTTGATTATATAGCGGCTTGTATACCGGTTGAGAAGCTATGTATATGTATAAGCCAAGTGAGATGAGGAGAAATAGAGAAATTCCAACAATCATCCATCTTTGTTTTTTTGATAACTGGTTCCATTTTGACGTAAGCTGTTCTCTGAATAATGCCAGACGCTCGTTCATGATTCACCTCTCACAGGATACCAACAACAAATCATACAGACATACGCATAATTTCTTGATAAGACTCGATCATCTTGTTACGCACTTGCAGGGTCATCTGAAGCATGATCGAAGATTTTTGTCCAGCTGCTGTTACTTGGTGAATGTCTTCAATCTCCTTGGATGCAAATTTGTCGCTGAGAATGGCGGACTCAATTTGCGCTTGATTCACTTCGGTGATTGCATCAGATAAAAAGGAGGAAAATTCCTTTGATACTTCCGCTGGTGTTTGCAGCTTGTTCACACTAGGCGTACGAATAGAGCTTACTTGAGAAAGAGCGTTAATATCCATTTGTTACAGACCACCCGCTTTATCTTATTTCCAAAGCTTTCATCATCATCGATTTCGAAGCGTTAAACGCAGTGATATTCGCTTCATAAGCTCTTGATGCTGCAATGAGATCTACAAATTCCTTCATCGGATCCACATTTGGCATCAGTACGTATCCGTCCGCATCTGCATCCGGATGAGATGGATCATACATTCGTTTAAAAGGTGTATTATCCTCGCGAATACCTGTTACCCGAACCCCAAGCTCACCACCGTTGTTGTTAAAAACATTTCCGACAGCCATTTGCAGCATATTGTCGAAAGAGCTGCTCGATCTAGGGGCCATTTCTAACATTTTCCGTTTGTACGGCTGCCATGCTCCATTTACATAAGTGGCTCTCGTAACCTCTTGGTTCGCAATATTGGCAGAAATCGTGTCCAGCATCAATCGATTAGCAGTCAGTGCAGAAGCGCTTGCGTTCATTCCTTGAAACAAACTCATCCTTATTTACCTCCGCCCTCAATTACGCTTCGTAGCTTTTGGAAGGATCCTGCGGTCAGTTGTGTCAAACCACCATACCAGATTTGGTTTTTCGCTAGCTCCGCATTTTCTGCTTCCATGTCTACGTTGTTTCCATTGTTTTGTACATAAGCTGTTGGATTAGATACTTGTTGCGGCATTGCGAAGCCCCCACTATTTTTGAAGGGAATGTGCCGCTCACTTGTTCTGTAGGCTTCCAAATTTTTCTTGCCAATAACCCCATTCAGTTCATCTTGTAAGTACTCTTCAAAGATGACTTGTTGACTTTTGAAATAAGGGGTATTTATATTGGCAAGATTGTTTGTGATCGCTCTGTGTCGCATAGAGGCTGCGTCCATCGATCGTTCTAGGACCTGAAGATGATAGCTATCCAGCATGTTCCTAATCCCCCTATATTTGTCGTCAAAGCTTCCTCAAATCTACCTAAATTTCCTGTATTTTCGACATTTAAGATACGCTTCAATCATAGCAAAACTGTAATAGTGAAAAAAGCCCCTTTTCATGAAGATTTTCAAAATGATTCAATCGCACTAAATCACCTATTAGCCCTGATTTTTTACTGCATTTTACAATTATACGATTGATATTGCCATATTTTTGCATGCAGACTTTGACGAATTTATGGATGAAAATTTGCAAAGTTGTGTCGGGTTTTGTTGATTTTAGGCATTTGTACCCATGAAAAAAGGCGCAGCAACATAAGTTGCTACGCCTTTTGTTTAACCTCGTGTAACTTTAGTCTACGTTCGATTAAGAGGTTTTCAGCTTCTCCAGCTCAGGTAACAGCTTCTCATTCAACACTTTAATAAATGTACCTTTCATTCCAAGGGAACGAGACTCGATCACACCTGCACTCTCCAACTTACGCAGAGCATTGACAATCACAGAACGGGTAATACCTACACGGTCTGCGATTTTTGATGCAACGAGGAGGCCTTCTTTTCCTTCCAGCTCTTCAAAGATATGCTCAACCGCTTCCAGCTCGCTATAAGAAAGAGAACCAATCGCCATTTGGACGACAGCCTTGCTTCGTGCCTCTTCTTCAATTGCCTCAGAGCGCTCACGCAAGATTTCCATTCCTACTACGGTTGCCCCTACTTCAGCCAAGATCAAATCATCATCTACGAATTGATCGTTGATTCGTCCCAAAATAAGTGTTCCAAGGCGGTCACCGCCACCGATGATCGGTACCAATGTTGTCCAACCAGAACGGAATACTTCTTTCATTTCCTCAGGGAAAATGGTGTATGGGCTATCTACATCCAGGTTTGCAGATGTTTCTTCTACTTTCAAGAGGCCCATGCTATATTCTTCAGGGAAACGGCGCTCTTCCAGCATTTTGCGAATACGCGCATTGTCCATCTCTTGGTGGATAGCAAAGCCAAGCAGTTTACCTTTGCGGCTTACAACAAAGGTATTCGCTTCAATTACATCACTCAATACTTGCGCCATTTCATTGAAATTAACGGCATGACCTGCAGATTTTTGCAGCATGCGGTTAATTCTTCTTGTTTTCGACAGTAGATCCATCTTAAATTTCCTCCCAATGTCTGTGTGATTCCTACCCAATGTTCGTTACAAAATATACTGACTTAAGTCTTTGTTTCCTACGATGTTGCCTAGTTTTTGTTTCACATAATCAGGCGTGATCTGCACAACCTCCAAGTGAATATCTGGGGCTTCAAAGGAAAGATCCTCTAACAGCTTTTCCAGTATGGTGTGCAAACGTCTGGCACCGATGTTATCCGTGCTTTGGTTCACTTCAGCAGCCAAGCGAGCAAGCTCATGAATGGCGTCTGGTGTGAATTCAACATGCACGCCTTCTGTTTCCAAAAGGGCAACATACTGCTTCAGAAGTGCGTTTTTAGGCTCAGTTAAAATCCGGACAAAGTCCGGGGCGCATAGGCTGGTCAGCTCCACTCTGATGGGAAAACGACCCTGCAGCTCCGGTATGAGATCGGACGGCTTTGCCATGTGGAATGCTCCTGCCGCTATGAACAATACGTAATCTGTCTTGACTGGTCCGTATTTGGTCATAATGGTTGAGCCTTCAACGATCGGCAAAATATCACGCTGAACTCCTTCACGGGATACGTCGGGACCACGACCATCTTTTCCAGCGATCTTATCGATCTCGTCGATAAAAATAATCCCGTGATTCTCAGCCCTGCGAATCGATTCCTGCGTTACTTCATCCATATCCACCAGTTTTTGCGCTTCTTGTTGAATTAATACCTTTCGCGCATCTTTAATTCGCAATTTTCGCTTCTTGGTTCGTTTTGGCATCAGGCTGCCGAGCATATCTTGCATTTGCATCCCCATTTGTTCTGTACCCGGAACCTGGAACATGTCAAACATTGTTGGGGACTGATCTTCTACATCTATCTCAATGATTTGCTCTTCCAATTGACCATTTGCCAGCTGCCAAGCAACCTGTCTGCGCCCTTGCTCTACCGAAGCCTCTTCTGGATCATTTGCTGGCTGTTGCGACTGCTGTTGCCCTCCGAAGAACATCTCCAGTGGATTTTTAAAAGAGCTCTGCTGTTTACGTGAAGGAACCAAAACCTCTACGATCGCTTCATTCGCAAGCTTTTCGGCTTTTTCCTTGACTGATTCCATTTTTTCTTGCTTAACAGTGCGAATGGAGGCTTCCACCAAATCGCGAACCATGGACTCAACATCTCGTCCTACATAACCAACTTCTGTGAACTTGGTTGCTTCTACCTTAATGAATGGAGCTCCGGTAAGCTTGGCAATCCGCCGAGCAATCTCCGTCTTCCCAACACCGGTTGGTCCAATCATCAAGATATTTTTCGGTACGACTTCGTCAATTATTTGTTCTGGCAAACGGCTTCGACGGTAGCGATTTCGAAGCGCCACAGCGATGGCTTTCTTGGCTTGTGCCTGCCCGACGATGTATTTATCCAAATGCTCTACGATCTTACGCGGGGTTAATTGCTCAAAATTCAGCACAGAAAGTCCTCCCTTTTGCTCAATTCAACTCATCCACAACAAGATTGTTATTCGTGAATACGCAAATCTCAGCAGCAGTACGCAGTGATGCTTCCGCAATTTCTCTTGCACTAAGGTGGGGTGCATACGTCTTTAATGCTCTTCCGGCAGCAAGTGCAAAGCTGCCTCCAGATCCGATTGCCAAGATCCCATCATCTGGTTCGATGATTTCACCATTACCCGATATGAGCAGTAAATGATCCTTGTTCAGTACAATCATCATTGCTTCCAGGCGACGCAAAATTTTATCCATACGCCACTCCTTGGCCAGCTCGACGGCAGCTCGCTGCAGATTTCCGTGGTACTCCTCCAGCTTACCTTCAAACTTTTCAAAAAGGGTGATCGCGTCTGCTACTGATCCAGCAAAACCTGCCAGAACCTCTCCGCGATAGAGACGTCTTACTTTTTTGGCACCGTGCTTCATCACCATGCTGTTGCCAAAGGTTACCTGACCATCTCCAGCCATCGCTACAGATCCATTATGCTGTATAGCAAAGATTGTTGTTGCGTGAAACTGTTCCATCACTGATTCCTCCCGTTTATGGCCGTTTGGCGGAACCGGTATCGCGCGAATTTGCACGCGGATGTGCGGTATCATATACATGGCGTAAGCGCTCTTTGGTCACATGCGTATACACTTGAGTTGTGGAGACATTGACATGCCCCAGCAGCTCCTGAACAACACGCAGATCAGCTCCACCGTTTAACATATGGGTTGCAAATGTATGCCGAAACGTATGAGGCGATACACGCAAATGCAGAGCGTACGTATCAACGTATTTGTCTACAATCCGGCGAACACTGCGGTCGGAAAGTGGTTCACCACGGTAATTGACCAGCAGATTGCCGTGGTCTTCTTTTCCTGCCAGCAGCTTTTCTCTTCCATACTCTAGGTATTGCCGAAGAATCTCACAAGCATAACTCCCAACTGGCACATACCTTTCTTTTGCTCCTTTTCCATATACAAGAGCGACTCCCATGTCCGGGTTAACCGCGCTCACAGAAAGTGTGACGAGCTCCATGACGCGCATGCCACTTGCGTACAGTAGTTCAAAAATCAGCCGATCTCGAATTCCTAGTGGAGTGGAAGTGTCTGGCAGATCAAAAAACGCCTGAACCTCTTGTGGATACAGAAAGGAAGGAAGTTTCTTCTCCATTTTCGGAGTGGAGACGAGTTGGAATGGATTTTGTTCCAGCTTACCTTCACGCAATAAAAAACGATACAAGCTTCTCAAGCTGGAGAGCTTGCGTGCGATACTTCGCCGAGAAAGCCCCCTACCCACTAATTGCGCAAGGAAGGAGCGACCATGCAAATAAGAAACAGCAGCAAATACGGTGATTTGGTGCTGTTCCATAAAGGAGACAAATTCGCTGATATCTGCCACATACTGCTTTACCGTATGAGGAGAGGCGTTTTTTTCGACTCGCAAATAACGGGTAAACATCGCAAGATCCGCAGAATTCTGTTGCGAAATGTCCATACGGGATGCACCCTCCTCGAAGCACCTATATAGTAACACAGTCGAAATTCGGATATCAACGTATATTGTGTCGTTATTGTGTAAAATTCTGAATTGTATCTAGCGCCCGCTCAGCCAATTTTTCATTTTTCTCTCGCTTGTTTCGAATTCGCTCTGGCCACTCAGGAACCAAGCCGAAATTTGCGTTCATCGGTTGAAAATGCTTGGAGTCGGCTGTCGTGATATAACGGGCCATGCTGCCGATGACTGTTTCTGGAGGCAATACAAGCAGTTCCTCACCCTTTGCCAGTCGTGCAGCATTTATCCCCGCCAACAAGCCAGACGCAGCGGATTCTACATAGCCTTCAACACCTGTCATCTGACCAGCAAAAAAGAGGGTCTCACGCTCTTTATACTGGTATGTAGGCTTCAACAGCTTTGGAGAGTTAATGAAGGTATTACGGTGCATAACACCGTAACGAACAATCTCACAGTTCTCCAAACCAGGAATCATAGAGAAAACACGCTTTTGCTCAGGCCATTTCAAATGGGTTTGAAAGCCTACGATATTATATAGGGTTGCAGCACCATTATCCTGTCTGAGCTGAACTACTGCATAAGGCTTTTTGCCCGTTCTCGGATCAATGAGTCCCACTGGCTTTAACGGACCAAACACCATGGTTTGACGCCCACGCTTTGCCATGACTTCGATCGGCATGCAGCCTTCAAAGAAAATTTCTTTTTCAAATTCCTTCAAAGGAACTGCTTCAGCAGCAATCAGCTCATCATAAAAGCGATTGAATTCTTCTTCTGACATCGGACAATTCAAGTAGGCTGCCTCACCTTTATCGTAGCGGGAAGCCACAAATACTTTGTTCATATCGATTGATTCTTTTTCAAGAATCGGTGCTGCTGCGTCGTAGAAGTACAGGTACTCCTCACCGGTTAGGTCCTTGAGCTGCTGGGACAGTGCAGGAGATGTCAACGGTCCTGTGGCAATCACGACGATCCCTTCAGGAATTTCTGTAATTTCTTCCGTAACCACCTCAACCAGAGGATGGTTTCGCACTGCCTCTGTCACATAATCAGCAAATTCATGACGGTCTACCGCAAGCGCTCCTCCAGCCGGAACAGCACAACGGTCCGCAGCACTGATGATGACAGATCCTAGGCGACGCATTTCTTCCTTTAAAACACCAACTGCATTCGTCAAGGTATTCGCTCGTAGCGAGTTACTGCAGACCAATTCAGCGAACTTGTCTGTATGATGTGCAGGTGTCTGTGTTTTTGGTCTCATTTCGTACAATTTCACGGGTACTCCGGCCTGTGCAATTTGCCATGCGGCTTCACTTCCAGCCAAACCGGCGCCCACAACAGTGGTAGTTGGCAATGTCATGCTGTCAATCCTCCAAACCTACAAAAATCTCAAGAATCGCATTAGGAATCTGCTTCTTCCTGATAATCGCATTTGGTACAAACGATGCTTACGCCTTGTTTCTTCCGTTTTTTCTCTATTAACATGCTAGAGCATTTCGGGCATGGTCTTCCAATCGGTTTGTCCCAAGAAACAAAATCGCATTCAGGGTATTGATTGCAACCATAAAAAATTCGGCTCTTCTTAGATTTACGTTCGATAATCTCTCCGGTTTCACATTGCGGGCACTTTACACCAGTTTCTTTTACGATTGGTTTGGTGTTCCGACAATCCGGGAATCCGGAACAAGCAAGGAATTTCCCAAAACGTCCGAGCTTATATACCATGACGCGTCCGCAAAGCTCGCACATTTCATCAGATTCTTCGTCTTTTAGTTCGACTTCCTTCATCTCTTCTTCCGCGAAGGCAACCCGTTTCGCAAAGCCACCATAAAACGCATCGAGGACATTTACCCAGTTGGCGATCCCATCTTCAATACCGTCCAGGTCACTTTCCATATGTGCCGTAAACTCCACGTCAAGGATCTCAGGAAAGAACTCCTCCATCAGGGTGATAACGATTTCTCCTAATTCTGTGGGAACAAATCGTTTTTCCTCGAGCGCTACATAGCCGCGTTTTTGAACGGTTTCCAAAGTAGGAGCGTATGTAGAAGGACGACCGATGCCTTGTTCCTCCAACGTCTTTACTAAACGTGCTTCGGAGTATCGAGGAGGTGGCTGTGTAAAATGCTGCGAAGGTTCGATGCTTTTCTGCTCAAGTGTCTGTCCCTCTTCGATCGGTGGCAAAAAGCCCTCTTCTTCTGTTCCGTCATCGTCACCTTCAATATATACCTTCATGAAGCCCGGAAATTTTACCTTAGAGCCTGTTGCCCGAAAAATGACATCTCCGATGGCGATGTCTACGCTCATCGTGTCCAATACTGCCGAAGACATTTGACTTGCCAGGAACCGTTCCCAAATCAACCGATACAGGCGCAGTTGATCACGGGACAAAAACTCCTTGATCTCATCCGGCGTACGCATAACCGCCGTAGGGCGGATTGCTTCGTGGGCATCCTGTGCATTCTCGTTTTTGGCAGCGGTGCGCGGCTCCGACAAGACATACTCTACTCCAAACTTTTCCAGTATGTATGCTTTTGCTTCTTCTTGTGCGGTAGCTGATATGCGGGTCGAGTCAGTACGCATGTAGGTAATCAAACCGACTGCCCCTTCTTTGCTGCCGACGTCAATACCTTCGTACAGCTCCTGAGCAATCCGCATGGTTTTTGCTGTACGGAAATTCAGCTTTCTCGCCGCCTCTTGCTGCAAGGAGCTGGTAATGAACGGAGGCGCAGGATTCCGCTTGCGCTCCCGCTTCGTTACTTTCCGAACGACATACGGCTGATCCGCCATCCTTTTATAGACTTCCTGAACATCCGCCTCTGACTTCAGTTCAATTTTTTCGTCTCCATAGCCATAAAATTTGGCTTCAAAGTCTTTTCCGTTGCTGTTGAGCTTGCTTGCTATCGTCCAGTATTCTTCCGGAATGAATTGCTGAATTTCCCGTTCCCGATCAAGAATCATTTTTACGGTAACGGATTGTACACGACCAGCACTAAGACCTTTGCGCACTTTTTTCCACAAGATCGGACTGATATTGTATCCAACCAATCTATCGAGAATACGACGAGCCTGCTGCGCATTCACCAAATCCATGTTGATGTGACGCGGGTGTTTGAAAGCTTCTTTGATGGCATCCTTCGTGATTTCATTAAACACGACCCGAAGCGGCTGGTTTAGATCCAACCCCAAGTATTGAGCCAAATGCCAAGCAATTGCTTCCCCTTCGCGATCCGGGTCGGCCGCGAGGTATACTTTTTTCACTTTTTTGGCGGCATCTTTCAGGGTTTTCAATACGTCCCCTTTGCCGCGAATGGTTATGTATTTGGGTTCAAAGCCACGTGTCACGTCCACACCCGTCTGACTTTTCGGGAGGTCCCTCACGTGTCCCATAGATGCTTTGACAATAAATTTGCTACCCAGATATTTTCCAATGGTTTTCGCTTTCGCAGGGGATTCTACGATTACGAGCGTGTCAGCCATTTTTTTCCTCCCCTTTTAGTAAGGAATCTTCCCTATTATTAAATATGCTCATCCGATTTGTCAAACACTTGCAAGACTTTAGGGGGACTCCGGGTACAGAAGATCCAGCCTAACGCTTCGCGAAATACCCCCCAGCCAGAGCAACAAGTGCTCCTTTTGCTTCTAGGCGAAACAAAACCTGATGGAGACTTCTGCGCATATCTGGGTCCAATTGAGCCAGCAGGTCATCCACATGAATGCCTTCATGTGTAACGATACCTATGATCGCCAGCTCATCTTTATCCAATAAGTTTTGGTCCAAATAATCGCGCTGACGAGGCTCGGTTTCGGGAACGAATGGATATCCCAGCTCATCCAGAACATCAAAACCACTTGTTACTAGCTTTGCACCTTGTTTGATCAAGTTATGCGGCCCCGTGCTCAACGATGAAAAAATTGGACCTGGAATCGCAAAAACATCCTTCCCTTGCTCTAATGCACAATCTGCTGTAATTAGCGACCCGCTTCTTTCTGCAGCTTCTACCACTAAAATCCCCATACTAAGCCCGCTAATAATTCGATTTCGCTCAGGAAACAGCCCTGGTACAGGTGGTGTTCCAGGCGGATATTCAGATAGAAGTAGGCCAAACGTTGCAATTTTTTCATAAAGTGCGCGATGACGAGGCGGATAAACCTGATCGATTCCACACCCAAGAACACCTACTGTTTTTCCATTGTTCTTCAGTGTGGTTTCGTGCGCTTCCCCATCAATCCCATAAGCCAAACCTGAAATAATCACGAGTCCTGCTTGCACCAATTCCTTCACTAAAAAAGAGCAGCTCGCTCTACCATATGGCGTAGGCTTTCGCGAGCCGACCACTCCAATCGCTGGCTCTTTCAATATCTGTAGCTCTCCCCGATAAAATAATACAAGTGGAGGATCAGGAATGTGGCGTAGCTGATCGGGAAAATCCTCATCTAAAAAGCATACATACTGTATACCATTTGATATACGCTCACGCAGCATTTTCAATGCAACTGTTTCTTTGCGCAGTTGGTTTCCTTCTTTCATAATAGATGCTGACAGCTTCAGCTTGTGGCTGAGTGAATCCCATTTTTTCATCGCTTCTTTAAATGAACCTGCCATTTCATACATCGCTCTCAGCTTCACTCTTCCCAGCCCAGGAACACTTGACAACAAGTAAAGCCAGTCTCTCTCACTCACCTGGTCCACAAACATGTCTTCCCCTCCTCCATACCTACCGTTTTACAAAGATCGTTGGTATCGAGTGTTATTTTATCGAAAGACAGTGGTCAGACTCAAAAATAAAAACGGACAGGCCTATAACCTGTCCGCTTTTAGCTATTCACAAGCTTATTTGCTCATAACTTTGTCGAGCATGCCGCGCTCAGTCAACAGTTGAACCAAAGTTTCACCGATAACTGCAGGCGTTTTTGCTACGCGAATACCACATTCTTCGAGCTTCGCGATTTTCTCAGCAGCTGTACCTTTACCACCGGAGATGATCGCACCAGCGTGGCCCATGCGTTTTCCTGGAGGTGCAGTTTGTCCGCCAATGAAGCCTACTACTGGTTTTTTCATGTTAGCTGCGATCCACTCAGCTGCTTCTTCTTCTGCAGTTCCACCGATTTCACCCAGCATGATTACTGCTTCAGTGTCAGGGTCTTCGTTGAACATTTTCAGTACATCGATGAACTCCATGCCTTTAACAGGGTCTCCACCGATACCTACAGCAGTGGATTGACCGATGCCGCGAGTAGAAGTTTGGTGTACTGCTTCATAAGTCAAGGTACCAGAGCGGGATACGATACCCACTTTACCTGGAATATGGATGTAACCAGGCATGATACCGATTTTGCACTCACCTGGAGTGATAACGCCAGGGCAGTTAGGTCCTACGAGAAGGGTTTTCTTGCCTTCCATGTAACGTTTTACTTTTACCATGTCCAGAACAGGAATACCTTCAGTGATGCAAATAACCAAATCCAGCTCAGCATCTACTGCTTCCATGATCGCGTCAGCAGCGAATGGAGGAGCAACGTAGATTACGGAAGCAGTTGCGCCCGTTTTGGCTACAGCTTCTGCCACTGTGTTGAAAATTGGAATACCGTCAACCTCAGTGCCACCTTTACCAGGTGTTACACCGCCCACCATTTGTGTACCGTATTCAACGGCTCCGCGAGTGTGGAACAGACCAGTTGCACCCGTAATCCCTTGCGTAATTACTTTTGTATTTTTATTAACGAGAATACTCATCGCGTTATTTTCCCACCTTTTTTGACGTATCTACTCGCTTTTTCTTACTTCACCAAGGATACGATTTTTTCAGCGCCATCTGCCATAGATTCAGCAGCAACAATGTTCAAGCCAGACTCGTTGAGGATTTTCTTACCCAGATCAACGTTTGTACCTTCGAGACGAACTACGAGAGGTTTGTCCAGTTTGATTTGTTTTGCTGCATTCACTACGCCATTTGCGATAACATCACATTTCATGATGCCGCCGAAAATGTTGACGAAAATACCTTTTACTTTTTCGTCACGGAGAATAATTTTGAACGCTTCTGTAACTTTTTCTTCAGTAGCTCCGCCGCCAACATCAAGGAAGTTAGCAGGGTCCCCACCGTAAAATTTCACGATGTCCATCGTAGCCATTGCCAGACCAGCGCCGTTTACCATGCAACCGATGTTACCATCGAGAGCGATATAGGACAGGTCGAACTTGGAAGCTTCGATTTCTTTTTCATCTTCTTCATCCAGGTCGCGCAGAGCTACGATGTCAGGGTGACGGTAGAGTGCGTTGCTGTCGAAGTTCAACTTAGCATCGAGTGCCATTACTTCGCCGTCGCCAGTTACAACCAGTGGGTTGATTTCAGCGATAGAAGCATCTTTATCAACAAAAGCTTGGTACAAGCTCATCATGAACTTGGCAGCTTTGTTAATCAGCTCTTTTGGAATATTGATCGCATAAGCCAGGCGACGAGCTTGGAAGCCGTTCAGACCAGTTACTGGATCAACTACTTCTTTGAAGATTTTTTCTGGAGTATTAGCTGCTACTTCCTCGATGTCCATACCGCCTTCTTCAGAAGCCATCATAACGACGCTTCCAGTTGCGCGGTCAACTACTACACCTACGTAGTATTCTTTTTTGATGTCGCAGCCTTGTTCGATCAGAAGACGTTTAACTTCTTTACCTTCTGGACCAGTTTGATGAGTAACGAGTACTTTGCCAAGAATTTCACTGGCATATGTACGAACTTCATCCAGATTTTTTGCGACTTTTACCCCGCCAGCCTTACCACGGCCACCAGCGTGAATTTGCGCTTTTACTACGTTTACTTGGGTGCCAAGTTCTTTTGCTGCTTCTACAGCTTCTTCAACTGTGAATGCTACGCGTCCTTCAGGAACTTTTACACCGTACTGCTTAAGTATCTCTTTACCTTGATACTCATGAATGTTCATTCTCCATCCTCCTATGGCAGATAAAGATCGGCAGGCTTTTAGACCGGTATGAAGACTCGTCGTCTCCCCCAGTCTTAAAGCACCACTATCAGTGCAACGTTACTATTCTACGACAAAAAATGCAAAAGTGGTAGTGATATGTTGTCTTTATCCTGACCAATAACGACAAAGTTCATCAATGAAAACACTTACTTTCGAAGGTTTTCAAACAATTTCCACACGTTTTGAGCCAGTTCATTGTGAGCATACCACGATTGATCTAGCTTAAAATAGCGTGGATAAAAGACAACGGACCGCTCTGTCCCATTTACCAAAAATTGCAGTTGAAATTGTTCTTTTCCAGGAACTTCCGGCGGCTTCTCCAGTAATGTTCCTTTTTGCAGCAAACGCACCGTTTGATGAGCGATTCCTTGCTCAACGGTGGTTTGCGTGACATCCAGCTCGCGGTTTTCTCCCACCATTTCGCCTGTTGCAGTCAGGCGTATACGCGTTGTCTTAAACAGTCTCTCCAGCGATTGCTCCTCTGTCTCGCTAGGCGGGAGCCATGTCGTCATTCGCGAAAACAATTGGCCATCTACATGAAAAAGATGTTTTTCTCTACCAAAAGGCACCGAGATCATTGTGGGTGTCAGTACAGTTACCTCAAGTGGTTTTTGCGTCGAACCAACACGAATTTTGTAAGTCGGAAATAGCGGGTACTGTTTTGGATTTTTTTCGGTTTCGGGAACGGCGGTATTTAAAACGTTTCTGATTTGATCAAGTTCGGTCCCTGCGAGCACAATCGTTTTGGAAAGGTCATCAGCCGACAACAGCGCGTTATCGAACTTTTGAGCGAGCAGCCCTTTTCCCGTTTGCTTATGAACCCACTGATAAAAATAAATGGCACCATTCCCACGATATGTACTTTCTCCGAACTGGCTTGCTGTTTCTCCCACCGTTACAACCAGTGGGGCCAGTTGCTTGCGATATAATACAAGGGTAAATCGAACATCCTCTTGCTTGAGCGGCTCCGTCGATAGCTGCAGATCCTGTCCTTGGGTAGGCAGTTCCTTGAGGAAAACAGGCAGATCGAGCGCAACCTCCTGTCCATCCGTGGACATGACCGTTACTTTTTCAACGCCTCCCAGCTCTGTTTCCATCCGATCTCTCATGTCACTTTCAGTAACTTTGCTTCCTTGCGCGCATCCAGTCATTACCATGCTTGCCACCAAAATACTAAGCAGATAGGCACGTAAAGACGATTTCATGCAGCAACCTCCTTCGTCGTGTATGCAATCCAATCACGATTATGCTACAGAAGCCCCAATCGACGGCTGATTTCACTGCCCAGCTTTCGTTTTACGTAGATTTCTCCAATTTGATGAGGGTCCTTGACCACGACCGAGCGATTGTTCGTGCGAATAACCACGTACTTTTCCCCGTTCTTGTCCAATCCGCAAATCAATTCGGATGCAACTTCTACAAAGATGGCGACGACATATCTCCCTTGTACTTTTTGCAAGGAAATTTTAGGAAATGGCGTTAGGAATGGCACTGTTTTATCCTGTATGTATTGAGTGATAGCCAGGATATACTTATCCGGATCGCCGTAATGTTCAACTTCATGGTCTACACCGCAAATACTTCCTTCGTCGGTTATGCCGAGAAACAAATTTCCATTATTGGAATTGGCAAATGCCACAATCGACTTGATAATGCCTGTTTTGGATAACAAGAAATCGCGCTTGAATTCAATCATATCATTTTCACCCAACTGTGTAGCTACAAGTGGATCATCGACACGTCCAAGATAACGAAATCGGCTAATGGCCCCCAATCGATAGACGTACTCTTCGAAAAGGTCTGCCGACAAGGAAATATCTTCCAGAACTGCATCTGTATTTTGCCATAACTTATACGTTTGCGGGGCAAAGCACATATCAAAAACCATGTTTGTTCCTAAGGATCGGATGTTCATCCCAATCGCTGCAGGCTTGGCCGCAATCGGTTGATACGGTGGATCACTCTCAACTTCTAATACCCCTGAATGAAATAAATAATCAAAATAATGGCGCGGTAAGGTTGCCCGCTGTTTTAAAAGCTCTCGTACGGTTTTAGACCTTCGGCTCTCTTGGTAAAAGTCAAAACGCACAGATTGTTCTTCCAGGTGAGTTACGATAGCTACAAACGAACAAATTTGGCGCATGATTCCCCTCGTTCTTTTGATTTAGTCACTTGTCATTCATTGGTCATATTTTAACGCAACCCTGAAGGGATTGACTAGTTATTTCTAAATAATGATGGGTCTAATGGAACATGTAGCCATTCCTACTCAGCCATATATTCCGTCTAGATTTTCGATTGCCTCCTCCCGAAAAGTCTATATTTGAAAAGTATGCAGAAGCGTCTGGAGCTTGATAGAAAATAACATATCCCCTTGTATTTTTAATTTACCTGTAATGATAGAAGCAGCCGGATTTAATTGTCCGTTCAACCATTTTAGTAGATCAGCTTCTGACAACTCGACTCTGCATCCTGCATCAAGAGTAAAACCTCTTTGATAAGAAGCACGATCATTGGCGAATATAACCTCATATTCACCAGCCTCTTTGCCTTGAAGAGTAATGTGGTAAACGGCATTGAATCCAGCAATTTCACTAGGCTTTGAATTTGTATTTGCAATAAATTTCGATAAAGCTATCTCCACCTCGGACACCAGAACACCCTGCTTTCTTGCACTTATGAACCAGAATGAATCAAAAAAAAGTTGCTTGATCAGGCTCACTTTACATATGGTTCACTATACATATATTATCATTATTTTCTGGTTGTACATTAGAAAACTTGGCTTTGCAAGCCTTTTAGCGCAGGCAGGGCCTTAGTTGCGCTTATACTATCTTCCTTAGAATTTTAAACTTTCCGATAGTAAAAAAAGAAAGCCGGATATGCCCGGCTTACTTTACACGTACAGCTGTACCCGTCGCAATGACCATCATCATGCCCTCACGCAAGGTTTCAAAATCCAAATCTACACCTACAATGGCATTTGCTCCAATGGAACGGGCTTTTTCTTTCATTTCACGAATAGCCATCTCGCGCCCTTCTGCGAGCTTGCTCTCGTACGTACCACTTCGTCCTCCGATAATGTCCGTAATTCCTGCGAGAAAGTCACGGACAACGTTTGCGCCCATAATGACTTCTCCACTGACAATATCCAGATATTCTTCAATCTCTTTGCCTTGCAATGTGCTAGTAGTTGTAACGATCATTAGTTAGCCTCCCGTACTTCAAGTTGTTCTTTTCAATAAGTATTACGACTGAAGAAGCTACAGGTTGCGCTAGACTTTTACACACTTCTCGTATACTCAGCAATCAGTGTATGCATGAAGAGAAGTGCCTATTCCTGTCCGAAGCACTGATGTAATTTATGTAGCAAATGTAGGATAATCATTTTGTAATTTTGCCGCTGAGGATTCCAGACTCGCTTTTTCCATCAAATCTCTCAGGGAGTATGAAAAAAAATCCGGCTCCTCATACCCATTTACATGGCCGACAGCAGCGGAAATCCTGACGTTTCGTATATGGGTGGGTTGCGTCAGTAATGCAATCCCTTTTTGGACCTGATCCTCTTCCGCTGTTGAAATCATGACGAATTCATCCCCCGCATATCGACATAAATGGTCACCTTTCTCAGACGCGAATGAAGCAAGCACGGAGGAGTACCTTCGAATCACATCATCACCAAAAGGGTGTCCATGTTTTTTGTTGATCTGACCAAAATCATTTAGGTCGATGAAAAGCAAATGAAAAGGGATGTTTTCCTTTAAAAACTGCTCACCAACATACTGAATATACGGTGCTTCGTATAGCCCTGTTAACGGATCAATGAATTCAGCAATTTTCATCCGAACAGCTTCTTTGGTAAGCACTCCGATTAACCGCTCTCCATCCATGATGAGAGCGACCTCGCCATTGTCCTCCTGTAAATAGGAATGCGCCTCCCATACATTTAGATCTGCTGAAAAACGACTCGGATACCCACTCATCGCATCTGCTACGATTCGATTCGGATGCGCGGACAAGACATCGCGGGAGGTAACTACTCCCATAACGACTCCGTGATCTATGACAACCAACCATCGCGTATTACATTCATTCATCTGCTCCGCTGCATAAGAAACACTTTTGCCAGAGGTAATCGTGCTAACGGATGTTGTCATGATTTCGGAGATTGTCATAGCAGATCCACCTCACGTTGAATCGAGACTGCTATTTTCAGCTCAGATCGAAGAACCATTGAATCACTAATCATGCGCTCTGATTCCTCAAGCACAATTTTCATAAGCAATTTCTCATCCAGCATCTGCAAAAGAGTATTTCGAAGCAAGACGGCCTCAATCTTTGGATGATCCATTTTAATTAGCGTAAATTGCTCCGGTGACAGGGCTTCGGCCATTCTTCTGACCGCTTCCGGTCCTATCGGAGCTTTTCTTCCGATAATGAGCATGTCTTGCATTGGTGGAACTTCAAATTCGGATATTTTAAGAGAAAGGGTTGCCTTCCTAGAATAAACATTTTTTTCACTGCTCATATGTATACCTCCACATTCAACACTTGCTTCTTAATCGTCCAACAAGCTACCTGGCTTCCCAAACAGGTATCCCTGACCGATTACGACACCAAGTAAAGAAGCACAAACAAAATCCTCTTCCTCTTCTACGCCTTCAAGAATAAGTTGTGAATCATTTTGGCAAAATTCCACAAATAGTTTTACTGTTTCCTGTTTATCCGTAGAAGTGGACAACTCGTGAGAAAAAAAACGATCAATTTTAATGTAATCAGGTGATATATCAACAATTTTGCGAAACGTGTTCATTCCTTCACCCACATCGTCTAGCGCAATCAAAAAGCCTCTTTCTTTTAAGTCAGAAATTCTCTCTTTAAAGATGGGATCGTGCCAGACCTCGCCTTCCATGATCGATTCGTTAATTTCCAAAACGATCTGGCCAAGAAAGGGATAATACTCGCGGCTGACTTCTTCAATAAAGAGAGGAAAGGATGCGTCTGTAATTGTCGATGGAAATATATTGACGAATAACAGATCCCTTTCATTTTTTGTTGACTGATGAAAAAAGGTAGAGAGGGCATAGTGCAGCGATTGCGTGTCGAGTTCTGGTAATTTCCTGTTTTCCTTTGCCACCTGAAATAAGGACTCAGGATTAATCCCTGCCTTACTTCTCAGCAATACCTCATACCCGATTCTCTGTCTTTCGGGGAGATGGCAAATGGGCTGAAATGCGTGATAGTATTCTCTTTTTTCAAATAGCTCCGCAATGCTCTCCATCAGTTTTCCTTTCCCTTTCCTAGCGATTGATGAACACAAAGAAAAAGCTTCTCCCAATTAATGAGGAGCAACTTATCGCTGACTTCCTCATGGAGAGTGCTGGAAAAACCAACACGCGTTTTTGATAAAAAATTACCACATGAGACGTAATAATTGTTTTTTCTCATTGGTTTTTTAGGTAAAATTGATTACTCTTTAGTGATTCTTTGTCGACATTTTATGTCTTTATCCCTATTCATTCGCTAATTTTTTGCAAATTCCTTTCCATATCATGCTAATTCACGATAAAAAATTGGAAATTTGACAAATGATCGTCGCTGCCATTAATTAGTAAAATATTCAAAAATGTCTTACAATCTTTTCCTATGCATTCGATCACAATAAGAACCAAATTACCCGCATTTACGTATCGTATATCTAGAAGAAACTGGTGGGCGATTAACCTTACGAAAAAAGGACGATGATCCATGCCGA
The DNA here is from genome assembly GCF_046535075.1 of Brevibacillus sp. SIMBA_040. Taxonomy (NCBI): domain Bacteria; kingdom Bacillati; phylum Bacillota; class Bacilli; order Caryophanales; family Paenibacillaceae; genus Brevibacillus; species Brevibacillus sp. SIMBA_040. The sequence goes on from NZ_JAWRXI010000010.1 coordinate 265,662, forward strand.
ATGTTTCTACCTCTTCTATACACGTATCACCTGGTCATTCTTTTTCTTTGTCCCTTGAGGCAAATCCATCTACCGGATATCAATGGCTTTTATCGAATCCACTAGATGCCAATTTTCTGGAGTTTGTTTCGACTCACTACACCCCCGCCTCTCCCTTACCCCGAATCGGCCAAAGTGGTCAGCAGATCTTTACTTTTCAGCCATTGCGTACAGGCGTTACCTCTATCGCACTGAAGTATTGTCGCCCTTGGGATGTGAGTGATTGCGCCAATGTACATTTTTACGCGGTGACAATAGCTTGATACTGCTTATCTAAACAGGCTTGCGCTAAAAGGTGAGCGCCCTATCCAAAGCTCGGTAGCGAATCGCTTCTGCAACATGCTCAGCAGCAATGTAATCCGCCCCCTCCAAATCAGCGATCGTTCTCGCTACCTTTACGATTCTATCGTATGCTCGTGCACTTAAGCCCAAGGTCTCAAATGCAAGCTGCAGCATTTCCTGCCCTTCCTTATCTAAACGGGCATACCGGCGCAGCTCATCGCCATTCATCACACTGTTAAACGGACAGCTGGTTCGGTATCGATACCGCTGCCACTGGATGTTCCTGGCTTGTTCTACCCGTCCCCGAATGATCTCGGAGGATTCCTCGGCAATACGCTTGTGTAACAGATTTACAGGGACCCGCGGTACTTCGAGGTGCAGGTCGATACGGTCGAGAAGTGGGCCGGAGAGCTTGGAACGGTATTTGTGGATTTGTTGTGGAGTGCACGAGCAGGCTTGCTGATCTCTGGTAGCGAAAAATCCACAGGGACAAGGGTGAAGATAACACCCTTGGAATATCAGTAAAGAAAGTGACATCCTATTCTCCTTTTTTGGACGTAAAAGATGATACTCCAGGAGGTCGACTAAAAGCAGCTCGAATAGCAAAGCACATGTACCTAATCGATCTTTCAACTATTACAGGACTCTGTACTAGAACGATCGGGTTAGTAGAGTCCAATAAACAAATAGCTTCACCTCCAACCCTCAGACTTCTATCGAAAGCTCTTGATGTTCCTATCTCATTTTTAGGTTGCTTTGAGCAATTACCCGAGACAACGTTGGGTAACCGAATCACCAAAGCACGCTTGTATCATGGCTATACAAAGAGAGAATTTGCAAAGCTCTTAGATGTTGATGTCAGAACACTCTTTAACTGGGAAAATGATCGATTCGCTCCCTTAGATTCTCATCTAAATTTATTAACCAGCTACTTAGATATAATAATGAAAGAATAAAATTTTTTGCCGTTAAAATAACAAAAACCGTCACCTAATATGGACGGGTTTTGTATTACTTTTAAGCCTTACGATAACCTTCATTTTGTACGTCCGCCTCTGTACAAAACATGTCTACACTGGTAGTTGTTATATGATATGACTAACCGCCAGGGACATGTACAAACAAAGCGCGACAGGAACTTGACAAGAGATAGCAACGGAAGAAAATCGGTGGTACCATATAGATAGAAATTTCTCTGTAACCTACCTATTATGGGATGTGAGTTAATGACATTTTCTTTTGACCCATATGAAACAAGAAGATGTGATCATTGTTTGAAAATAAATGAGTTTTGGGAACTCGAAAAACTAAAATTACAAAAATGCTCAATCCTCCAAAAAGACGAGACTTACCTATTATGCGAGTATTGCATTGGTGCAATCGAGGCAATGGGTGAAGGTGTAGAAGAAGTACAATATTGGAACGAATGGGTATCCAATAAACGATTAGAAAAAGATAAGTAAGAGTAAACCCTCCTAAAGATAATAGTCCGAAGGAGGGTTTTGTTATGCGTTGACTTTAATTTGGTTTTCTCTGGAGCAGTTACGAGTCAGCTATTTCTTGTATACAATCAGGCATATTATTTTTTCGCGCTGCCAACCAGCGCTATGCAGAAAATATGAATTCGACAAAAACGGGTGACCGTAGCATTCCGCCTTTAGTCCAGTTACGGAATTTGACACGGGCTTTGATAAGCGGCTGAACGTATACAAAATCGCGATCTTCCCCTGTAATCAACAGCTTGGCTACACCATAGAATGCCTGCTTATGAGTTGGTGGTACTCCAAGCTCGATCACACCTTGTGAATTAAACGTAACATATAATTTACATATTGTAATTTATATGTTACGTTGTAATTGGAGGATATGCTATGAAAAATAACGTAAAGCTTGCCCGTATAAAAGCGGAGTTAACACAGCAGGAGCTTGCCGATGTGGTGGGCATTACCCGGCAGACGGTCAGTCTGATCGAAAAAGGAAAATATAATCCATCATTAAAATTGTGCCTACAAGTTTGTTATGCAGTGAATGCCACGTTAGATGAGATTTTTTGGATAAGCAGGGGGGATTTTGATGAAAAAAATCAAGGATGAACGATTGATAGCGCAGAATTTACAAAACACAAGAATAGCCTATATCGTACAAACAATAGGTATTTTTGGTATTCTTGGCTATGAATTTTTCAAAAATGGAATGGAGGGAATGACGAAAAACCCTCTATGGTTGGTCTTTATGTTGACCGCAATCGTTTACAATTACTTAAACATGAGTGTAAGCGTTGAGAACGAAAAAAGGCCAAAAAAGCCAGTCAAGTCGTTTATTATTAGTTTTGTTGTAGTTACAATTATTGCTGTTGCTTTTGGAGTACTCACATCAATTACCCCAAATTTAAATTGGAGCGATGGACTGCTAATAGGGGGTACTATATTTGTCAGTGGGATTATCCCTATTTCATACATTTATCGACTTAGAATAAAACAACAAAAAGGTATGGAAGAGGATGAGTAATATTAAATTAAGCAATCGGGCGCTTTAACGGAGCAACGAAAAAAGCCTAATTTCTCAAATATAAATGTTGAGAAATTGGGCTTTTTAATATGGGAATTTCCTTAACGTTGTAAATCCGCATTTTCCTGACGCTACCCCTATTTGTTCAAGTAACATCGGGTATATAAATTCCATATAGCATCACCGATATAATTGTATCAATTAAGAGTGTTACGAACTCTGGTAAATACTTCGTTTATCACTGACTCTAGCGACGGCGGCTGTATATCTTTTCTGGCATCTATGAATTTTTTCTTAATGTCGCTTAATCTTTTTTGTACTTCCAACCGTAAGGACAGCTCATGTACCCGCAATATGTCCACCTGACCGCGCTGCGACCAAACGATTAAAACCTCGTTTGCTTCTTCTTTTTCCTTAATTACTCGTATTCCGTTTGCTTGGAGCTCTTTTGCTGCTTGTTGTTTTCGCTTATACATTTGGCTGCCAAGATGCCATAGAATACTGTTATCCAGCACTGGGAATCGCATTTGCGCAGACTCAAGGTGAGGTAGGTCATTTTGTATGTATTTGACTCCTTGGTGCCATATCAGCCATTCCTTTACAAGATCGTTCGGTTCCAATGAAAGCATCCTTTCTGCTCACTTCCTGTTAGTCGCATTATATGCGAACACTTAGCGAACAAACAACTTCAAATTATTTCGATGTTTTTGTAAATCATTTCAAATATATTGCAATTTTTGTATTTTTATAATAAGATTAGTTTTGCAGTAAACTTTTTACATAAATAGGAGGTTTGTGATGACGGTTTCATTAAGATTCAAAAGTTTCTTTACCCTGTTAATGGCAGCAGTTCTTTTGCTTTTGCCGAACACCTCTGCTTTTGCAGGAGTGGTGGATTACCCACCACCGCAGTTAAAGATTAAACATGCTCCCCAAGAGTATTCACAATGGTGCTGGAGTGCCATGTCCGTTATGATTTTGGATTATTACGGAGAAAAAATGACCCAGAGTGAATACGCTAAGTATGTAAATGGCCATACAAAAAACGTTCAAATAATGGATTTCGAATTCACTGAAGCCCTAGATGAAAAGGGCATTACTGGGAAAATGATACCACGCAAAGAAACTACTTATAAAAAAATTACATCATCAATTGATCTAGGTCAGCCAGTAGCAATATTAACAAAAAATCACAGAACAGGAAATGGACACATAATTCTCGTCATTGGTCATTTCATGAAAGATGGTCAAGAAGCTCTAATTATTAACGACCCAGGTCAGATGGTTACAGACTGGATTTTCTTTGATGAAATCGGAACTGGTAACATAGAATGGCAACAAACTTGGCTTAATATCAAAAAGACAAAGTAATACATTTGCTAGATAAGGGGATGGCCAACGTGCCGTCCCCTCGCTTTTTTATAAAGGTAAATTCTCAGACATTCTGTTCTCGCTGATATAGCATTTCGGAGACTCACACCCCCATGCACACGCCTGCTTTCCTCCAAACAGAGCAAAACCATTTCGATTCCGATCCGGTAAATACTCGTATCTCCCAAAAAGTTCCTTCTTTTGTTTACCTTTTCAATTTTAGGATTGTTTAAATTCGTAAAATTCACTATTATCTATATAAAAATGGAGGAATACGATGAAAGCAACAGGGGTTGTTAGAAAAGTCGATGAGCTGGGGCGTATCGTGCTTCCGAAGGAACTACGAGACATTTTTGATATTAACATCAAAGATCCGCTAGAGTTCTATGTTGATGATGAACGTATCATATTGAAGAAGTATGAACCCGCATGTGTATTCTGTGGGAATGCCTTGAACACTTTACACTTTAAAGGGAAACTGATCTGTTCATCCTGTGTTAGTGAAGCAAAAAATGAATCGGAATAAACAGAAGAAACCCTCCCCGGACAAAAAATCCGAAGGAGGGTTTTCGACATTTACATGTATTTCTTCAACCATTCTACAACTGCTGGATAAATCAGATTTACGGCTTATTTATAGGCCACTAGTATTTATGGTTAACCTGCTGATAAAGTAACACCGTCTCCAGTGAGCTCTACATTGTCGATTACTACAAAGTTGGCACCAGTGACTTTGCTTCCGGTTCGTACAAATTTGAATACGATTGTATTCACCCCAGCGTTCAGTGTTGTTTCGAAAAGTGCATGCTCGCTCATACTGCCTGATTTATCAAGGATGGTCACACCGTTCACTGTAACGATCAGCTTGTCATAATTTGCTTCGGATAACGTCTGGTAGTAGAACGACAGTACTGCTGTTTTTCCTGCTGGTACAGTTGCTTTAAACGATGTTTGGGATGTCATACCGGTTCCAATCGCTGCGCTTCTGTAACCATACATAGATTTAAAACCGAAATTAGAGTAGCGGTACCAGTCACCAGTGAATGGAATCGTAAAGTTGTTGTCCTCAAAGTCTTCCTTAATGACAGTTCCAGCAGCCACTACATTGAGGGTAAAAGAACCCGTCTGAGAGCCACTGTATCCGCAAACCATAATATAGTAGGTTTGACCGGCTACAAGGTCGACTTTCAGCTTTGGCTGAGAGTTTCCGGCCCCATCATCGTCCTGTGCAATTTGATCGTAGTTCGCATCATAGATACGAGCATAAAGATCAAGGGAGCTAGTGGTAGAAATGTAATAACGTTGTGTCTTACTTGGTACATATTTAAAGAATTTTCCAAGTCCATTCGTCAGTGAGTTGGTAACGCTGTTACCAGACATTACGATAGCGGTAGAAGTCAGTTTACCCGGGTAATCAGCATGTGTTGTCCAAGGTGATCTTACCATACCATATCCAAAATCTTTATCTTTACCAGGAGCGCCCAACTCTTCGACGTAATTTTCGATGAGGAACTTAATATCGTCTGGTGAATAACCTGGATTCATTTGTCTGTATAAAGCTGCCAAACCAGTTACATGCGGTGCAGCACAAGATGTTCCGTTAAAGGCTCTATAAGATGAACTTAATGATACATAGTCTGTTCCAGCTTTGTTTGCTGCACTTGCTGTTGTCGTCATAACTGGATCAGCCGGGGCAGCTACACTGATTTCTGGACCACGACTGGAGTAGGGTGCAGGTTGTTTGTTTGCCTTTAGCGCTGACACTGCAATAACAAAATCATATTTAGCAGGATAACGTACACTGTTATTGGGATCACTCAACTCAATGCGCTCATTCCCGGCAGCACAAACGATGACTGCACCACTATCATATGCAGCTTGAAATGCTGCCGTTGTACCTTTATGTTCCAAATACCGACTAAAACTACAATTTATTACTTTGACACCTTGACTGATTAACCAATTGATTCCATTTACAACAGCTTCAGAATTTATAGACCTATAATCTGGATCGTTGTCGTCCACCTTGACACCATAAAGTAGTACGTCAGGAGCGACACCAACATAGCCAGAAGCGTTGTCTTTTCCCGCAATAATACCAGCAACACTAGTACCGTGGTCATGTCTGTCTGCTTCAGCGGGTGTTGTTCCACCGTGAACAGCTGTATAGGCATTGTATCGTGCCGTCCATGTTAAATCCTCATGGTTTGCACAACCAGAGTCAAGGATTCCAACTTTAACACCTGCACCTGTCCATCCTCGAGAACGGAACTGAGCAATGTCACTGAAGTTTGTACTGTGTGACCATTCAGTGATTTGGGCCATATTCAAGTCAAATGTACAACTTTCTTCTACAGCAAGTACATTAGGATCTTTACGTAATTCCTCAAGTATCTCATCCCCTGCATCTTCAAGCAAAAAAACACGAGGAATATTTTCTAATTCGTGTTTTACTTTCACCTTCTTACCTTTTGCAGTATGCTTTGCAAGATGATTCTCAAGTTTTAATTTGTTTTTCTGATGGCTTTTCTCTTGCTCTTTAAATGTGATCATGTGAAGTTTACTCATAATCTCTCTCCTTTGTGATCTAAACTTGTAATAATAAAATTCAGTAGCGATACACACCGACTTTTTTGAGACAGTGCAGCACAATGATAGATTCTGAAATCCACCAGATCGGACACAAGCTTCTCTTTAAGGTGACATACAAATCCCCTCCTTCATCTACCAAATCGCGAGCAATGCCCGCCGAGCAGAGAGCGAGTGGACGAGCCTTAAACTCGCATAAGTGTGCGGCGATTTCGCCTGTTTCCCCGCTGGCCGGGTACAACAAAAACCACCCGGCAAATGTACCGGATGGCTTGTTGTCTCTCTTTATTTCTTTCGCTTGACTCAAGTATAATCCAGATTCGGAAAAGAAAGGCAAAATGAACGTCAGTGTCAGGTTGTGTAAACCAGTGTCATCCTCTCGATTTTATCTTGGAGATTTTGCAGTCGCTTCCATTTGCTTTTTGTTCCAAAAAGTAGAAAAGCCCTCCCGCCGGGTAATCCGGAAGGAGGGCATCGCAATCTAGATATATTTTTTCAACCATTCTACTACTGCTGGGTGTGTCAGATTTACAGCCTCACATCCTGGAGAGCTTTCCCTCACACTTCCTTTTTGGATACCCACAGAAGCAAAATTGACTATTACTCCAACTACATCACCATATTCATTAACTGCAGCTCCACCACTGTTACCGTGTTGGGCAGCTATGGAACAGTCAAATTCCCATGGTTCCTTTGCTGTACTGATTTGGCACAACTGTCCGCTACGTGTTATCCATTCTGTGTACTCTGCTTCCACGGTCAAAAGTTTTTGTCCTGTGACAAGTGGTTCTGTATTCACTGGCAGATACGGTAAATTTGCCGGGGCGTTCTCAATCCGGTACAGCGCTAGATCCACAGCATCCTTTCCGATCCCCGGATGCTCAGAAACCATAGCAGCAGTATACCAATCACGCGAATTTGTCTTAAAACGGAAGGACGCCCGTCCTTTAGATACGTGTTTGGCTGTAAGCAGTAGTCCACCTTTCAACAAGACGCCTGTGCCGCCACCACCTACATCCACATGGACACTCGCAGCCAGTGTGAGCTTTTCAATATCTGCCCATGACTTCGGCTTCTTAACTGGCTGTTCTGGTTCTGGTTTTGGCTTCGGTTGCTCCGGTTTTGGTGTCTCCGGTACTGGTGTTGCCAACTTCTTAGCCATGTTTTGGATGAGCAAAGCCGCATAGTCTCCCCGTACCGTACCACCTTCAAATGCGTTTTCTAGCCAATATGCAGGTGACTGAATGACCTGTTCGCTTTGAAGCACCTTCAACGCCTCTTTTGTCTTCTCGTCTGGTTGTTTATTCACAGGTTTATCAACAGGTTTGGGATTATTTTGTGCTTTGTTGAAGTAATCATCCAGATACTTAACAGGCTCGAAACAATTCTTTTCGCGATCCGCGATCCATCCGAATTGAGGTGATGAGGCTTTGCGAATCTCGTAGTGAAGATGGCTGCCAGCACCTGGATTACTTGGTGTTGGTTTCGGCGCTACGCTCCCCGTGTTCCCTTGCCTCCCAATCAATTGTCCTTGCTTTACTTTATCGCCAACCTTTACAGAAACACCGTCCAAATGCGCGTAGCAGTGCAAGTGGCCCGTTTCTGAATCGCGGATTGCCACAACAATCCCATAGCCGCCGAAACCACTCCCTGCAACACCTTCCTTTGCATGGATGACTTCTCCGGCTACAAAAGCGTTGATAGGTGCTTTATGCGTTTTAACCAAATCGATGCCTGTATGAAATTCACGATTACCATTGATCGGGCTTGGACGCCAGCCAAACGGCGATGTTACCCGGTACTCTTGCATAGCAGGTATCACTTTTGATCACTCTCCCGCCACTGGAATGTATTTTTCATGCCAGAATGAATTCCAATCGCCCCAAGCGCTTCAATGAAAGCCATTTTACCAGCTTCCAGAAAGTCTCCATGAAACAAGAATGCGTTGGTCAAATTAAAAGCGACCGCCAAGAAGACGATCGTCAGTGGAATGAGACTATTGGGGAACTTCTCTCGGCCTTTCAGCCATCCTCCGATTGCTATAACAACGGCAATCACCAATCCAATTTCGATCATTTACGATACCCCTTTCCAGAATAGAGCAATCGCCCCAGTGATGACCGCGCCAATGACAGTCCTCCAGAGCCACTTCTGATTGTCCTTTATTTCGTCCAGACGCTTATGTGCTGATTTGCCATATTGTAAGGCTTCATTTGCCGTATCCTTGGCTTTTTCTGCTATTGTCTGTACGTCGGTCATAGAGTCAATCTTTGTCTCTACCCGAACTACGCGCTCACGAATGTCTGACAACATGCGTGTCTGTTCATCCATTGCTCATCTGCCTCCTCACCCCCTCGGGGCAATAAAAATAGCCCCGATCGGATCGAGGCTGGCTCATGGTCATGATGTCATAAGAAAACGCCCCCTCCACTTGGAAAGAGCGTTACGCCAAAGGCTTACCGTCTGTACCCAGACCCATAGATTCCAGGTCAGTTTGTACCGCATCCTTCAGGTTTGCAGGAATCTGGTCAAATGTACGGCGACCATTGATAATCAAGCTTACGCATACCAATACCATTGTTTTTTCACCTCCTTTCAAGCATAAAAAAATAAGCCATATCCATAGTCGTTGAAGCATGTTTCCTGCCTCCTTCTATGTGGGCTTATGTCAGTGGTCCTGTGACCATTTCATATAGCTGTAAAACGGCTTCTTGGGTATCCAAATTTGCCTTTTTGTTTTCCTCTGTGGCAATTTCTAGCTGAGAAATTCTGTCTTCTTCTGGAAGAGGAAGAGTGGCGTATTCATACCACAGCTCTTTCGTTTGTGGATTGTAAAACAGCATTACTTGCTTATCTGGGTGAAATTCTTTTTGCGGCTCTGATTCTACTAGCGCACCCTTTTCCAACAGCTCTTGTTCCGTTTTGCCTAATCCATGAATTTCATCAAAAGGCATGTAATGCGTAAAAGTTACAAGCGCTTTTGTGTCTGTGATCCTCTCAAATTGAATAAATATCATTATGTGCATACCCCTTTCTTTATAATCCGTAAATAACAGTCATTCCTGGTATGATACTTTGCGATTGAACAAACGCGATAAAATTATCTGAATTTGGGTTTGCAGCAACGCGGGTGGCGGTACACGGAACTTTGTCGATATATGAGTAATTAAATCTATTGAAAACCAATATGTGACCACTATGGGTTGTCAAAAAGATTCTAGTTTTACCAAAGGCGATAGTGCCCGCGTTGTAGTCGTTATTTGTGTATGAACCCAATTCTGCACTTGCTGCAACTAGTTCCGTTTTCCCGGTGCCGTCGGCTTTCCATTTGACTGTTGCACCTATCATTTCTGGAACCCAAATGTTGTTATCTCCGCTGAAAATCTCGAAATAATTCTTTGTATAGCCGTCATTTATAGGGGTTGATACCGTTGTGCCCGTGGTATTAACCTTGTAAATTTGATAATTCCCTAGTGTAAACACTTCGCCATCATCTGTTGCTTTTAGCCCTTTCGGCACTTCTGGTGTTACCGGTGATGTCCAAATCGGCGAGCCGTCAGTCAGTGTATATTTTTTTATCTTTTTGGCTGTGATGTCGGCTGTAAACAACCCTGTCGAGCATCCACAAATATACTTTTCACTCGATGTAACTGTTTTTGACCAAACCAATCCGCCGTCACTCACTCGCCTTTTTCCTAATGTGGTTCCTGAGAGGTAATAAAAACAATCCTCCGCTCTATTCAACCACACATAAGTACCGTCGGTTCCAAGTTGGACGTTGTAAACCTCGACAAAATCCTGCCTTATCCGTCGCATAATCGGATATCCAGCTGTTACTATTAACATATCGCCATTGTCTAGCATTTCCGCGAAAATACTGAACGGGTCAGGGATATTATACAAGTTGTAAAGCACTCGTCTTCCCAAAATGCTGTAATATTTTTTAGGCGATCCAGTGACACCGAAAATAGTCTTTCCAGTAACGATGTTTTCAGGAAGCAAGTTGAGATCACCTTCAACGTAACCAGCGCCATTGTGATATCCGTAAGTGATCGGTTGGTTTGCTCTAGTTGGTTTGATGATAACAGTGCCTCTGTTGGGCATCGTGCCTGCCGTGCCAGCGATGGTTGTTCCTGTCAAAACGTTTGCTGCCGGAACAACAACTCCTTTTACCACCCCTGACCCATTGTGATATCCGTTCAATATCGCTTGATCGGTAGGGCCTGGTATAATCGTTACTGCGCCCCTGTTCGGCATCGATCCGGATATGTCTCCTTCATCTGTTGAAGCAGTTTTGCCGCTCAAAATGTCACCTGCTGTTGCATTTCCTGCCCCCCCTTCACCCTGTAAGATAAAATTTCCCGTTGTAGCATTGTACCGGAAAGTATAGATACCATTTGCTTTCAGATTTGTTGCGTCAACTCCATTTGCTTTCTTTAAAGGCTTTGCCCCTAATTTGTTGACGTTAATCGTTGCAGGTCCCGCATTAGAATTTGCATGGATTTTTAATACGATTTGCATTCCATCCACGTATGCAGCAGGTGGTGTTGCAAACGTAACGACATAAGCATTCACGTTACCTGTAGTAACTCCATATAACGGATGTTTGACGTTGTCCTTAATATGGTCCTCAAATTCTTCATACGTCACAAATCCACTTGGCGAAATGACTGCTGTTACTTGGCTTGCACTTCCTACCGCAATGTTTACCTGAAACTCCCGCGAAAATGGTCCAGCTGAAATGGGCGGGATGTAATCACCCTTCGTTCCTGCATTTGTATATCCATACAGGATTTCGCCCAAATCTGGGTCTTGTGCATAAATCCCAATCTCGCACGAGTACGTAGATTGGGTAATATCTGTGTTTTCAAAGCGACCTTTGACATGGGCGGTCGCACCCGTTCTGCTAAACCCATAAATAGGAACCCAACCAATAGGCTGTACCAGATCGGTCAGAACAGCTGGATCACCGCTGTATGAACCCGACCCAATCCGCATGCGCGTGTAATTGATCGCAATACCTGACTGTGCTTTTGCGTATAGATTCTTTCCTTGTTGTGTGATGACCATAATAGGATAAAGTGCCACTTCAGTTCTCCCCTCCTTATAAAGCTTCTGAAGAAATCGCAATGCGGTCGCAACCGCTCACAACTCCGCCTACATAATCCATTCGATTCGCCTCCGACAGCCACCAATCTTGAGGCATTTCAGAGTTAACGGTTGTAATGTCTTTGCCAGTCACAAGCATGCCAACATAGTCCATCCGATCCACTTCTGATTGCCAAGAAATGTTGATACGGACGGTGGACGGTTTAGGAATGATGTATCCCACCGTGACAAGCAATACGCTGTGGAGACCTAAATCACCACGAATAATTGCTTTCATGGTCATGTCCTGGTTGTCATTTATTTTAAGGCGCGCCGTTGGAAACAGATTGTCCCACATGTCATATATTTGTGGGAGTGTACCATCCCACTGGTTCTGAGCAATTTTAGCTTTTAACGCAATACGATAAATGTCGTCATCCATGATGGGAGAGGTTCCATCTTCCAATTGAAAAGGCAGGTACCTTGACCTGCCCACCAAATCCCCTACTGTATCGAGTTGGACACCGACTGCCTTCTCAACCGAAAATGCTTCCGGTATGCTTTCTGCTATTTTTACGGCTGCATCTTCTCTCTCTAGCATGACGTTTAACCAGCGCATGAATTTGTCTTTGTTCCAGTGTTGTGACGTGATTAAATCACGATACGATTCTATCGCCATTTTTGGATCACCCCACAACATTCACGGTGACATTGACTTTGGATCCCCGAACAGCTTCAAAAAACAGCAAGGGTATATCTGCTGTTGATTGTGATTTTCCCAGTCGTGCCGCTGTCAAACTGGTAATAGAAAAGGTGGGGCTCGTCAGTACCCTATTGGCTTGCAAAGCAGCTCCCCATAAACTTGAAATGACCAGGGTCGTGTTACCCATCGAAACACTATTAATAAAGTCGGCCACATAACTCTTGATGTCATCCTCTGTCTGCGTGGTAAATCCAGCGAGTCGCTTAACATGTACGACAACAGCAATATCTACATAGGTAGGACGATAATATCGAATGGGTGTGGGTTCGTCGTACATATCCGTCACCATTTTTGTTGTGGTTCCGTTCGTATAGCCTCCTGGTGTTTTGCGCTTGGCAATGGTTTGTGCAATCTCCTGATCGTCGCCACCCTCCACTACTGCTGTGATTGAGTGCGGAGGATGCCCCATCTCGTTCGTTTGGCCTGTGTCATTCTCGTATACTACGTACCTCGTCACGCCACTCAGGCCTGCGATAGCACCCTTTATGCCTTCTAACACCGTTCGGCTTGGATTCGCTGTACTAATGGCTTGACGCGCTTTCAGCTGAGGGTCACTCTCGGTATATTTACCAGGGACGGCGGCTTCCGGGTTTGTGACGCTTGTCCATCCCAATGTAGGAGTGACGATTCCTGTAATCGTATTGGCTTCTGCTTCTATGGGGCCTGGCGTCTGACAGGTTGCCGTCGTGGCATAGATCCCTTCTGATCCAATCGTGATAGATGAAGGCAGGGACCAGAAGTTCCCCGCATTATCCGAAACAATGCCATCCTTGATAATGGTACCCGGTGTTCCCCCGACGACTGCCGGTGCTTTTGAATACGCATCCCCTAATCGTTTAATCCCGTTGATTCCAACAATCACGTCCAAACCTGGCCCCATTGCAGTAGCTGGTCCTCGACTGTTGTACACAGCTTGGCAGATCAGATAGGAGTCATATAGCTTATTGGCAAAGACAGAAATTAACTGATAGTCCAGACTGTCATTTCCGAGATAGATGTCTTGCCCAAAAATCTGTTTGGCTTGACTGATCAGGTCATCTCTAATGTCTGTATAAGAGGGCATATGATAACCCGTTTCATCAATGTAAGGAGCGAAGTAAGCCATTATTCCATTTCCCTCCTTCCGAATGACATTGTAATGGGAATGGCTTCGCCAAAATCGGTTTCAGCCGTGCATTGGAACCTATAGGTTCGATCTTCATATGTGCTCTGGAAATTCATGATCTGGCTGACATGTGGCGTTTCGATAATCCTTGCTTGTACCAACAGGTCCACACCTTTTATGTTATCTGGATGACCTATCGTACCAAGTATGTTTTGAAAGAGAGGCAAACCATCGTCCAGCTGCTCCCACCATTCCTCCATGAAAAGCTTCAATCGGGTATAGATTGCCTGCCCAACAGCTGCTGCCTTCGTCAGAAACGGCCTGCCCATCGTGTAGTCACCGCCGACCATTTCCCTGTATCTCATGTGTCCACCTTCCCTCCACCACCAATCCAATCGTTATACCTTTCCTCCGTGGTCATATTTACGCCGTTCACACGAACAGCAGGAGCAACAAGGTCAATGGTTCCTGGTTTCATGCGGATGAATTCACTCCTGTCCTCATTACGCAGCTCCACATGTTTTTCAGAGAAGTCTTCCAGTTTCTTCGGCTGGCTCCATAAGCCAAGAATTGCAATCGCATCTGAAAGATCATGCCTGCGTTTTTCTATCTGGTTTTGAATGTCACCAAGAGAAAACCATGCATCTATACACATATCAGAGAAGACAACTAAGCACTCGTCATCCTTCTTAACTGGGAAGGTCAGGACGTATCCGCCCCCACGTGGGAACATTACAGGAACGTCTAGCAAGACAGGAATCTCAACCCATTGGTACTGCATGTTTTCTTGTTGTACATGCTCTCTCAATGCAATTTGGACCTCAGCTGTCTGTTTATCGGCATCAAATTTCTTGATGATCCCGGGAACGCTGACCCTCATTGTACTGAAAACCCTATCAATCATCGTGTGATATAAATCAATATCATTTTCCTTTAGCCGTTCGGGAACAGAAACCCCCATGTGATCACCTCCAAATATTTGCTCCACCGGATGGCATCAGACCTGGAATGACGCCACCTGCTTGTGACACTGTATCGCACTCGGTATACCAAGCATCTCCACGCGTATCCCCATTTTGACGAATGCCAATGATGCGATAGATGCCGGCAGCATCCAACCCTCGCTGAATTTGCCCGAATTGAAAGGTCTGCGCTTGTATTTGACTGTTATCGATCCGCACAAGCGAATTAATTTTCAATCGAGGGTTAAGCAGGCACTTGAAACTCACCCCAAAGTCAGTTTGCATCGGGGTACCGATCAATCCAGACTCTGGTGAAAGATCAACAATCTCGTTTGGTGGGTAGTCCTGAGCTGTGATGATATTCACCTTGCCATCTTCGAGGTAAAACGTAGCTGCGTTTGATTGAGCAATCTGTCGCAAGTAGTCTTTACCCAACCCGAAAAACACTTTCCCTCTTGTAAGAGCTGCGGGCTGTAAATAATTCGAAATGGTACCTTGTTGCGTTGGTACTTTTGCTTGACTGGTAACAATACCAATTTGACTCCGTGCCGTTTGCCCTTTCACAACCGAAAGAGCGACCATTCCATTATTCAGGAACCGGTCGCCATCCACAGAATTGAGTATTAATTTGTAATCAACCCCATCCTCTTTTCCCCTTATTGCTTGAATTACATTCCCTCGGAAAATAAGGCCGTACTGTTCACCTTCGTATCCAGCCTCCACGATGACGGTATCCCCTTCGTTAATAACCTGGTTTTCTGTCTCTGTATTCAAGTTGTAGATGGTGACCGTTGAAAAGTTCGGCTGCGGCGTGAGGGTTTTTTTGATATCAAACACACATCGCAAATCAGATACATCCAAAGCTGTCCCTTTGCCATTAGAAACAAGCACACGATACCTTCTCCCGTACAAAACATTACCGATCTTCTGACTCTTCGCTACAATACCGTAGTTGGTAGAGGGAAGAGTGATATCATTGATGAGATTCGCGGATTGCCCTCCACTTCCATTCCCACCGGTTGCATTACTATTCGGTACAGAAGTGGAAGGAGACCAAGAACCTCCCGCCCCGCCGCCAGCGTACTTCTGGTATATCTTTAAGCGTCGTTCATAATCCCAGTCTGGAATCTTTTTTCCTACGTAAATAAGGGAGAATTCGCGAAAATCACCTTTAGCTGCTTTCCAAGTCCTCCCGATCACTCGAACTGCAGCCGCCGTAGCCAGAGCATCATCACTTAAAACGAGCCGTGTCTGTTCTTGGAGAGTAGATGGCCACGTCTTATTAGATCTATTGGCTGCGTATTTAAATGAATCTGTATGCCACTTGGGCCATACTTGGCCCGGACCTAAAGCATTCCCGCTATCTCCAGTTTTATTGGTGAAGTTGGTTTCCGCCTCTATCGTAGCCAGAACAATGTTCAAATCTACACCTTGTACTTGTGCCTCATAGACAGCAAGGTTCTTAATGTTTTCAGCCACCTGCTCCACATCCTCTACACTTACTGAAAAGAAAAACGCCCCTATAAGGAGCGCTCTAGCAGCTGTTATGAAGTTCATCATGGCTTGGATATTTTATTTCCTATGATCTTTTCCGTCATTCAATTGTCACTCCAAACAATAAAATGTTCCTTACCCAAAGAATCAAAAGTCGGTGTTGAATTGCAGCCTGTTGTAGACACAAGCACAGCGCTTCCAATGTTTAAATAACCATGTTGCATTAATAAATTTGCCGACGGATAGTCCCCAGGTAGTAAAGGTAACGCGTCAATTAGCAATTCTCCAGTGGAGTGATTTGAGATTGCCATAAACCAGTATCCGCCAGGTTCATTGAAGGTAAGAGAAAAACCCAAAGTGATATTCTCATCGCCTATAGGTAGAGTGCATACGAAATTTTGATTCATTGATGGCACTATTGGAAGAATTACAGCAGCCACTCCTTCTTTCACCGCCCTAACAATTTTTTGAGACCTGCTTCAACAAGAATACTTTTATTTTCATTCACAGGTTCTCCTTTACCTCTATTCGCGCGATCTGTAACAGCAGGCTTGCTGCTAATCTTCACCGTGCGAACCTGTGCGACCATTATTTCACGCAATGTTACTGTGCAGCGCAGACCATTCAGCGTTTTATAATCGTCAGGAGCTGATATTTCTTCAATCAGCATGTTTTGATAAAGACCCAGCCTTGAATGCACTTGTAGCGGCACCCGGATAGCTTGTAATTCCTTCACTACTTTGAATGCTTGAACAGATCGACTCCAGCCCCCTGTGAACTGTCCAGGAATGAGACTTGTTGCTGCATCCGACATACCGATCTCCATCGTCAGTTCCTGTGGCTCAAGGTAAGAGTGATCTGTAACCGCAGCTCCAGTTTGTACAGGGTGCTCGGTAATTTTAAGGCGACTGGTGTGTGTCGACCGTAAAAAAGCATCGAAGAACCAGCCGCCAATGTTGGTTTTCAAGTAAACAAGAGAGGAAATGGGAGGCGAATCTAGATTAAGAATAGGTTTCTGTGCCATCTGTCCACCTCCACATTAGTAAGGATTTCGCATTGAGCGTTGATTCAGATTAAAGTCGTCCCATTGATTGTTTACCTCTCGCGCAACCTCCCTTGGCTGTGAGCTGGCGATGTTGAATACGGGGTTGCTGGTGTTGTAGATAAGCGTCTGCTTGGACGACGAGGTTGTGTTATACATGTAGCTATTGGCGTACATGCCACTCGCCATGGCTTCGTATTGTTGGAATGCTTCTGGGTTAATCATCATAGCCATTTTCGTGAATCCATCGTTGAGATCCTGATTGAAGGTGCGGAAACCTTTCACAAGATCGGAATCATTCAACGCTTTTTTGAATGACGGTTCCAATCCCCGCGGCAAGCTGTTAATGCTCAATTCAAGGCGGGCATCCTGCGTTTTCGATCCCTGTTCCTTTGCTTCCCATAGCGCTTCCCTCGGCATCCGTTTGTATCCGGTAGAGCTTCGTTCAGGAGCTTCGGGTTTCTCATCTTCCTCGAAAAATTCTCTTTTTGCCTCTGCCATTAGCGCATCATCACCTGTGACAAATGCCCTGGCTGACTTGAGAGAAAACGTGACAGCCTTGATAGTCTCATTGATGGTTTGAAGAGCGAACTTTAATTTACCTTCCAAAAAGTCCCCAATCCACTCGAGAACTACTTGAGTTTCTTCTAGTCCGTAGAGCTTGTCTACAAACTTGGATATCTCATTGTAAATTTCGGAAATCTCTTTTCCAAGACCAATAAACGACTCTTCAAGCCCGGATAGTGTACCTTCTTCGTTCAAATCATCAAATACATCCCCAACCCACGAACCGAAATCTTTAATGATCTGAGTGGCCGTTCCGACGTTCGTTGCAATTCCCTCTTTGAAGTTATCTAATGTGCCATTGTCATCGAACTTTCTGTACAGGCGTTCTATCCATTCAAGCCCATCTTGTATACCAGTGCCTATCTTCCCAAAAACACCTTGGAGGTTTTCACCAAAACGTTTGATTGTCCCATCATTCTTTAGCAAATCAACGAAATCCAATACCCTTTTCCAGAAGGGACCAAAAGCACTTTCGCCACCTTCAAGGTAGGTATAGAAGTCATCAAGTAGCAAAAGGATGCTCGTCAGAAGAGTAAAGGCAATCCCCAGTGGCCCGGTTCGTAAAATTAACCCTAAGCCCAGTAACGCTGCTCCAATTACCTTGATTTCCTGCGGGATTTTCTCACCCAATTTAGAAAATAACCTGTATAGATCCGTACCAGCCTTTACAATCGTGAACCCGAGCCTGCCTACCCAGCTTATTGCCTGCGCCACATTTTTTGTCCAGTGAGGCATGTCCTTGATGATCTTCTTGTTGATATCCTGAAGATTGCCCCTGACCCTCTTTAAAGGACCCTCCATATACTTGAACAGGTAGTAACCAATCCACTGGAGGGCGTAGCTGCCTGACAGTTTCAATTGCTGGAACTCGAACTGA
This sequence comes from Brevibacillus sp. SIMBA_040, assembly GCF_046535075.1. Classification (NCBI taxonomy): domain Bacteria; kingdom Bacillati; phylum Bacillota; class Bacilli; order Caryophanales; family Paenibacillaceae; genus Brevibacillus; species Brevibacillus sp. SIMBA_040. The sequence continues at coordinate 284,349 of NZ_JAWRXI010000010.1, forward strand.
ATGGACTGGATGAACTTGATTTGCTCCTTAAACTCTGCAGGTGGCCTCATATCCTTGATAGAAGCCCGCAAAGTCTTGAAATCGTTCATCAACCCAGGATTAAGATACAAATCCTCAATGGTCACGCCCATTGCCTTCAGCGTCTTGTTGAGCTCTTCGGCGGCGTCCTTGGACATTCCCATCCTTCTTGCAAACTGTTCATTCGCTAGGTCGGCATTTGCCAAACTACTAAGAAAGGCGTAAACACCAGTGGTCGCGCCCACCATAGCCCCGGTAATCGCGGTGCCTGCGATGGCAAAACCCTTAGCAGCGGTACCGATGAACTTTTTGGCTCCATCTTCAACCGCCTGCATTGTATCGGACGCTTCTTGGAAAGAATCTTTGTCCACCTTCATCCCGAGAGAGACCAGATACTCTTTGATGACGTCAATCATCCGATTAACCCCCTCTGGCGCAGGTCGGCTATCTCTTCTGCTCTCCGTCTGTTTTCTTGTTTCACCTCAAGAATCTCGTGAGCGTCGAGCAAGTCGTCGAGGTCGTACACATCTTGAACCACATCGCGATGGACCCACATTCCTGCAAGAACGGGAGCGAATAGAAACTCGTCAACATTTTCTAGCCTTGCTGGGACGAAGTCAGGCCCGGAACGATTCCACCCAGGCCGCTGCCTTGAAAAAAACTTGTCAGATTAAACACAAGTGCATGGATAGTAAGCCCCATTACCAACATTGTGTCGTCCTCCAGATCCTCAACGCCAAATGTACCATTATCGTTTAGCACAGGGGCTAGACCCGCTGAAAGTGACTCGTAGCAAACTTTCAAAGCCTGCTCCTGAATGTAGGTAAAGTCTTGCTCTGAGATATTTCCAAGATGACTCATTACTGTCGAGATTACTTTGTCATCAACCTTGAAATCCTCGAAGGAGCCCTCCTTCTCGTCCTTCATTAGTCCACTTTTGAACAGTGGCATTAGTGATGTAAAAATGGGCATCAGAATTGTCGTTAACTTGATCAGGATGAATGAACCCGATCTGGCCGGAAACTTCCGAATACGGAATTTCCGACCGCTGATTTCCACGTCTTTATGCTTAACTGGTGCTTGCATGACTGATCCTCCCCAATTAAAAAAGAGCCCCTCGGCTCCCGTAGTAGTGTTATTCCATTAAGCTACTGACTGATCGATATCTGCCGCCATAAACACCCAAGAAACCTGTTGCCCTTGTGCTTGGAATGGCTTGTCCGGTAGCTTCTGAAAAGAGACGCCTGTTGATCGAATCAAATCTTGCATCGTGGACGAACGAAGCGTGATGGAAATACCAGCCCATTCCGATGTAGGGGCTTGTTCCAGGTAGTTGTACAGCTTCAACAGCCACTTATTCAGGCCAGATGTCTGTTGTACCGAAATCGTAATTGTGCCATTTCGCCCTTTGATTTTTGATACCATGACAGTTCCATCAGCAGCAACGTCATGTGCTGAGCGATCGGTTGTCATGGATACCGAGATGCTGCCAGTCCCTTCACCTGTCGCTACATACTGTCCAACAGCCGGGTGTGCAAGAACACCTGCAAGGTCAGCAAAGCTATAAGTCGTATGAGACACTTAAATTCCCCCTCCTTCCTCTAGCGATTCACCGTAACATTAACAACAACATGCTCAATAGCCCCTGCCATCTTGACTGGAACGTAAATAGGCGGTGCAACTCGCTTATCTCGTTCGTCTTGTGTTTGATCCGCGATTCGTTCAGCAAGAACCAGATAGCCCTTGGACAGCGTATCTCCCCTTTGAAGGGTCAGGATCGGAGAGCCCTTCCACACACCAGGAGCAATCGCGCCGCGGATTACCGACTTCTCGCATTGCTCTGAAATCGCACTCAGCAAGAGAGACAAGCCGTCCTCTGTTTGCGGGATTTTCTTTGCCATGACCAATGCGTTGACTGCCCCAATCTGAATTTCTGCTTGGAGCATATCGAGATTCAATACCTCGTCGAAAGAAACACCGCTCGCCATCTTCCCTTGTGTGAGCAGCTTGAATTTTGGTCCGAAATTGGTGTACACGTTCCCGTTTAGCTCTCGAATTTTCACAGCTTCCGTTGTGGAAACCTTCTCCGGCGTAACCCCTACTTCTGTTTTGTAGGCTAACGTGTAGGCCGAGTTTGCACCGCCCGTGTTAGCTCCCATCGCATAACCCATTGCTGCAACGGCTGCATGTGGAGTGGTGCTGTATTGTCCGAATGTCCGTTTATACGACTTGTTTTTCAACGTCTCCATGATGTTACCGGTAACGATCTCATCCTTGGTCGTGTAAAAGTACACAGACGCTGGTTCCATCGCTTCCACTGCGGCTGCCACTGCCTCAATCTCCCCTGCAGTCGCATCCACTACATAGCAAGCATACCAATCGTTGTTTGCTGATCGGCAAGCCGTGATTGCTTCTGAGGCGGTTTCACCATTTGCTGCATCCCAACTACCAACTACGAGTTTGACCGGAGTCGGGTTCTGACTGAAATAAATGGTAGCAGCTGCGCATTCAGGATCAGATTCTTCCCATCCGTCTGACTTCATATCTGACAGGCTAGAGTATATCTTGACCCGATCTGAGATAGGGATTTTTGTCGATTTCCCCACGAGCAAACCGATGTCAAAGGTTCCAGCGCTCTGCGCCATAGGTGACACTATGACATTCACGCGTACAATTTCATCAAGAGATAGTGCCAATCAAAACACCTGCCTTTCTTATCTGTCTGGAACTACTTTTATTTCTGCTGCCTCAATGTAATGAACAGTAGAGCTACGTACGACCCTTTCGTTGAATCTGGCTGTAAAGGACGTTCGCTCCCACCATTGTCCACCAAACAGCTCAGGCAATCGAACGGGAGCAGGCACATCAGTTACAAGATGCATGGGCGAGAATAGCAGCGGACTCCTGAACAGTCCAGCGCGCACTCTGTCTGCATCATCAAAGCTACTCGGTCCGTAGAACGTCCATTGTACTTGATGGACACGGGTATAGCTCGATATGTTATCGGCTGTTGTCTCGCTTGTCTGGGAGTAGCTTCGCTCTACTAGTTGTGCGTAAGCGTCATTTGCAGGCGAGACAATAATAAACCCGACATTATCGGTACGCTGCCATGATGGAGCACCTTCTGCCGGGTATCCTTTTCGAATGCGTTTTTGACTTTCTTTCTTGTTCGGATCAAGACCAAGGATTTTAATTGTGCATTCCCAAAAAATATCTTGAATTTCAGATAGCGTAAGTGCTTGATCTGCCATCTAGTCACCTGCTTTTCTCTGGCCAACTGCTTTGTAAAAACCATAGTCGCCGTAAGGAAACACCTTTATCAGCTTGTATCTATTTCCTTTCCATTCCACTACATCGGTCGTACCTTCTATAGGGGCGTTCCCATCACCAGATTCAAACAATTCCTGAGTCGAATAGAAACACATTAACCCAGTAACGCGATCACCTTCTGGTATTTGTTCCAGAGTCTCTGCATCCGCAACGATAACGGGTCCTGTCATCTTCAATGGTGTTTCGTCGGATGGTACCCAGTCACCCCTTATCCATTCGCCTGCCTTGCGGTGGACAGTATACGTCTGCGCAAAATCAGGATCAGTAATCACTTCACTAACATCGATCACATAATCATCCTCCCTACTTCACCACATACGTGATAGCTTTGCGGAGCTCGCCTTTATCAATGAGCGGCCTGTCACTGCCTTTTCTTTCTTCGGTGATCGGAGAGTTGGGCGCCCAGTTATTTGCTGGATCAGTGAACCAACCTCGGGCAAAATTTTGTCCCATCAGACCTGCCCTATGGAGCTCGGGTTCTGGGTCACCGCCATCTAGGGCAACCTCAGATACCCTTCGCAATTGCTGCGCTATGGCTTCCTGATTGTGTTCCATCGCTGGTTCGAGTACGGGACGTGGCGGCGAACGCCAAAGAGGTGAGCCATGCGTCTGTATCCATAATTCATAGGCTTTGCTGTACGTCATTTCGCCGCTTTCAACCCTTGGGTTCATCTCATCACGCATGACCTTCTGACGGATACCATGAGTATGGGCGTAAAGCAGCTCAGCATTGGAAATAGGCTCACCTTGTCCTCTTTGACTTGACTCTCCCTCCGGAATCCCCACGTACACTTGCCTGTTGGCCAAGTCATCAATAATCTTTTTGATCTCGTTTGTTTTATCAATCCCAGTTGTGACTTGTCCAAAGAGGTTAAACATGTTCTTACCCCCTTAGTACACGTACATGCCGCCTTTACCTACTATCCTGCCGATGGTCGCCAGCTGCTGGCCGTAGGTCGTCAACTTCCATGCTGCCCATCCCTCCAGGTCTTGAGCTACTAGTGAGTAATCTGTACTCACTGAAACGTCACCTACTGACTTTGATGTGGTCAATCCTCGCATCTGTCCAGCCTTCAGCACACCTGCAGCTCCGCTATCTGGATCAGCAGTGCCTTGCAGATACAACGTGCAGAAATGGGCAATGAACCACCCCATAGCTACTTTCCAGTATGCATGCCATCGCGCTTCTTGGATGCTGGCGTTCGCCAGATCAATGTACATTTGCACAACAGGCTGCGGTACCACTAAAGTGCCCTCTGTATTTGGTCCAAACTGCGGATATATAGCAATGAAGTCATCGAAAGTAAAAGGAGGGTTGCTCCCAGTCCTAATGTTGGAAGCAGCCCCCACGATTCCGTTAACGTCCATCTTCTTGTTTTTCATCTTTCTCATTGTTCGCTGCGGTACCCTTCGACGCGGTTTTTGCGGATTTTGCCTCTTTCTCCTTCAAGCGTTCCAGCTCTTCCTTTGCGGCTTGGAGTTCTTTCTTCAACTTCTCCGTTTCCGGGTTTTCAATAGCGGCCACATCTGCGCGAGTTTCCACGATACTTACGGTTCCATCTGCAGAAGCAAGCTGATACATGCTAGATTTCAATACCCACTCGGGCACAGTAGCAAAATCTTGTGCTCTAACCACCACTGACGGTTCTTGTTTGTTCGGATCATCAAATTGCAGCGTTTTTTTCGAAAAGATTCTCATGGATTTCCCCCCCTTTAGATACCATCCATGTATCGAGCGCACTGCTCGTACAAGAATTTGACTTGTCCCAATTGCGCAGCATACGCAGTCATGTATGCCATTTCTGTGACTTGTGGTTGTGTCATGATGCGGCTGAGAGGTACCGGCAAATCGAAGTTTACACGCTTGTCGTTGTTCACGTAGGCAAGCATTCGATCCGTACCACCTATACCTGCCCCTGTGCACCAGCGTGAAGGAGCAATGAATAGTTCAACACCTTGGTTTTTACCGATATTGTTCTCTAGCAAGAACTTTAAGATTGAGTCTGAACCTGCTTCGCTTATCTTACGACCAACTAGGTATGTGTATTGTACTGGAGGAATCAAGATATGATTTGCCATACCTGTTAGGTCATACTCTGATTTTTCCCAGGTAGCATTGATAATTGCGTTGACATCATCCAGAATCTCATCCGGTGTCTTCGTCTTCCATGTTGATGAACCGCCTGCAACTACGGGCGAGGTTGTAGCAACAAGATTAGGGTTATTAACTAATCCGTAAATACCGACGTCAGGGATACCTTCGTACACAACGTTATCAATGGACTTGTTATAGTTCAGGCGAATACCTTCGTCCAAAATGTCATCCAGACTACGGCCAATGCTTTGCAATTTTTGCTGGTCAACAAATGGAATCCTGAGTACGTTGGAGAAGGTGAAAACCTTCCATACGTCTTTCGTCAGGTTTGCTTGGATGATTGGAATATCGTTTGTTGCACCACCAATAATTCCGCTGCCCCCTGCTGCCCCACCACTAGTGGCATAATCTACGAAGTAGTTGGATGTAAAATCGGACCATCCACCACCTGTTTTTGACACGATATCGCGCGCCCATGTTACTGAAGACAATGGTTCCAGTAATCGCGGATCACGCTTCTCCAGTTCCCCAGTCAAAAAGGCCATTCCAGACCCAATTGCTGAATCGTTCATAAATACAGGAGCGCCAAGGCCCTGTGGGGTAAACACATTTCCGTTTTTAATGAATGACATATGATTGTTTCCTCCTTACGGCTGATTCCGTGTCAGCAGAGTTACTTCTGCGACGCGGTTTGCATCCATTTTTCCTGTTTTCCACTTGGCGTTAGGGAGTAGGACTGTATTATCAGCATCTGCCTCTGCTTCATATCCGCCAACAATCCCGTTTGGCTTGCTTGCGTTTTTGACGATTCGAACATAAACTGGGCCGCCTGACTTTGGTGTACCCACGCTGCATAACACCGTCACCGTTCCTCGCTCTGCAACGTCACACGGATCACCAGGCATGTAAACACCCTTTGAACTGGTAAATACGGTGGCTTGCTTTACTTCACGCAGAGCAATACCAGCAAAAGATTGTGCGCTATCACCCTCGTCCATTTTTGAATACGTATTGTCATCGTTCAAAACAACAGGGTCGCCAAACTCGATACCCACCGTGTCGGATGGTTTCACTACTCGATTCATAATGATGGCATCCGAGCTGCGGGAGAGGTTACCTGCATACCCAAGATTCAGTTCTTTTCCAATTGCGTGTCCTGGCATAATTGTTCGTCCTCCTTAAGCTTGTTCTCTGTAGTGCGGATTGTGTTTTTTTGCGATTTCCCTTCCTAGCTGCGAGTGATCAACAGGTGGCTTACTGTCATTGGCGGGCTTTCTTTGGTTCTTAGCGATTTTTGCATAGGCATTTCCGGACGGTTTTGCAACGATACTTGCGATAGCCGCATCAGCAGCGCGCTTGCGTTGTGCTGGATCTGGAATAGCCGCAAGGATAGGCTTCATTGCTTTTAGAGCTTGAATTTTATAAGCGTTATCGCCTGTCATCACACTTTCCGGACGGTCTTCTGGGTCAGTGATAGGACCAACATCGTCCATGTTTTCAACTGGGATAGTGTGGCTTTCTTCTTCATCATCTGCGGCTTCAGAACCACTCGCCTTTTCAAGCTCGTCAATGGCGTTGTCGATTGCATCCTCTGGCTTCTCGTCTTTATTTGCATTGTTTTGCACAAGTCCTGTGACGAGTTCGGTCAGCTTGGCTACTTGATCAGCCAATGCAGCAACAGCAGGGTCTTGGTTGTCTGCTGCTGGCTCTTTGGCCGGATTATCTAGGAGGTTGTCCGTTGCCCCTCTTTCCTCAACCATAGCCTCCACAGCATCCTGAACATCTTCTGGATTTGCGTCCTTAGCGAAATACTTCAAACCTACTGCTGCAAGAAAGTTAGTGATCTTTAAATTCTGTTGAGATTTCTTTGGTAAAACTATCTTTTGATCTGTACCTGGCATGCTTGTATCTCCTTTCGGATTCTGAGTATTCCCAAGCGATTGGGATTTTGAATCTTGTATTGCAACGCGGTCACCTGCTCTGCCGCTATGTACGACAGCGACATGATTCCCGCATATTTGCCGTTGATGGTACGTGCCATCTTCCATAGCCTCGTACACGCAATCGTAGCCGCATGAGACCTCCCGTTTGCCTTCCTGTATCTCATTGATCAAGTTATGGTCTATAACGACCAGATCAGCCAGCAGGAGGTCATCGTCTGGGCCTGAACCTCGTCGTACGTTTTGGATGACTCCTTTGGTGTACCTTACTGCGTTTATTGGCGTCACGGCTTCGTTTGGATGCTCATCCGTTAGGACTTTCCCCTCGAAACTTGCGATAGCCGCCGGGCTAAATACCTCTTCCGGGCTTCGGTACACCTTCACTAGTTCATCGTGTTTGTCTTCTGCGCCTATTTCTTTCCCCAGGTACTCATACCATCCGGTACGGGCAATCGGCACGTTGTGGCAGATCAGGAAGCCTTCTGGCGTAGCCGTCATGTTCTTGCTAAACCGTGAACCGTAATATGCTCTTCTAATGTTTCTCACCCCCTCTCAGGCAATAAAAAAGAAGCCTGATATGCGGCTCCGCCTAAACGATCATTTCAAATTGTTTTCGCGTCATGCGCTGGATACGCCCACCGTAGTACACCTTTGCAGGCCAGCTGATCAAATCAAGATCAATAACAGGATCGGCATAACACCGGCAGTTGAAGATTTCACCAGCATGGTAATGTCCATATGTCCGGGTCTCTCCGTCTAGGCTTTCGGGACTCGGAGGATTGCTCCATTTGACTATCACACCATCCATGATTTCATGGGAGCTACGAACACGTGAGTCCTCGCTAGTCCTCCATACATACCAATCAGCTCCAACAAAATGACAGCGCGCCCGAGTCAATGCTGTAGAGGTTTTGCTTACCTCTGTCCGAGCGATCAGGTTTGCCCTTGCTTGTGATTCCTCTGGAAAGGACTCCTTGATCAGCTTTGCAATTTCGCTGGACCTCGTTCCTTTCATTGCCTCGCGGAGTACCTGTTCGTTGACCTTCTTGGCTATATCGAGTGGCAACGACTTGATTAATGCTGCATTTCTCTCAGCCTGAAAGCGCAGATCTGCACCGATAGGCCCCTGTAGCTCTCGTTGCAGTGCCTTATAGATTAGGCGTCCTCTGCTGTTTGTTCTGGCAGCCTGCCGCCATGTTCTACCCGAATCGCTGAATAGGTGCGTTACCATTTTCAAGGCTTCGGCGTTTGCGTATTCCATGAACTTAGGATCGTAGGTGAAATTCCTGATACGACTAAGAATTTCTTCGATGTTTTCTAAATCGGTCAAAGACTCGCTTAAACTTTTCAAAGCCGCTTGAATCGCTTTGCGGTAAGCCTGCTCTATACGGCGTTTCGGTGCCCAAAGGGTTTTCGATTTCGTCGCCATAGCCTAATTCACCACCAAATCCAAACTCGCCTTGATGAGTGGTTTCATCAGCATCTTCGATATCCTTGTCTGTGATGTTGGTAAACATGCCTGTTGTCTCGCTCATCTGCTTTAGTTCCTTCAATGCTGTTTTCTGGCCGATAATACCCGCCTGAAACACATTGATAATCGACGTTGTTTTCTTGTCTACCAGTTCCGCAACGTCTTTATCATTAGGCGTTCTGATTGGATCGAACGTGTAGTCGATGTCATCAGGTATGGCCCCAAACTCAGACATGCAAATGATCGGAAGTAGTTTGTCGAGGATCGGACCAAGGGTGGATTCTTGTTGCTGCTGAACCACCTCGTAATAGTTTTGCAGATCACTTTCCCCGGTTGCATTCATACCTGCTGGCGATCTGCCAAACAGCCTTGTAACTGGAATTTCACTTGCTCCTGAAATGTCAAGCATGAAGCTTTCGTAAATATCGTTTAGCCCGGAGAAGGAATATTGATGCGTCTCAAAAGCGTCGTCCTTATTGAGCAGGTGCAAACCCATATTGCTCATTAGCCAGTTCTGGGCTTGAAGGGTATTGTAAAATTCTTGTTGTGCTTTCTCGTCTCCAATGGCGAGTAGTTCACCCATATCTCCCATTTTCAGTACACGGAGATTTGCCAAAAAGATCAGCTGCGCTATGTTCCAAGATGTGTTATCACGCTTCTTTAATTCATCGAAGACTCTCTCAACCTCAGACGCACCCCAGTGGGTCTCTGCTAGCCTCTCCCAATGCGGAAGCTGTCGACCAGCGAAACGAAGAATACGGCTATGATGGACCTGTGTGGTTTGTCCTGCTTCCATGGTTAATTGATAGGACTCGGGAAGCCCAAACTCTACGTCATCAATATTGCTTACCAGTTCAGAATTTGGGTACACACCGGACCAGCGATCCAGAATCATCAAACCTTTAAACGAACCGGGCATAATCAGATCAAAGTCCAAGGGTTGATCTAAGATATCGTCGTGTCCCTCAATCATGATCAGAGCAACAGCACCACCGTATAATCGCCCCCACTTAAGCCCTTCAAGAATCTTTGACTTAACCCGCCGTACACGCCATAGCTTGTCTATCTTTCTGATGTCTTCAGGTGGAAGCTGTGTGGTGATTGTGATCCAGTTACGCGTCATGTCCTCTGGAATCGCGTCGATGATCTTTCCTATGATCCAGTGTTCGCGGTAAAGGGTATTCAGTAGCTGATAGTTCTTGGATAACCGCGTCAATGTGTAATCGGTGCCTTCCATAAGGTTCGGTGTTCCACTTCCCAGGCGGGCAAGCACATTCGAGAATGCGTCTGTAGTCAGGCCGGGCGGCAACTTCGCAGCCGGCTTATTAGGCTTTTGAACTGGGGGCTGCCTCGCGTCTCTTACGTTCTTCTGTTTTCTGTGCTTCCTGCTCATGACTTCCCTCCTTTCTTCGGGGACTCGGATTCAGGCCTAATATTCACTGAGTAGATGAAGTAGCTCCGTAGTTGCATGTACGATTCCTGCCATGGATTCCAAGTCATGAGGGAATTCAGTGTTATTTGCCTGCGTTTTAATCTGTGTACAAAGGGTTAAAGCAGTTTCTTGTGCAGCTTCGAGCAATTCTTTTGTCATATCGTCACATCCTTTCCTACCCTAGCAAACGTCTAGGTTTGATGATCGTTTTAACGAAATACCTGATAGCATCCATGCAGTGGTCGACTTGCTTTACTGGCTTTTCCTTACCGCTCTGCCCTGCCTTCTCATCCCAAATGTAGCTAGCTCTTTCTTTCAAGAAGTTCGGGCAATTACGACGATGCACACGGAGCTTTCGCTTAGCCATCATTGTGGAGACATTTCGTATTCCGTCCTCAACGGCATTATCAGCTTCTTTAACCATATATCTCCGATTCTTCAATGCTATTTTAAAACTTGCAGCTGACGGGTCTATGATTGCATATACAGGTTTACCATCTGAGCCAACAAAGTCATCGAAATCAGCAGCGTATTGACAGTCTTCCTTCTGTACGCCTTTGTCTCGTCCGTCGTAATAATACTCATTCAACACCCAACACGTATCTCCATCATCCCAAACGTCCAAGAAAACCATCGGATTACTCGTCCCATAGTCGATAGTGATATAACGGCGAGCCAGCTGCTTGAATCCTGGTACCAGATCGTCATCGTCGAATGTATTCTTTTCTTCGTCCCACATGTCGTAGATGATGCCTTCTGCCAGCACCCATAGTCCACGAATGAAGCGATCGAAGAAAATACCGGTATACATCCGCATATATCGTTCCTTGGTCTTAGGTGACAGTGATAAATTGTCATCCATGGTGAAATGGATATGCAGAGCATTTTTATTCTCAAGTTTATTTAGCCACTCTTCTTTAAACCAGTGATATGGACCAGCAGGGTTACAGTTAAACCAAAATTTCGCACCGTCTACCGAACAACGTGCAGTGGCTTGGCTCACAAATGACTGTGGCATTAGTGCCACTTCATCAAAGAACATACCAGCAAGAGTAATCCCCTGGATCAAATCCTGAGAGCTTTCATCTTTTCCGCCAAACAGATAGAAATAGTTCGTTTTCCCTTTGTAGGTAATGGTCAGATAGTTTGCGGATTGGTGGTCCATGCATTTGTATCCGCGACCTTTGAGTATGCGTTTCAATGGCTGTAAAACGTTCCTGCGTAGCGCCCCGATTGTCTTTCCGGACATTCCAAGATTTTCGCCATCGAATGTATCCATAGCCCAAGCAACAAAGGAAAATGACATTGCGATTGTTTTACCGGCACGGACAGATCCATCACAAATAATGGCATCCCTATCCTTTACAGGAGAGCCGGGGCGCCACCATGTCAGTACCTTCAATTGTTTAGTCGATAGAGGTTTCCACTTGAAAGACGCAGACTTAACTTTTTTCATCTAATTCATCACCCTCTACCTCCTTGTCGAAAATGTATATCGTATTCATTTCTAGTTCACATAATATTTATTATCTGACTCAATCCGAAAGTAAAAATGCGATAACGACGCGGTTCTTATGAGGTGTGGATAACCGACGTTTATACATCATTTATACAAACCCAATAACAACGCGGTTTTCAGCGATTGCCACTGTTTATTTCCCAAGGTCAGACTGCATAAAATCTTGCATAAAATTCACTCGTCCTCATCGCCCCATATCTCTGGAACCTTACCGTCCAGAGCCTCAATAAAGCCGTCGTCCTCTTCTTCGTCAGGATCATCATTGAGCTTCAACTTGTGCTTCATCTCAACGGCGCGGAGCTTCCTGTCTGTGACCCGTGTTAGAGCTTCTTGAAGGTTAAGGATGTCATCGATTGCTCTGTACTCTGTCTCAGCAATCTCGGTGGTTACCATTTCATTACGTGAGACAACGACTGTCTTGTTTTTGCCTAGCTTTTCATCGTAGACCTGAACAGGGTCCTTTAATGATAGTCGTTGCTGTAGGACGCGCCGTTGTTTCTCGGTGAGTCCACTTTCTATCCTTGCTATCCTAATCATGATTTCGCGTTCGCGCCAGGCATAGAGCGTTATGGATTGGTTTATCTGTTCCATTGGCTCTAAGTTGACCCTCGCCACTACGTCCTGCTGCTCAGAAGAAAGTGCATCCATCCAAATAGATTGATGCTCTCCTGTTTTCACAGCGTTTGTATTACGCGGGGGAGCACCGCCGCCTGCATTGCCTACAGCATTCTTGTTTCCCTTGGGAGCCCCGTGTCCAGCTGCGTTCTTGTTACCTTTTGGTGCGCCAACTTTTTTAGTAACGTTACTTTTACCATTGGTAACGTTACTATTTAGCTTTAATGCCCATTTGTCCTGATTCTTCCACTTTCTAACGAGCGAATCGCTTACCCCAAGATGCTCGGCAATTTGCTTGAGAAGAATGGTTCCTCCGCTTTCTAAGTACATCTTTTCAGCGAGCTCACGATTCGGACTCCTTGCACGAGCCATTACATATCACCACCCCCGGTTATTTATGTTTGAATCTAAAATATAGTCATGTATTTTTTAATGCTACATAAGATCTGTAAATTACTGTTTGCGAAGGAGCTCAGTAAGATGAGTGAAATTCTCACAATCTATTCTCTCATCCTTATAGTTGGAATCGGCTTTTACATGCTCCATAAATCAAACTTTTACATTCCACCAAAAAATTTTATTGATGATCAACAAGATGACGACGGAGATGCTGATTGAAAAAGGTTTGATTTCAAAAAAGAAGAGCGCCTATTTCAGACGCTCTCTCACGATTGGTATTAGTTGTCGTGCCTTTTGCCTGCCGTGATTTGTCAGCTTCACGCCAGTCATAACGATTTCTACTGGAACTGGGTTGTAGGAATCACCATAACTCCAAGATTCTGACGGAACGGTTACATAACCCAATCGCTCCAACATAATCATGGCCCGGATTAAATCCCCTAAATCATTTCGTTTTGAAAAGTAACTGTGAACAGTCCCCAGTTCTTTTCCTTTCTCAACTGCTACATACATCATTGTCAGGACAAACTCGTCAGTGTGTGTCATTAGAAAATCCTCCTTGTGGTTTTTGGGCGTACCTGCCCATACCCACTATAAGGAAATGGCTTTCCATTTTAACACTCAGATCGTATCCTTTTGCAATTCGATATCAAGCTCGATCAGCTTCTTCAAATCATCAACCGTCTTGATTTCAATATGACCAGACTGGAAGTCCTTTACCCATTTTGCTATGGCTGCTTTTATGACTTTTCTGTATTGCTCCTTTGATTCTATAATGCCTTCCATCATTTCAACTTCGTGCTGCAAGAGAAGATCAAGAGAATCAACCGGAGATAGTTCGGCTGTTGTTTTCATTGTGACACCCTCGGCTTTCCTGTAAAATGGAAAACGAGATAGCGACTTGGTTAAAAACTGCGGCCGCAGCTCTTCGCTATCTCAGCCGGGGTGACCCGGGTGCAGAGGGGGACGTTCACGCGTCTCCCTTTTGCTGTTTTAAGCAGCTTCCTGCAACCTACGAATTAGGACTGGCTCTATGCCGGTTGCCTCGTAATATCTACGCTTAATGACATCGCAGAATTTTGGGTCGAGCTCCATGCTTCTGCAGGTGCGTCCCATCTGTTCACAAGTCATGAGTGTTGATCCGCTGCCGCCAAAGAAGTCCGCAACCGTGTCATGCTTCTGACTGCTGTTTCTGATCGGGATAGCCAGGAGCTCGAGAGGCTTTTGTGTGGGATGAACGTATTTATTGACGTCGCCTCGTGACACTTCCCAGACCGTCTCAGGTTCATTCACTTCTGCTTGTAAACCTGACCGCCAAACTGTCGTCTGCTTGCGATCCCCGTACCATGCGGGAGCTTGCCCTTTCAAATGAGCATAGAACACTGGTTCATGCTTGAATTTGTACTGAGCGAATCCGAATGTAGACGCATTTTTCACCCAGATGCACTGTCTTCTGACGACGATACCAGCTGAGTTCATTTGATTCTCGAATTCACGCTGATAACCAGAAGGATGGAAAACATAAATAGCAGCCTGCTTTTCCATAACCGCTGCATAACTTCGGAAAACATCCTCCAGAAACACCTCGAATTGCTCCATGGGCATATCATCATTCATGATGCTTTCCCGCCCATCTGCAGCGAGCTCGGCTGAATCGCTCTGAAAAGCGACATTGTACGGAGGGTCCGTCACTACCAAATCAGCCTTTGTACCATCCATGAGTGTCTGCACATTGTCCAGACTTGTAGAATCTCCACACATGAGAAGATGCCGTCCCAGCTGCCAGATATCCCCTGGCTTCGTCTCGGGCTCCTTAATCTCGTTTAGCGCCTTCTGGATATCAAAATCATCCTGGACAACAGGTTCGTCCACCTCGGTGTCTATGTACTCACTGAGCAATTCTGTGACTTCCTCAATGTCGAAGCCAGAAAGAGTGAGATCCAATTCGCTCTCTTGTAGCTCAGCCAACACCAGTGCGAGCCTTTCCTCGTCCCAAGCACCACTGATCTTGTTTAGAGCGATGTTGAGTGCTTTCTCCTGGGCATCATCCAGGTCCACAACAGAGACGTCTACCTCAGTCCTCCCTAGCTCGTTAACTAGTATCTTGAATCCTTGATGCCCTCCAACGAGGTTTCCTGATCGTTCATTCCAGACAAGCAACTGCACGTATCCAAACTCCTGAATCGATCGTTTCAGCTTCTCGTATTCTGGATCACCAGGCTGTAAGTCTACCCTCGGATTATAGGGAGCAGGGTTGACCTTTGAGATATGTAATTTCCGTATGTCCAAGCTGTTCAGCTCCTTCGTGGCATTAAAGTAAGAATAAAGAATATCGCCAGCCCCGAAACCTCTGAAAGCCTTGTTGCAGTTGGGCTGGTGCTGTGTTTTGGTGGTGTAACGAAACGACTACTATTCATGCGAAAAAGTATATGTTTCCTTTCACCGCAAAAAATGCGGTTGATGCTTAGAGCGCCAAGGCTCTGCTGGCTGTTTCCTTCTGGCGACCCCCTAATCCAAATTGGGGTCTTCTCCAGCCTCTGTGATCTCCTGTTTGAACAGCTGCAGGAGCCACGCTTCTGCTGTTTTCCCGTTGAGGGAATAAAGCGGATTGATTGCCAATGCTGACCGCCCTTCCAGATCGGTGCGGCGTAAGACGTGCAGCTCAATGAATGTCTTCACGATCTTGCGCGCTGTTGGATAGGAGCAGTCAGCGATGCGGGCAAGGTCTTTTACCGTGAGCGGCATTCCCTTTTGACCGCGCTCGTTATCACCCTGCAGGAGGTTTGTTCCCTCAGATGCGTATGGTGCGATCTTCAACAAAAAGCCAGCCTCTGCGAGAGACAGCTTCCTTAGCCGTCTCTTTGCCTTCTGGCTGGCTTTGATCTTTACAAATTTTGAGCTACGGCCGACAGGGCGAAATACTTTTACTATCTCATCCGACCGGCGCAACACTTCCTCGGTGTAGAATATTTCTCCGGTATCTGAGTCAACAAACTGGCGCATTACATGATCATCACCATTGACTCAATTGATTTGCGTAAATGTATAATCTAATTTGTAATTGTTACTTTCTTGCTTTAAATTTCAATCGAGTAGGAGGGGGTGGCTAGCCCCCGTCCTCTCACACCACCGTACGTACCGTTCGGTATACGGCGGTTCATCT